>JAWOGY010000260.1:0-10739 GCA_046496425.1 Vicinamibacterales bacterium
CGGATTCGTGCAGCTCGAGGCGTGCAGCGACGGCCGCTTCCGCGTCGGCCGCGACGGCGTGCGCCACGTGCTGACGCCCGCGGACCGGCGAGTCGAGTTCATCGTGTTCGACGACCGCACGCTGGCGTTCGTGAATTCCACCCTCGGCTACCCGGCCTACTACCCGGTACCGCCGGTCGCCATCGAACGCCCCGTTCGCGCGATCCTGATGGACCTTGACGGCACGACGGTGAGAAGCGAGCCGTTCTGGGTCTGGATGATCGAGCAGACGACCGGCAGCCTGCTGGGTGATGCCTCGTTCACCCTCGACGCGAGCGACCTGCCCTTCGTATCCGGCTTCAGCGTGTCGGAGCACCTCCAGTACTGCATCAGGAAGTACTGTCCCGGCCGCACAGTCGAGGAGGCGCGGCACTACTATTTCGAGCACACCCACCGCGAGATGCAGGCAATCCTGGAGGGACGCGGCCGCGCGGAGGCGTTCGCGCCGGCGCCCGGCGTCCGGGAGTTCCTGCTCGCGCTGAAGCAGGACGGCATCCGCGTCGGTGTGGTGACGTCCGGCCTCTATGAGAAGGCCTGGCCGGAGCTCATGGCCGCATTCAGGACGATGGGGCTCGGCGACCCGAGGGCGTTCTACGACGCGATCGTGACGGCGGGGTTCCCCATGCGCGCCGGCGAGCCCGGCACGCTGGGAGAACTGTCGTCCAAGCCGCACCCGTGGCTCTACGCCGAGGTCTGCCGCGTCGGCCTGGGCATCCCCTTCGAGGATCGCCATCACGTTGTCGGCATCGAAGACAGCGGCGCGGGCGTCTGCGCGGTGCGCCTCGCGGGATTCGCCGCCATCGGCATGGCGGGGGGCAACATCCCGGAAAGCGGCACGCGGCCGCTCTGCCAGCACTACTGCGCGACGTTCGAGGAAGTGCTCCGGATCATCAGACGCGGGGAAGGCTGACCGGCGTCCCCGGCCGGCTACTCCAGAGACCGCATGTACTTCCACCGCTTCGACGCGCCGCGGCCGCGCGCCGGGGCCTTGACGGTTGTGCGCAGCCCGCGTGCGCGCGCCGCCGTCGCGCGGCAGCCCGCGCAGGGCCGCTGGGCGAGATCATCCAGCGTGTAACGGTCCAGCACGCCGCGCAATTCCCCGGTCAGGTTCACCCACATCGCCCGCGAGGTGCACTTGTTGCTCTTCTCGCAGGTCTCCGGCTTGTCGACGCACTCCATGAGCCGGACCGGGCCCGCCGTGACTTCCATCACCTCCCGGAGCGTGATGCGCGAGGGCGGCCGCACGAGTCTGTAGCCACCGGCGCGGCCCGGACGGCCCACGATGAGCGATGCCCGGCGGAGCGGCCCCGCGATCTGCTCGAGGTACCGCCAGGGCAGGCCGGTGCTCTTGGCGATGTCCTTGAGGCCGACCGGCTTCGTCTCGTTCAGATGACACGCCAGCTGCGAGAGCAGTTGCAGGCCGTAACGGCCGCGGGTGTTCAAACGCACGCCAACCTCCGTACTAATTCCTACTCCCAGGCTCGGGTTCCGTCAAGCGACAATCGCCGGTGCGGTCGCTCCAGGATACCCTGCTGGCGGCTCGCTCGAACCCTGAGCGGATACGTCGGAGTCGGCCATTGACTTCACCACATCGCGCTCGTAGGCTCTCCCTGGCAGTCGTACTCGGTCGCCCCCCATACGCCCCCACGCGCTCCCACGCGCCGCATATCGCCCATACGCGCCTTTGTTCGACATGCAGCGCGAACCGACCCACGCGACGTCGCACGCAGACCAATTCAGCCCAGGAGGTGCCGCCGTGCAGAACGGGACGACGCACTGCCGGTACGCCGAGGATGTGAACCCGGCATTCCCGGCGGAGATCATGGCCAAGCCCGGTGGCGAAGCCCTGCGCGATTGCATCCAGTGCGGCACGTGCAGCGGCGCGTGCCCCATGTCGGTTTACATGGACCTGACGCCGAGGCGGGTCATCGCGCTCACACGGGCCGGTCTCGAGCGCGATGTGCTGCAGTCGGCCACGCCGTGGCTGTGCGCGTCCTGCTACGAGTGCCAGGTGCGATGCCCGCGCGAGATCAGGGTCACCGACGTCATGTACGAGCTCAAGCGCCGCGCGATCGAGAAAGGGATGTACCCGAAGCGGTTCCCGATCCCGGTGCTCGCGAAGGCCTTCTACAACATGGTGGCCACGCACGGGCGCAATTCCGAGTCGCGCGTACTCATCGAACTGGCGTTGCGCACGAACCCGCTCAGCCTGCTGAAGATGGCGCCCATCGGACTCAAGCTGCTGAGGACGGGCCGCATGGTCCTGGGCCAGGATCGCATCAAGAACCCGAGGGAGCTCAAAGCGATCCTCGACGCGATGGAGGAATCCTGACATGACGGCCTACGCCTACTATCCCGGCTGTTCGCTCAGCGGGCTCGGCAAGCCGTACGACGAGTCGCTGCGCGCGGTCTTCGGCCACCTCGGGCTCGGGCTCGAGGAGATACCCGACTGGAACTGCTGCGGCGCCACGTCGTACATGTCGATCAGCGAGGACAAGGCTGTGGCCCTCGCGGTGCGCAACCTGGCGATCGCCGAGCGCTCGGACGCCGAGGTCGTCTCGCCGTGCGCCGCCTGCTACCTGGGGCTGACAAAGGCCCAGCACATGATGTCGGAGTACCCCGCGCTCGCTGCGAAGGTGAACAAGGGCCTGCAGGCCGTGGGTCTCGTGTACCAGGGCCGCGCCGTCGTCCGCCATCCGCTCGACGTCCTGGTCAACGACGTGGGCCTGGACGCGATCCGGGCGCGGGTCACACGGCCGCTCGCCGGGTATCGGGTCGCGCCCTACTACGGGTGCCAGGTCGTCAGGCCGTACGGCGCCTTCGACGATCCCCTCCGGCCGCAAACGCTCGACCGCCTGATGGAAGCCGCCGGGGCGCAGGTGGTCGAGTACCCGCTGAAGGCCCACTGCTGCGGTGGGTCGTTGACGGGCACCATGGAGGACATCGGCGTGCGGCTGAACTTCCTGCTGCTCAAGGAGGCGAAGGCGCGGTCGGCCAACGTCCTCGCCACGGTCTGCCCGCTCTGCCAGTACAACCTCGAGGCCTATCAGGGCAAGATGCGCCGCGCCTTCAACGAGGACGTCTCGCTGTCGATTGTCTACTTCACCCAACTGCTCGGCGTGGCCTTCGGCCTGTCGCCGGTTGCCCTGGGCCTGCAGCGCAATTTCGTGACCGCCGAGCCGCTGCCGGCGATGGCGTGAGGGGGATGCCATGCCCGCGAACGAGACCTGCCGGATCGGCGTTTACATCTGCCACTGCGGACTCAACATCGCCAGCAAGGTCGACGTCCCGGCCCTCGAGCGGTACGCGTCCACCCTGCCGAAGGTCGCCCTGGCGAAGACGTACAAGTTCATGTGCTCGGATCCCGGGCAGCAGCTGATCAGGGAAGACCTGGCCAAGCACGGGCTCACGCACCTGGTCGTCGCCTCCTGCTCGCCGCTGATGCACGAGCCCACGTTCCGCGCCGTGCTGCAGGAAGCCGGCGTGAACCCGTACCTCTATCAGATGGTCAACATCCGTGAGCAGGTGTCCTGGGTCACGAAGGACCTCGACCGCGCCACGCAGAAGGCGAAGCTGCTGCTCACCGCCGCGGTGCGCCGCGTGGCGCTGCACGACGCGCTGCAGCGCTCCACGGTCGACGTCAACCCGAACGTCCTCGTGGTCGGAGCGGGCATCGCCGGCATCTCCGCCGCGCTGACGCTCGCCTCGGCCGGCAAGCAGGTCTACCTCGTCGAGCGCGAGCCGAGCATCGGCGGGCACATGGCCCACTTCGACAAGACCTTCCCCACCCTCGACTGCGCGGCCTGCATCCTCACGCCGAAGATGACCCAGGTGGGCAAGCACAAGAACATCCACCTGATGGCCTACAGCGAGGTGGAGGAGGTCAGCGGCTTCATCGGGAATTTCACGGTGAAGGTCCGCCGCAAGGCGAGCTACGTCGACACCGACAAGTGCACCGGGTGCGGCACGTGCTGGGAGCACTGCCCCGGGCGCCGCATCCCCGCCGCGCGGGTGATCCGGAAAGACGCGCAGATCATCGGGCGCACGGCGCCGGCGGGAACCCGGGCCGCGGCGCCGAAGACCGCCCCGAGCCACGCATGAGCGACGCGACGCCGGCACACGCAGCGGTTCCCCGTCGTGCGGGGGGGGCGGCGGGGCTGACGCTGGCCGGGCTTTGCGCCGCAACCGGCGCCGAGGCGATCTGGTGCCCGGACACCGCGGCGCCCGTCGCCGGCGTCGTCGCGGCGGACCTGATGAGCGACGTGCTCGTTGACGCCAGACCCGGGTTTGTGCTCGTCACGGGCCTCGTGAACGTCCAGGTCATCAGGACGGCCGCCATCGCCGATCTGGCGGCCGTGGTGTTCGCGCGCGGCAAGGCGGTGCCGCCCGACGTGGCCGATCTGGCGCGCGAGATGCGCGTGCCGATCTTCACGATTCGGGAGGCGCTGTTCAGCGCGGCGGGCAGGCTCTACGCCGCCCTCGGCCTCGAACCCGAGGAGCCCGGCGCGCGGCGGCAGGGATGATGGAGGCGGAATTCGTGCGGGCGTACGAGATCGTGGGGGCCGACTTCACGAACGCGGGGCGCGCGTCGACGAGCATCAAGGAGACCTTGAAGGACATGGGCCTGGCCTCGGCGCTCATCCGGCGCGTGGCGATCGCGGCGTACGAAGCCGAGATGAACACGGTCATGTACGCGCGGCGCGCGACGATGACGCTCCATGTCACGCCCGCCGAGGTCACCATCGACGTCGCGGACGAAGGCCCCGGCATCCCGGACATCCAGCTGGCCATGCAGGAGGGCTACTCGACGGCCACGCCGGCGATGCGGGAGATGGGCTTCGGCGCCGGCATGGGACTGCCGAACATCAAGCGGAACACGGATGAACTGGCCATCACGTCCGAGGTGCAGCGGGGCACCACGCTCGTGATGAAGGTGCACCTGAACTGAAGCGATGGGCGACGCGCACTATCACTCGATCCGCTTCGACACCAGCGCCTGCCACGGCTGCATGGCGTGCCTGCGGGCGTGCCCGACGCAGGCCATCCGCGTCCGGCGAGGGCACGCCGAGATGATCGAGGACCGCTGCATCGACTGCGGCGAGTGCATCAAGGTCTGCACGAAGAACGCCGTCGTGCCCCTGACGGCGTCTCCGTTGGGACTGGGCGCCTTCGACTACACCGTGGCGGTCCCCTCGCCCGCGCTCTACACCCAGTTCGACGGCGAGGTGACGCCGGGGACAATCCTGCAGGCGCTCCGCAACAGCGGCTTCGACGACGCGGCCACGCTCTCCTGGTCGTGCGGGGCCGTGACGCACGCCATCGAGCTCTATCTCGCCGACTACCGGGGCCCGGGCCCGCTCATCTCGTCGTTCTGCCCGAGCGTCGTGCGCCTGGTCCAGATCCGGTACCCCGAGCTGGTGGACCAGTTGCTGCCGATCCTGTCGCCCCGCGAGATCGCGGCCCGCGAGGCGAAGCGCAGGGCGTCGGACGAGATCGGCCTTTCCCCCGACCGGATTCACGCCGTCTACGTCACCCCGTGCCCGGCCAAGATGGTCTCGATTGTCGACCACCCGGGCATGGAGGCGTCCTACATCGACTCGGCCGTGGGGATCAGCGATCTGTTCCCGCTGCTGGCGCCGGTCATCCGCGAGGTCCAGGCCAGCGGGGCGAAGGTGCCGGAGGCGGAAACCGCGGCGGGCCTCGGCTGGGCGTTCTCCATCAACCTGCCCAGCACGCTGCCCGCGGAAGACACGCTGTCGGTCTGGGGGCTGCCCAACGTGCTCCGCATCCTGGACGACATCGACAAGGGCAAACTCCAGCGCTACGTCTTCGTGGAGTGCCACGCGTGCTTCGAGGGCTGCGTGAGCGGCGCGCTGACGGTTGAGAACCCGTACGTGGCCCGGGCCCGGGCGCTGCGCCTGCAGCAGTCGCTGCCGAAACGCAGCCTGGTGGATGCCGCCGAGATGCGCGCCCGCCACGACCGGGGCGAGTTCCGGACCACGATGCCCTTCGCGGTGCGGCCCCCCAGGCCGCTGGGCCGCGACATTGTCACCGCCATCGGCCGGATGCAGGAGCGCGACAGCATCGCGGCCGGCCTCCCGGGGATCGACTGCGGCGCGTGCGGATCGCCGACCTGCGCGACCTTCGCCGAGGACGTCGTCCTCGGCAACGCGGCACACGCGCAGTGCGTCGTCCTGCGGCAGGCGCAGCTCGAGGAACGGCTCCGGCAGCTCGCCGGCCCGGTCGGGGTCGCCGGGGCGGGCGGGTCGGGTGCCGCGGAGTTCCGGTCATGACCGTCATCGAGCTCGCGCGTCTGCTGGACGGGGCGCTTGTCGGCCCGGCACTGTCCGGATCGCGCGACGTGCGGGGCGGCTACTGCTCGGACCTGCTTTCCGACGTGATGGCCAACGCCGAGGACGGCGACGCGTGGATTACGCTGCAGCGGCACGTGAACACGGTGGCCGTCGCGCAGCTGAAGAACCTGGCGGCGATTGTCATCGTCAGCGGGCGGCAGCCCGAGGCGGACGTGGCTGCCCGGGCGGCCGGGCACGGCGTGGCGATGGTGACGACGCCGTGCACGGCGTTCGAGGCGGCTGGCCGGCTCTACGAGGCCGGCCTGAGGGGAAGAGGGGCATCCTGAACGTGTACGCGTTCGACATGCACGTGCATACGTGCCTTTCGCCGTGCGGGGATCTTGACATGCATCCGTCGGCGATTGTACGGACGGCGGCGGAGGCGGGCCTCGACGGGGTCGTGATCTGCGATCACCACGCCGCCGACAACGTGGCCGCCGCGGGCCGGGCCGGCCTCGCGGCAGGCTGCGCGGCGGTGCCGGGCATGGAGATCACGACGGAAGAGGAAGTGCACGTGGTCGCCCTGCTGCCGGATGCCACCGCGGCCGGTGCCCTGCAAGCCAGGGTCGCACGCGTGCTGCCGGGACGCAACGACCCCGATGCCTTCGGCCTCCAGGTGATCGCCGACGAGCACGCCGAGGTGCTCGGGTTCAACCCGTCGCTGCTGGCCGGCGCCACGACGTGGACCCTCGGCCGCACCGTCGACGAGATCCACCGCGTCGGAGGTTTGGCCGTCGCGGCGCACGTCGAACGCGAGCGTTTCGGCATGGTCGGGCAGCTCGGCTTCGTCCCGCCTGACCTCGCGCTGGATGCGATCGAAATCTCGGCAGCCACGGCGTACGACTCCGGCCGGCGGCGCTTCGCGGACCCGCTGCAGGTGCCCGCGGTGACCGGCTCCGACGCGCACGCGCCGGGCGAGATCGGGCGCGCGCTGACCTTCCTGCATCTCGAGCGCCCGGAAACGGCCGAGGTGCACCGCGCGATCCGGGCCGAGGGCGGCCGGGCCGTGCTCGGCGGAGGGCGACCGATGGAGGACCTGGCGCTGCACATCCTGGACATCGCGCGCAACAGCGTCGAGGCCGGGGCGACCCGGGTGGAGATCCGCGTCGACGAGGACGCGGCGCAGGACCGTCTCCGGGTCGCGGTGACCGACAACGGCCGGGGCATGGATGAGGCAACCGCCGGCCGGGTGACGGACCCGTTCTTCACCACCCGCCGGACGCGCGTGGTCGGGCTGGGCCTGCCGTTGCTGCGCCAGGCCGCCGAGGCGGCCGGGGGCGGCCTGACGCTGACCTCGGCGCCCGGATGGGGCACGCGGGTGGAGGCGGTGTTCGAACTCGGGCACGTGGACCGCGCGCCCCTCGGCGACGTGGAGACCACGGTCCTGGTGCTGCTCGCCTCGCACCCGGACGTGGATCTGGACTGGACGCACCGGCGCGCCGGCCGCGAATACAGCCTCGCGGCGGCGGACCTGCGCGCGGCGCTGGACGGCGCGTCGCTGGCATCACCCGCCGGCCTCGCGCTCATACGGTCGGCGGTGCGTCACGGCGAGGCGTCGCTGGCCCGCCCGGAGGGCGGCTGTTCTCGAACGGAGGATCCGCAATGACAGAGGTCACCAAGGTCGACGAGATCGTGGACCGCTACGGGCGCAATCGCGACAACCTGATCGCCATTCTCCTGGAGTGCCAGGAAGTCTTCCTGCACCTGCCGCGCGAGGTGATTGAAGCCGTGGCGGTGCGCGTGAAGGCGCCGGTCGCGCAGGTGCTCAGCATCGCCACGTTCTACCGGGGGTTCAGCCTCAAGCCGGTCGGGCGCCACCGCATCCACGTCTGCATGGGCACGGCGTGCCACGTGCAGGGCGCGCCGAGGCTGCTCGACGCGGTCAGCCGCGAACTCGGGCTCCAACGCGGCGAGACAACGCCGGACATGGAGTTCAGCCTCGACACGGTGAACTGCCTGGGCTGCTGCGGTCTGGCGCCGGTCGTGACCGTTGGCACCGACGTGCACGGGAAGCTGAAGCAGACCGGCATCCCGCGCATGCTGCGGAAGTACGTGAAGGACTACAAGGCCAAGACCCACTAGCGCTGTCAACACCCGCGGGAGGCGCACGATGCCGAGACTCACCATCGACGACTTGAAGACGATGCGGGACCAGACCGCCGGCGCGATTGCCCTGCGGGCCGGGACGGCCCGGGCGAAGGTGACCATCCACATGGGCACCTGCGGGATCGCCGCGGGCGCGCGCGAGGTGATGGCGGCGCTGCTCAGGGAGATCGAGCAGCAGGGCGTGTCGGACGTCCTCGTGACGACGTCCGGGTGTGCGGGCCTGTGCAGCCGGGAACCGATGGCCACGGTCGAAGTGCGGTCGCAGGCCCCGGTGAAGTACGTCAACCTGACGCCGGACGGGATGGTGCAGGTGTTCCGGCTGCACGTCCTGGGCGGCAACGTCGTAGCGGAATTCGCGCTGGCTGCCGGGTGCGAGACCACCGGCTGAGGCCGCGAGGAGGCGACTGGTATGGCGTTCCGATCACATGTGCTGGTATGCGCCGGAACGGGATGCGTCTCGTGCGGCTCCTTCGAACTCGGCGCCGCGATCGAGGAGGAGATCGCCCGCCGCGGCCTTGCCGGCGAAATCCAGGTCGTCCGCACGGGCTGCCAGGGGTTCTGCGCCGAGGGGCCGCTGCTCATCGTCCAGCCCGACGAGGTGTTCTACTGCGGGCTGAAGAAGTCCGACGTGCCCGCGCTCGTCGAGGAGCACCTGCTGAAGGGCCGGCCGGTCAAGAAGCTGATGTACACGCCGCCGGCGGCCCCGGCGCCGGTGCCGACGCTCAGCCAGATCCCCTTCTTCGCGAAGCAGAAGCTCGTCGTCCTGCGCAACCGCGGCCTGATCGATCCCGAGCGCATCGAGGACTCCATCGCGCGCGACGGGTACTCGGCGCTCGCGAAGGCGCTCGGCGAGATGACCGCCGAGCAGATCATCCAGGAAATCAAGCGCTCGGGCCTGCGCGGCCGGGGCGGCGGCGGGTTCCCGACCGGCGTCAAGTGGGCGACCTGCCGCCAGGCGGCCGTCCACCGCGGGGTCGATCCGGTCGTTGTGTGCAACGCCGACGAGGGCGACCCCGGCGCGTTCATGGACCGCAGCATCATCGAGAGCGATCCGCACGCGGTCATCGAGGGCATGGCCATCGGCGCGCGGGCCATCGGCGCGTCCCAGGGGTTCGTCTACATCCGCCACGAGTACCCGATCGCCCGGGAGCGGCTGGAGAAGGCCCTGGACCAGGCGAGGGAGTTCGGCCTTCTCGGCCGGGGCATCCTCGGGACGAAGTTCGACTTCGACATCTCGATCGTGCAGGGCGCGGGCGCCTTCGTCTGCGGCGAGTCGACGGCGCTGATGGCCTCGCTCGAGGGCCGGGTCGGCGAGCCGCGCGCGAAGTACATCCACACGGTCGAATACGGCTACAAGAACCTGCCGACCAACCTCAACAACGTCGAGACGTGGGCGAACGTGCCGCTCATCATCAGCCGGGGAGCGGAATGGTTCACGTCGATGGGCACGGGCGACGTGAGCGAGAACGCGTGGAACGGCAGCTCCGGCACGAAGGTGTTCTCGCTGGTCGGGAAGGTGAACAACACCGGCCTCATCGAGGTCCCGATGGGGATCTCGCTGCGCGAGATCATCTTCGACATCGGCGGCGGCATCCCGCGAGGCCGGGCGTTCAAGGCCGTGCAGACCGGCGGCCCGTCCGGGGGCTGCCTGCCGGCGTCCCATATCGACATGCCGGTGGACTTCGACAGCCTGACGGCCGCGGGGTCGATGATGGGGTCGGGCGGCATGATCGTGATGGACGACCAGACGTGCATGGTGGACGTCGCCCGCTACTTCATCGCGTTTCTCACCGAGGAGTCGTGCGGCAAGTGCATCCCCTGCCGCGAAGGGCTGCGGTGCTCGCTCGACGTGCTGACGCGCATCACGGAAGGCAAGGGCGAGGAGGGCGACGTCGCGCTCCTCGAGGAGATGGGCGGCGTCATGCAGGACGCCTGCCTGTGCGCCCTGGGATCGTCGGCCCCCAACCCGGTCATCTCGACGCTGCGCTACTTCCGCGACGAGTACGACGCCCACGTCCGGGATCACCGCTGCCCGGCGGGCGTGTGCAAGGCGCTCATCCATTACGAGATCGACCAGGCGACGTGCGACGGATGCCATGCCTGCGTGACGGCCTGCTCGACCGGCGCCATCACCGGGCAGGTCAAGTACCCGCACCTGTTGAACCAGGACCTGTGCATCAAGTGCGGCGCCTGCGTCGACGCGTGCAAGCGCGAGGCGGTGCTGCGGGCGTAACGCCCGGT
>JAWOGY010000240.1:0-9632 GCA_046496425.1 Vicinamibacterales bacterium
CTGCCAACTGGCCTGGTTGTCGCCTGTCAGGATGAGCGATCTCAACTTCAAAACAAGATGCGTGCCATGAGCATCCTCAAAGCACGCCTTTTTGAACAAGAAGAACGGAAAAAACAAGAAAAAGAAGCTGCCAGCTCCACGGGCTTCAGTTTCTTCTTCGCGATTTCCTTGTTGAACGGCGGCAGGTCCGCCTTCAACGCGGCGTCGAGCTTCGCGAGTTCCGCGTCGAGCCTGCCCGACAGCTCCTTGAACACGGCGTAGGACTGCGCGGTGGGCTTGCCGTCGCCGCCCTCGACCACGCCCTGGAGCGCGGCCAGCTTGTTGTTCAACTTGATCGGGTAGTTGAGCGGGTCCTGGCTGCTCTGGTTCCGATACTGGTAGATCTCGCCTTCAATCGCCGTCAGCTTCTCCGTGAGCGCATCGCCGAGCAGGGCCGCCTGCGACAGCTTTCGGTCCTTCTGCGTCGCCGCCCACTGCTTCACCCGGTCCGCGACCTGGTCTTTCACGGATCGAATGCGAATGACAGCCTCGTTGGCCCGCGTCACCTTGTCACGGATTTGCCGCGCCAGCGTGAACTGCTCCACCAGATCGGCGTCGGTCAGGCCCGCGATGGCCTGATTGCGAACGATGGCGAACGACTGGGTCCGCGTTTCACCGGATGCGGTCAGGCGGACCTGGTAGGTCCCGGGAGGGGCCAGCGGCCCGCGCGTGCTCCCCGCCCACAGGATCATGTTCGGGAAGTCCTTCGCGCCGGCATACCGCATGTCCCACACGAACCGGTTCATCCCGGCCTTCACCGGCACCCGGGCCGCCGGCGCGCGGACCGACTCCTCGTCGGACGCCTGCCCGGCGGGCTTCTCGCCTTCCTTCGGGGCCACGCCCTCGAAGCTCACGACGACCTGGCCCTGCGCATCGAGGATGTCGACGGCGACCTTGTCGGCGGCGCTCTTCAGGTAGTAGTCCACCGGCACGCCCCTGTCGATGGACCGCACGGCGTCGGGCGGGTCGAACAGGTGGACGCCCTCGGCCGCGATGCCGGGCGTGAACTGGCGCAGGATGGCGGCGTTGTCGAGGATGTAGAACGACCGGCCGTGGGTGCCGACGACGAGGTCCTTCTCGGTCGAGACGATGCCGTGCACGGGCGTCACGGGCAGGTCCAGACGGAGCGACTGCCACGAGCCGCCGCCGTTGAACGACACGTAAATGCCGTGCTCGGTACCCAGGTACACCAGGCCGGCCCTCCTGCGGTCTTCGCGGATCGTGCGGGCGAAGTCGGTGCCGGGAATCCCGGCCACGATCTTCGTCCACGTCCGGCCGTAATCATCGGTCCTGTACACGTAGGGCGCGCGGTCGGCCCGCTGGTAGCGGTTCGCGGCCACGAACACCGTGCCAGCCTTGTGCGGCGAAGCTTCAATCAGGCTGATGCGCGCGAACTCGGGCAGGTCCTTCGGCGTCACGTTGTCCCACGCCTTGCCGCCGTCACGGGTCACGTGGACGAGGCCGTCGTCGGATCCGGCCCAGATGGTCTGGCCATCGAGCGGCGACGGCGCGATCGTGAACACGGTGGCGTAGGTTTCAACGCCGGTCTGGTCCAGCGTAATGGGCCCTCCCGACGGCCCCATCGTTGCCGGGTCGTGCCGCGTGAGGTCGGGGCTGATGCGCTCCCAGTTCTGCCCCTCGGTCGTCGTCTTCCACACGTGCTGCGAGCCGACGTAGAGCACCCGCGCGTCGGTCGGCGAGAAGACGATGGGGAACGTCCACTGGAAGCGCTCGGTGATGTCTCTCGCCGAGTAGCCCATGGGGTTGTCGGGCCACACGTTGATGCTGCGCGAGCGGCCGGTCCTGCGGTCGAAGCGCGTCAGGTGCCCGCCGTAGCTCCCCGCATAGAAGACGTCCGGGTTCCTCGGATCCGGCGCGATGTAGCCGCTCTCACCACCCCCGACGGCATAGAGCGCGCGGTCGCCGGCGCTCGAGACGCAGGCGGTACTGTTGTCCTGCTGCGCGCCGCACACGTGGTACGGCACATGCGCGGTGACGAAGACGTTGTAGAACTGCGCCGTCGGAAAGTCCTGGTCCGTCCAGCTCTCGGCGCCGTTGACCGACACGTTGGCCCCGCCGTCGTTGCCGTTGATCATCCGCTTCGGGTCGTTCGGCGCGATCCAGAGGTCGTGGTTGTCGCCGTGCGGCACCCGATACGTGCGGTACGTCTTTCCGGCATCCGTGGACTTGTAGAACCCGGTGTTCAGCACGTAGACCGTGTCGCGCTCTTTCGTGTCGGCATAGACGCGCGTGTAGTAAAAGGCGCGCTGCCGCAGGCGCCGGTCGTCGTTCACCCGCTTCCACGCCGCGCCGCCATCGTCCGACACGAACACGCCGCCGTTCTCGTTCTCGACAATCGCGTACACGCGCGCCGCATCCACGGGCGACACCGACACGCCCACCTTGCCCCACAACCCGCCAGGCAAGCCCGGGTTCTTCGTCAGCTCAGTCCACGTGGCCCCGCCGTCGGTCGACTTGAAGAGCCCGCTGCCGGGCCCCCCGCTCGAGAGGGAGTGCGGCGTGCGATACACCTCCCACAGTCCGGCGTAGAGCGTGTCGGGCGCGTTGGGATCCATGGAGAGATCCACCGCTCCGGTCTTCGCGTCGCGGAAGAGCACGCGCTCCCACGCCTTCCCTCCATCGCGCGAGCGGTAGACACCGCGTGCGTCGGTGGCGGCGTAGGGATCGCCGAGCACGGCGGCATAGACGACATCCGGGTTCATCGGATGAACGCGTATGCGCGCGATGGCCCTCGAATCGGCCAGGCCCGTGTGCGTCCAGGTCTTCCCGCCGTCGGCGGACTTGTACACGCCGTCGCCCTGGATGATGTTTCCGCGCAGTTGCACCTCGCCCATCCCGACGTACACCACGTCCGGGTTCGACTCGGCCACGGCCACCGCTCCCACCGAAGAGCTCTCGAGGAACTTGTCGGCGGCGGGGTTCCACGTGGTCCCGCCGTCGGTCGTCTTCCAGAGGCCTCCCCCGGTCGCCCCGAAGTAGTACTCGAGGGGCCGCGCCGCGCTTCCCGCCACGGCGATCGAGCGGCCGCCCCGGTCGGGGCCGACGCTGCGCCAGCGCAAGCCGCCGAACATCGCGTCGGGGTAGGCGCCCCCCGGCGCCGGTTGCTGCGCGCGAGGCCGATCCACGGCCCAGCTCCCGAGAACGAACAACATGGCGGCGACAACGGTCACCCTGTACGGCCAGCGAAGGTGCATCGGCGGTCTCCTCGTGATTCTGGTGAGTATAGCGCGGAGGGCCCCGGATCTTGCCGCCGCCGCCCGAGTGTGCGAACCTGTCCAGACGGGCGCCCGGACACAACCCATGGCTGACAATCCGCTGCGGCTGAAGAGCATCCATCACGTCGAGTTCTGGGTGGGCAACGCCCGGCAGGCGGCCTACTACTACCGCCAGGCGTTCGGCTTCTCGCAGTTCGCGTACGCGGGCCTCGAGACCGGGCGGCGCGACGCGGCCTCCTATGCCCTCCAGCAGGGCAAGGCCCGCATCGTCCTGACCACCCCCTACCGGCCCGACGACCCGATGAACGACCATATCCGTCTTCACGGGGATGGCGTGCGCGACATCTGCTTCCACGTCGACGACGCAGACGCCGCGTTCGCGGAGGCCGTGGCGCGCGGCGCGGAGCCGGTCAGCGAACCGGCGGACAGGACGGACGATCACGGGACAGTCCGCCAGGCGGCCATCGCGACCTACGGGCACACGATCCACTCCTTCGTGACCTGCCGGGACTATCGGGGCCCGTTCCTTCCCGGGTACGCGCCGCGGGACCTCGCCGGCCGCGACGCCGGGCTGCTCCGCATCGATCACATGGTGGGCAACGTCGAACTCGGCCGGATGAACCACTGGGCGGACTGGTACAGCCGCGTGCTCGGCTTCTCGCGATACATCAGCTTCGACGACAAGGACATCTCCACCGAGTACAGCGCCCTGATGTCGGTGGTCATGTCCGACGACTCGTTCGCCATCAAGTTCCCGATCAACGAACCCGCGCCGGGGCGCAAGAAGAGCCAGATCGACGAGTACCTCGACTTCTACCGCGGCCCCGGCGTGCAGCACCTCGCGCTGCTCACAAACGACATCATCGGCACGGTGACAACACTCCGCGCCAACGGCGTCGAGTTCCTGACGGTGCCGGACAGCTACTACGACGCTCTCGAGGCGCGCGTCGGCAGGATTGACGAGGCCTTCGACACGGTCCGCCGCCTCGGGCTCCTGGTGGATCGCGACGAAGAGGGCTACCTGCTGCAGCTGTTCACCAAGCCGGTCGAGGACCGCCCGACGCTGTTTTTCGAGATCATCCAGCGCAAGGGCAGCCGCGGATTCGGCAAGGGCAATTTCAAGGCGTTGTTCGAGTCCATCGAGCGCGAGCAAGCCCTCAGGGGGAATCTCTAGATGCCTGTCTACCACACGCTCGGGCACATCCCGCGCAAGCGGCACGTCGTCTACCGGCAGCCCGACGGCCGGCTCTTCACCGAAGAGCTGATGGGAAACATGGGCTTCACGGGGCCGTCGTCGCTGGTCTACCACGTGCACCAGCCGACGCAGGTGCTGTCGGTGGAGCCGGTGAAGGAGCTGGCCTGGGTGGCCGACTGGGAGGCGACGTTCCGGAACCGGCACTTCCGGACGTCCCGGCTGCCCGCGACACGAAGCGTGACGGCCGACCGCGTGCCGCTCCTCTTCAACGCCGACGTGGCCCTGTCGTTCGTGCAGCCGCTCGAAGACGACGAGTACTTCTACCGGAACGCGCAGGGCGACGAGGTGATCTACGTCAGTGACGGCGGGGGCGTGTTCGAATCACCGCTCGGCTCCCTCCCGTTCGGGCGCGGCGACTACCTCGTCGTGCCCAGGGGCATCGTCCACCGGTACCGATTCAGCGAGCGCCCGGCACGGCTGCTGGTCATCGAGAGCGCGGGGTTCGTGCGCACGCCACGGCGGTACCGGAACGAGTTCGGCCAGCTGACGGAGAACGCCCCGTTCAGCGAGCGCGACATCAGGAGGCCGGGCGACCTGCAGACGATAGACCAGAAGGGCGAATTCCCGATCATCGTCAAGAAGGACAACCGGCTGACGCGCGTCCTGGTCGACCACCACCCCTTTGACGTCGCCGGGTGGGACGGGCTCTACTATCCCTGGGCGTTCAATATCAACGACTTCGAACCGCGGGTCGGACGCGTGCACCTGCCGCCGCCGATCCATCAGACCTTCGAGGGCGACGGGTTCGTGGTGTGCTCGTTCTGCCCCCGGCCGTTCGACTTCGATCCCGCAGCCGTGCCCGTGCCGTACGTGCACTCGAACGTGATGTCCGACGAGGTGCTCTACTATGCGAGCGCCGAGTTCATGAGCCGGAAGGGCATCGAGTACGGGTCCGTCACGCTCCATCCCGACGGCGTGCCGCACGGCCCGCACCCGGGACGGGCGGAGGCGTCGCTCGGCGCCAAGGAGACCAGTGAACTGGCGGTGATGATCGACACGTTCCGCCCGCTTCGGGTGGCCAATGAGGCAGTGGACGTCGAAGACCCGGACTACTACCGCTCCTGGGTCGAGTCCACCGGAGTGTCCAGCTGACGCCGCGCCCATGTCCACGCTGAATGCCCTGCTGGCTGGCCTCGTCGACTTCGCGGGCCTGTTCCCTCCCGCCGCGCTCGACATGCGGCCGGCCGTCCTCGCCTACGCGGGCTACCGGACGGGGCCGCACGCCCGGGTCCTCGGTGCGTTCGTCGTGCCCGCGTCCAGGCTCGACGAGTTCGGCGCGGAACTCGAACGGCTCGGAGCCGGCGCCGAGGCGGTGCACCCCTGGGCGGTGAGCGTCATCGCCAGCGACGCGGTCGACTCGGATATCGCGCGCGCGCTGCGCCTCGGGCCGACCCCTGAGCGCACCCCCTCAACGACGGTCGTGGCCATCGAGCTGAAGGCCGATACCGCCGCGGGGGTTGCACGAGCCACGGCGCTGGTGCCGCGGTCGATGGCCATGGCCGCAGAGATTCCCCTCTCGCTCGGCCGGGATGATCGACGGTCGGTGCTGACGGCCGTGAGGTCCGCGCGCCGGATGGCGAAGATCCGGACGGGAGGCGTGACGCCGGAATCGATCCCCTCGCCGGCGCAGGTGGCGGAGTTCATCTGGGATTGCGCGCGGGCGGGCGTGCCGTTCAAGGCGACCGCCGGCCTGCACCACCCCATCCGGGCCGAGCATTTCCTGACCTATGCTCCCGACAGCCCGCGCGCGGTGGTGCACGGTTTCGTCAACGTCTTCATGGCGTCGGCGGCGGCCTGGGTGGCGGCGCAGTCGGACGAGGCCGCCAGGACGGCCGATCCGCCTGCCCGCGTGATCGGCCTGCTCCAGGAAGCGGACCCTGCATCGTTCAGCGTCGATGGCGACACGATCCGCTGGCGCGATGCGGTGTTCACGGCAGCGGACATGGCCCGATCGAGGCGCGGCCTCGCTCGATCGTTCGGCTCGTGCTCGTTCGCGGAGCCCATTGCGGAACTCGAGGCACTCGGC
The DNA here is from genome assembly GCA_046496425.1 of Vicinamibacterales bacterium. GTDB lineage: Bacteria > Acidobacteriota > Vicinamibacteria > Vicinamibacterales > JAKQTR01 > JAKQTR01. Next base: position 6,557 of record JAWOGY010000240.1, read on the forward strand.
TGGATTCCGCGGCAGCAGGGCCCGGATGCAGCTGAGAACTGACGGCAACACCATGATCGACCACACGCACAGTCCCGAGGCAGTGAGCTGGGTGGCTTCCGCGGCCGACCCCGGCACGGATTTTCCGATTCAGAATCTCCCGTTCGGCGTGTTCGCACGGCGCGGCAGCAGCGAGGCGCCCCGGGTGGGCGTGGCGATCGGCGACCTCGTGCTCGATGTCGGCGCCTGCGCGACGGGTGGCCTGCTCGACGGCGCGGCAGCCGATCCTGCACGCGATTGCCTGGAGCCGTCGCTCAACGCGCTGATGGCCCGGGGCCGCCCCAGCTGGACGGCCCTCCGCCGCGCCCTGTTCGGCCTGCTCGACGCCGACGCGCCGGGCGCCGAGGAGACGCAGGACCTGGTCGCCCCGTTTTTGGTGCCGCAGGCTGAGGCGGACCTGTTCATGCCGGCGGCGGTCGGCGACTACACCGACTTCTACGCGTCGGTGCATCACGCCACGAACGTCGGACGCATGATGCGCCCCGACAACCCGCTGCTGCCGAACTACAAGCACGTGCCCATCGGCTACCATGGCAGGGCTTCGTCGCTCGTCATCAGCGGCACGCCCGTGCGGCGGCCGTGGGGCCAGACGAAGCCCGATGGCGCGGAGGCGCCGCAGTTTCTCCCGAGCCGGCGGCTCGACTACGAGCTGGAAGTCGGCGTGTTCATCGGCCAGGGAAACACCCTCGGAGAACCGGTCCCGATCGACGCCGTGGAGGACCACCTCTTCGGCCTCTGCCTGGTGAACGACTGGTCCGCGCGCGACATCCAGGCGTGGGAATACCAGCCCCTCGGCCCGTTTCTCGCCAAGAACTTCGCCACCACGCTGTCGCCCTGGGTGGTCACGCTGGACGCCCTCGAGCCGTTCCGTGTGGCGCCGTCTGCCCGGCCGGCCGGCGATCCGGCGCCGCTTCCCTACCTGGTCGGCGAGGCAGATATCCAGCGCGGCGCGATTGACATGGCGCTCGACGTGTTCATCTCGAGCGCGGCGATGCGCGAGCGCGGCCTCCCGCCGTTCCGCCTGAGCGCCAGCAATCTCCGCGATTTGTACTGGACGCTGGGCCAGATGGCAACGCATCACGCCAGTGGCGGCTGCAACCTCCGGCCTGGCGACCTCATGGCGAGCGGCACCGTATCCGGGCCTTCCAACGACGCCCGCGGGTGCCTGCTTGAACTGACGCGGCGCGGCGCCGAACCGATCACGCTTCCCGGCGGCGAAGCCCGCCGGTTCCTCGAAGACGGCGACGAGGTGATCTTCCGCGCCTCATGCCGGCGGGCGGGAGCAGTCCCCATCGGCTTCGGCGAGTGCCGCGGGGTCGTGCTCCCGGCGCACGAACCCCGCTAGCCCCAAGCCGCTACTTCTCGTCAAGCTTCCGCCCGGCGTTCAACTGATCGAAGTTGAGAATCGCGTTGAACACGAATCCGTAGGTGCCCTGCGTCTGGCCGCGCCACATCGGGTTGTTCGCGAAGACGACGACGTGCCCCTTGTCGAGCGGCACGTCGACCACCGCCGGCCGCTGGGCGATCTCGTTTCCGTTCTCCAGCAAACCCGACACGAGCAGGCTGCTGGCGTCTCCGTAGCGCAGCACCACGCGCGGGCGCTGTGCGGGCGGGATGACGCTGAGCGGGTTGCGCAGCTGGTCGTTCGTGACCGGCGCGGCCTGCCAGGCTTCCACTTTCGGTTCCTCCGGCAGCGGAGCCACCACCGGACGGCCCTGCGGCTGGTCGATGTCGTCGGCGGTGCCGCGGCCTGTCGGCCGGCTGGGCCCGGCATCCGCGCCGCGCCCGCCGCCCCGGCCGCCGAGCGTGTTGCTCACGCTCATGACCAGGCCCGGCGCGGAGTAGATCGACACGTTCTCCCCGTACCCGTAGGCGATCGGGCTCGCGCCGTCGACGATCTTCGCCCGCATCACCGTTCCCGGAGCGTTCAGGCGCGTCGGTGCCTGCACGGACAGCCCCGGCGTCATGCCGAAGGTATTGGCGAACATCGAGGTGTCTTCGGACACGATCAGGACGCCGCCCTGGCGGACGAACTGTTCGAGGTTGACCAGCCCGCCCCAGCCGAGTCCGGGCCGCATGTCGTCGGTGGAGTCGATTTTCCCGATGTTCGGCGTGAGCGGCGTGGTTTTCCACGGCAGCGGGTTCCGCCACATCGGCATCCCGGCCACGATCTGCTGCGCGCCGCGCCCGACGGGCGGGAACACCAGCACGTCCCACTTCGAGATCAGGCTGGCCTCCTTCGCCACCACCTGCGTGCTGATGTAGTCGTACGGGATCTGGAGGCGGTCGAACTCCATCCGCCACCAGCCCTCGTCCTGCGTGCCGAGCCAGGTGTGGATGTAGCCGATGCGGGGCGCTTTCACCGGGTGCGCCTTCACCGCGGGCGCCGCCTCGACGGCGTGCGCCTTGAGGCTGAGTTCACGCACCGCGGCCTGCACGTCGCCCGCCTGGGCGTTGCGGATGATGAACGATCCGCGGTTGAATTTCTTCCCGGCGGCCTCGAACGGCTCCTCGGCCACGTCGAAGGCCGCGCCCTTCAGCCGGTACCTGAGCGCCAGCAGCGACGGGTCGGCGTCGTTGTTGACGACGAACAGAGCGCCGGTCCCGGTGATGTCCGACGCCACGGTGACGGCGCTCACCCGTTCCATGGCGGCGTCGAGCACCTTCGCGTCCGTCACGCGCACCACCTGCACGTTGAACAGTTCGCCGAAGGTCCACCCGGTGTCGTCGTACGGGCGCTTCTGCGGATCGGTCGGGCTCCAGTACTGGTAATCGAGCAGCGCGTCCGCGATGCGGCTGTAGGGCTGGTCCATGCGGATGATGTAGCTGCCCGCCGGGAACGTCTTCGTCTCGGTCTTCGGCTTATCCTCAGCCGCCTTCGCCGCTCCTTCAACGGGCTTCTCGGCCGCCTTGGCCGAGGCTTCGGCCTTGTCGGCCGGCCGCGCCTTCTTCACCGGCAGGGTCACCGTGAAGGGCCCGGTCGCCCGCGACACCTCGACCGCCTGCCGCTGGAGCACCCCTAGAAGTTCCGCCCGCG
>JAWOGY010000273.1:0-6042 GCA_046496425.1 Vicinamibacterales bacterium
CCCTGAATCCCTCCAGCGCGGCGGCCACGTCGTAGATGCCGGGCGCCATGTTGCGGAACGTGTAGGTCCCGGTCGCATCCGTGACGGTCTCGACAGCCAGACCCGTCCCGGTGTTGGTCGCGGTTACCGTGACCCCAGGCATCGCAGCCTTCTGCTGGTCGGTGACCGCGCCGGTGAGAGACCCGTACAGGGCCTGAGCAGCCGCAGGCGCTGGCATGAGCAGCACGGCTGCCGCGGCCGCAATCAGGCAGACTGCGACCAGAGACTGTCGAGCGTAACGAAACATGTTCCTCCCTCCAAGATCCGCGTCAACCCCGGCGCACCAGGCAGGCAGCAGGGGTCGGCGCGGCTTCGCACCGATGGGGGGGTGCACGGCATAAGATAGACGTTCTTGCGCTACAAATCCAGCCCTAAGGACAGGGAAATCGACGGGAGTGGTGGTCAGACCACCCCAGAGAATCGGCGCAAACGCCGCGCCGGCAGCTACTTGGCCCCGCCGGGAGGGGTGGTCAGACCACTTTAGAGGGCCGGCGCTGTTCGCGGCTCGTCACGACGAGCGACGCCGCGACCGCCACGGCCAGGATCCCGGCGACGACGGCGAGCGATACGCCGATCGGGATCTTGTAGATGTCGGTCAGCATCATCTTGGCGCCCACGAACACCAGCACGGCCGCCAGGCCCGGCTTCAGGTAGCGAAAGCGGTCCATCACCCCGGCGAGCAGGAAGAACATCGCGCGCAGGCCGAGGATGGCGAAGATGTTCGACGTGTAGACGATGAAGGGGTCTTTCGTCACGGCGAAGACCGCCGGAATCGAGTCGACGGCGAACACCAGGTCCGTCGCCTCCACCAGCACGAGCACGGCAAGCAGCGGCGTGGCGTAGCGCCGCCCGCCAATCACCGCCGTGAAGCGTTGCCCGTGAAACTCGGGCACGGTCGGCACGAACCGCCTGAACAGCCGGAGCACTGGATTTTTCTCCGGCTGCAGGTGCTCGTTGCGCTGCAGGAAGAGCTTCACGCCCGTCAGCAGGAGCAGGGCGCCGAATACGTAGATGACCCAGTGGAACTTCGTGATGAGCGCCGCGCCCGCCGCGATGAAAATAGCGCGCATGACCAGGGCGCCGAGAATGCCCCAGAAGAGCACCCGGTGCTGGTAGGCGGAAGGCACAGAGAAGTAGGAGAAGACGACCAGGAACACGAAGATGTTGTCGACCGACAGGGCCTTTTCGATCAGGTAGCCCGTCAGGAACTCCAGGCCCTTCGTCGGGCCGAACCCGTTCCAGATCAGCGCGTTGAAGGTCAGCGCGAGCGCCACCCAGACGACGCTCCAGGTGAGCGCCTCACGGAAGCGGACCTCGTGCGCCTTGCGGTGAAAGACGCCGAGGTCGAGGGCCAGCATCACGAGCACGAACGCCGTGAACCCGCCCCAGAGCCAGACTGTGCCTATCGTCTCCACCGGGTCCCCTTCTCCGGCTGCGGGTCCTGTCCACCCCTGAGCCACCCGCATCCTTCGCCGCCCCGGCGCATCCGCGGCGTCGCTCACAACCCAGTATGGGGCACCGGCATGGGTCCGGAAAAGAGGAACCCCGGAGGCGCGCGGCGTTATCATGCCGCGCATGACCGACGCCCGCCCGCTCCGACGCCTGGTGCTCGCCGCCGCCCTGTCCGCCCTCGCGGCGCCAATCGTCGTCGCGCCGCTCGACGCCGAGAAGCCGCTCTCCGACCGGGTCGTCATCCGCCGCGACACGTTCGGTGTCCCGCACATCGTCGGCGAAACCGAGGCCGCCGTCGGTTTCGGCTTCGGATATGCGCAGGCCGAGGACCACGCGGCCGACATGGCGAGGCGCTTCCTGGCCGCGCGCGGTGAGGCTGCGAAGCACCTGGGGCCGGCATTTCTCGAGAACGACCTGGCAATGCGGCGCGCGGACAATCTCGGCGAGTCGCGCCGGGCGCTGGCGCGGCTCGACCGCACGTTCCGCGAGGTGCTCGAAGGGTTTGCCGAGGGCTACAACCTCTACGCCCGCGGGCATCGGGACGCCCTGCCCCCGTTCGTCGTCGAAATCACGGCGGCCGACGCTTTGGCCCTGACGCATACCGACGCCCCGAGCGACGCGGCATCGCCCTCGCTCCTGCGCGCGCTGCAGCAGAAGTACCCCGATGGCGCCCCGCCGCCTGCGGATCCCCTGCTGGCGGCCGGCGAACTGGAGGCCGGCGCGGAAGCGACCGAACAGGACGGCTCGAACGCCATCGCCCTTTCCGGCCTCAAGACCACGAGCGGCGCGCCGATGCTGCTCGGCAATCCCCACCTCCGCTGGCAGCAGCTCTACTGGGAAGCGCACGTGAAGGTGCCGGGGCGCCTCGACTTCTACGGGTCGACGCTGGTCGGCTATCCCTGGCTGCGGGCCGGCTTCAACGACCGGCTCGGCTACGTGCAGACCAACAACAACTCCGACAACCGTGACATCTTCGCGCTGCCCCTCGACCCCGCGCGGCCGGATCACTATCGGTTCGAAGGCAAGCCGCGCCCGCTCCGGCGCGTCGACGTGGCGGTTGACGTGAAGCAGGACGACGGGTCCATGACGACCGAGCGGCGAACCTACTGGCAGTCGCACCTCGGGCCCATCGTCTATCGCAACGCGGCGACCGCGTTCGCTCACCGGTCGACGGCAGCCGACGCCTGGCGGTGGTTCGAGGGGTTCTGGCGGCTGAGCCACGCGCGGTCGCTGCGGGATTACATGAAGGTGATGTCGACGCGGTTCTCGCCCGAGTCGAACTACACCTACGCAGACGCGGACGGCAACATCCTCTACCTGTGGAACTCGCGGATCCCGAAGCGGGTGCAGGACGGCACGGACTACGACCTGGACGTGCCGGGCGGGACGAAGAAGTACGTGTGGAAGGAGCTGCATCCGACCAGGGACCTGCCGCAGATGCTGAACCCGCCCGGCGGGTACATCCAGAATGCGAACAACCCGCCCTGGTACGTGACGCTGCGGCAGCCGCTGGATCCGGCGCGGTATCCCGCCTACTTCGAGCGCGGCGAACTGGGGCTGCGCCCGCAACTGGCGCTGGACATGGTCGAGGCGCGGGAGAAGTTCTCCGTAGACGACCTGAAGCGGCTCAAGTACGACACGCGCCTTCTGCTGGCCGAGCGGGTCAAGCCCGCGCTCCTGGAGGCCATCGCGGCGCAGGCGGCGCCGTCCGAGGAGCTCGCCGAGGCGCGCAGGGTGCTCGAAAGGTGGGACAACCGCGCGTCGGCGGAAAGCCGCGGCGCGGTGCTGTTCGAGCGATTCTGGAACGCCTATCGCGCGGAGGTGCGGCAGCCGTACGCCGAAAGCTGGGACGCGAAGCGGCCGGCCGCGACTCCTCTGGGCATCGCCAACCCCGAGGCGGCGCTCAGGCATCTGGCCGAGGCGGTGACGTGGGCGCGCGCCGCGCACGGCTCGGCCGATGTCGCGTGGGGCGACGTCAACCGCTATCGATTCGGCGACATCGACCTGCCGGGAGAAGGCGCGTCGAGCGCGCTCGGGGCGTTCCGGGTGCAGGTGTTCGATGCGCCGGAGAACAAGGACAGCCGCATGCGCGTGGCCGGGTGGGGCGCCGCCGACCGGCAGTTGGTGGGCGGCAGCGACGCGTGGGTGCTGCTAGTGCACTTCACGCGCCCGGTGCAGGCGTTCTCGGTGATGGCGTACGGCCAGACGACCGACCGGTCGTCGGCGCACAGCCGCGACCAGATCCGGATCTTCGCGAACCGCGACCTGCGGCCGGCCTGGTTCACCGACGCCGACATCGCCGCGCACACCGAACGCGAGTACCGCCCGCGGTGATCCGGCCCCCGGGTCTGCCTTCGACAAGCTCAGGCCAGGGAAGACCCGGGGCTCCATCAGCGAGAGGCCGGCGCGGCAGGATTGTGCTACGCTGGCGCCCACGGAGGTGTTCGATGGCCAGGCAGTTTCTGCCCCTCGTCCTCCTCACCGCCCTCCTGGTCCCCGCCTGGGCCGAATCCGATCAGGCTCCCCCCGCGCAGAAGAGCCCTGCGATTCAGTCCGAGCGCGTCCGACAGGGCGTGAGCCATTTCGAACGGGCGTTCTACGAATTCACACCGCAAACGCGTGATCGCGAAGCGGCGCAGGAGTTCGAGCAGGCGATCGCCCAGTTCGAACTCGAGTTGAAGCAGCAGCCATCCTCGGCGGTGGCACACAACTATCTCGGCCGCATCTACTCGCTCCGCAAGGACTACCGGAAGTCCGCCGCGCACTACGACAGGCTGAGCGAACTCGAGCCGCTCAACGTGGACGCGTGCGTGCTGGCCGCGCTGGCGTATGGCGAGGCCGGCGAGTTCGTCGAGGCGCGGGCGCGCCTCACCGAGGCGAGGCTGCGAACGTCGGATCCCGTCGCCCTCGCCCGCATCGCCGAGTACCTGGCGAAACTGGACAGGCTGAGCCGCTGAGACCGTCATCACAGGAATGAGGTGCGAGATGGAAACCTGTGCGAAGCGGCTCAGAGTTCCGGCGATCAGCCTGATCCTGGCCGCACTGGTGCTGCTGCCCTCCCACGCGACCTTGCGCGCGGGCGATCCTTCCGGCGCGCGTTACGACCCGGACAGCAGCAGGATCTTCTGGTTCCTCCACGCGTCGGATCTGCACGTCGGCATGTCCGACTCCACCGACACGACGCGCCTGCAGTGGCTGGTGACAACGGCGCGAGACGTCATCAATCCGTCGTTTATCGTCGTCACCGGCGACCTGACCGATTCCACCAACGGCAATTGGCTCGGGATCCCGAACGGCCCGTACCAGGCCGAGTGGGACCAGTACAAGGCGATTGTCGATGGCGCGGGCGCCAAGGCCGACTTCTTCTACGACATCCCGGGCAACCACGACGCGTACAACGACAGGACGTTCGCCTACTACCGCGCGAATTCCGTGCAGGGCCGCGCGACGGGCGGCACGCAGGTGTCGTGGACGAGGGCGTTTGATTTCGGTACGTACCATTTCCTTGGCGTGAACAGCGCGGGCAATGACGGGCGGGCGTTCAGCATTTTTTTCCCCTACGGGGACTATGCCGGCCTCGATTCGACGGAGTTGACGTTCATCAACAAGGCGCTGTCGGACAACACCGGCGCGGCGCTGACGTTCGCGTTCGGCCATCACCCGGTGACCGACACCGGAGTGTCCACCGACACCTGGCTGTTCTATGGGCACAACGAGTTCGTCCAGGCCCTCGATACGAGCGGCGCGTCCACCTACAACTTCGGCCACACGCACCGGATCTCGCAGGCGCTGTTCAGCGGCGACAGCTATACGGGGCTGATGAGCGGCGACGGCCTCTACTACTACAACGTCGCCTCGCTCTCGAAAGGCAGCCCCACCGGCTACAGCCTCGTTGCGGTTGACACCAACGGGGTGTCGTCGATCACCAACGCCGTGGACGCCTGGCCGCTCCTGCTCATCACCGCGCCCCTCGACAAGTACATCGGCGGCGCGGTCAACCCGTACGCCTACACGGTGCCGGCCGCCAGCACGAACTTCGTCCGCGCGCTGGTGTTCGACCAGAACGCCATCAGCCTGGTGCGGTTTCGCATCGACGGCGGCGCCACGTGGTATTCCATGAGCCGTATGGGCTCTAAATCGCCTGTCTGGCAGGGCGCGTGGAACGCGTCGACGCTCCCCGCCGGCAACCACACCATCGAGGTGCAGGCCACAGGCACGACGACGGTGTCGGATGTCATCACGGTCGAGGTGACCGGCGGCGCACTCAACCAGGCGCCGGTGGCGGTCGGTGACAGCTACTCCGTGGAGAGCGGCAAGACGCTGAGCCAGGCTGCTCCCGGCGTGCTCGCCAACGACACTGACCCGGATGAAGATCCGCTGACGGCGCAATGCGTTTCCGGGCCCTTCCACGGAACCCTGACGCTGAACCCTAACGGCTCGTTTGCCTACACGCCTGCGGCGGGGTACACCGGCCCCGACAGCTTCACGTATAAGGCGACGGATGCGACGCTCTGGTCTGCTCCGGCGACGGTTGCAATCACGGTGACCGCA
>JAWOGY010000281.1:0-7061 GCA_046496425.1 Vicinamibacterales bacterium
CAGCTCGGCGACCAGCGGGCTGCCCTCCAGGATGTCCAGCAGGAAGCGGGTCTGAGCGGCGAGGGTCACCGTCTCGAGGCCAGCCAGGCCGGCCCGCCCGGCGGCGCGCCTCCCACCGGCATCTGGTCGACGCGCCGGTGGTAGGTGGCCAGGGTGCCCTGCGAACGGGCCGCCGAGTACAATTCCACCGCCTCGTACCCGTAGTCGATGAGCACCAGGAACCCGCGGTGCAGCCGCGCGCCCGTGCGGGCGACCCAGTCGACGGCCGCGAGGTTGATCTCCGCCCGCGCCCCGCGCTCGAGGGTCACGCCGGCGTCTCCGAGATAACCGGCCAGGGCCGGGTCCGATGGCGGCCCGGTGCCGTCGACGAGGCGGCCGGCCTCGAGGCCGACGTAGACCTCGAGGAGGCCGGCGTCTCCCATCTCGACGAGATGGACGGGGAGCGCGTCCAGTAGCTCGTTCGCGAACACGATGCCGTCGATGCGGTCTGGCATCTCCTCGCCGGAGTACGCGAGGCGAGCGTCGTGCGCGGCGAGCGTCTCGCGGTGGGCTGCGCGGGCCCGGGAGCTGCGTTCGACGAGGTGCGCCGCGATGGCGTGATAGAAGTCCGGGTCGCGCCCGGACGCGGCGTCGAGGATGTCGCGCGTCAGGCGCCCGTTGCCGGCGCCCGCCTCGACGAGATCGAGCCGGCCCGACCCGGATGCGCGCCAGAACCGCGCGAAGCGTTCCGCCAGCAGGGCGCCGAAGACGGGCCCGGTATCGACGCTGGTAAAAAAATCGCCCGCGCGGCCCGATCGCCGGGCCGCACGGGCGTAATAGCCGACCTCGGGCGCGTAAAGCGCGAGGTCCATGAACTCGGCCACCGTGATGGGGCCCCGCTGTCGGATGCGTTCGACGATGAGCGCGCGGCAGGCGGAGTCCATCAGAGCCGGGTGTCGGCGGCTACTCCTTCGTCACGACCACGAACGTCTCCTGGCCGCCCTTCCAGAGCAGCATCCGCGCCGCGCCGCCCTGCCTGATCGCCTGAAGCGCCTGGCTGGCGTCGCGGACGGTCTCGACCGTCTGCCCGTTGATCTTCAGGATGATGTCGCCCGGCCGCATGCCTTCCCGGGCTGCGGTCGACATCGGATCGACCTCGGTCACGAGGACGCCGCGGGTTCCGGACGGCACGCGCAGGCGGCGGGCCATCTCGGAGCCGAGGGGGCCGAGCGTGATGCCGAGTCCGCCGCCGGTCTCTTCCTGCTGCGACTCCGCACTGGGCCCGCCGCTCTCGGTTTCGAGATTCAGCTCCTCGACTGTCACCGAGACGCTCTTCTCGGCCTTGTCCCGCAGGATCTTCACCGGCACCGTCGTCCCGGGCCTGGTTGCCATGACCAGCTGCACCAGCGCGTTGCGGCCCGCGACCACCTGGCCGTTGAACTCGAGGATCACGTCGCCGGGCTCGATGCCCGCCTTCGCGCTCGGGCCGTTCGGCGTGACAATCGACACCAGCGCGCCTTTGCGATCCTTCAGGCCGAACTCGGCGAGGGCGTCGCGCGGGATGTCGCGCACCTGGACGGCGATCCGCCCGCGCACGACCTTGCCCGACTCGAGCTGGGGCAGGATGTCCCGCACCGCCTTGATGGGCACCGCGAAGCCGATGCCGATGTTCGTGCCGGCCTGCCCGTTCGTGTAAATGGCGGTGTTGACGCCAATCACCTCGCCGCGCAGGTTGAGCAGCGGCCCGCCCGAATTGCCCGGGTTGATGGCCGCGTCGGTCTGGATGACGTCTTCGTACCGACCCTCGGCCATCGCCATCGGCCGCCCGATCGCGCTCACCACGCCGACGCTGATCGTGTGGGCGAGGCCGAAGGGATTGCCGATCGCCATCACCCAGTCGCCCGGCGCCATCTGCGAGGAGTCGCCCAGTTTGGCCTCCTGGAGCGGCGCTTTGGGCAGCTCCGTCAGCTTGATGAGGGCGCTGTCGGTCAGTTGGTCGCGGCCGACGATCTTCGCTTCGTACACCTCGCCGTCCTCGTCGCCGAAGAACGCAATCTCGATCTTCGTGGCGCCCTCGACGACGTGGTTGTTCGTGAGGATGTACCCATCCTTGCTGATGACGAACCCCGTCCCCGCGGCCTGCGTCACCTCTTCGCGCGGCTGGCGGCCGCGCGGCTGGGGCATGCCGAAGAAGCGCTCCAGCGGGTTCTCCTGGCCGCCGAAGAACTCCGACAGGTCCTGGGCCCGGCGCTTCGCCGTCGTCCGGATGTTGACGACGGTGGGCGTCACGTTCTTCGCGATGGTCCGGAACGTCTGGGCGTCGATGGTCCCCGTGATCGGGGCGCTCGCGCCGACCTGGGGGGTCAGCGTGACGGCCTCGGACCGCGGCGAGAGGTCGAGACGCGAGGCGAGCACCATGCCCACCGCGAGCGACGCCACGGCGATCAGTACGGCATAGAACAAGGTGGTCTTACGACTGGACATTGCCTTCCTCCAACACACAGCGAACCGGGGTCGTTTCTCCCCGCATGCGCAGCCGACCTTCCAGACTGGCCGCCAATCCACTAGTATACGCGCCAGACGCGCGCCTCTCTACTTTGACGCCGTTCGCGCCCTCAGGGTTTTGCCGGATGTGGAGGCCTGTATGTCCAGGGATGACCGCCGCTGCCGATTGGTTACCGTCCTGTTCGTGCTTGGGGTATTCGGGGTTCTGCTGACGGCCCAGGAGGGCAGGCAGCGGGAGGGCAGCGGCGGTCCGCCCGCCAGAATCACGCCCGTTCATCGCGTCGCCGGTGTTCGTGACGGGGTCTCGGTCTTCCCGAAAGTTGACTACGCCCAGCTCAAACCGTTGAAAGCCGGGGAGATCGACTTCAAGCACTACCACTCGTACGAGGAGACGGCCTCCCTCCTCAAGATGTGGGCGGCGACGTATCCGGACCTCGTGGACCTGTATTCCGCCGGCCAGTCCTTCGAGGGGCGGGAGATCTGGCAGATCACCATCACGAACAAGAAGACGGGGAAGGACACCGACAAGCCCGCGTTCTTCCTCGAGGGCGGCCGTCACTCGGGGGAGATCAGCGGCATCGAGGCGTGCCTCTACTTCGCGCATCACGTGCTCTCGGGCTACGGCACCGACCCGGCGCTCACGGCGCTGGTCGACTCGAAGGCCCTTTACGTGCGGCCGAACAACAACCCGGACGGCAACACGCTGTACCACCTGACGGCCCAGACACTGCGCAGCACGGTCAGGCCGTTCGACACCGACAACGACGGCCTGCTCGACGAGGACGCGGGCGAGGACCTCGACGGTGACGGGTTCATCCGCCAGATGCGCCGGTTCGTGGGGGCGGGCAAAGGCAACGCGGCGAAGGACCCGAAAGATCCCCAGGGACGGGCGATGAGGCGGGTGACCCAGGGGCAGGGCGACTACGAGCTGTTCCCGGAAGGCGTCGACAACGACCTCGACGGCCGCTACAACGAGGACGGCATCGGCGGGCTCGACCTGCACCGCAACTACCCCGAGAACTGGCGGCCGATGCGCGAGGCGACCGGCCGCGGGTACGCGCAGGGCGGGGCCGGCGAGTTCCCGCTGTCGGAGCCCGAAACCCGGGCGGTTTTCCTGTTCCTGATGACCCACCCGAACGTGGGCCTGGCCCAGTCGCTCGACACTTCCGTGCCGATGATCCTCCGCGGCCCGTCGACGGCCTCGTCCGAGGACGGCATGTACCCGGAGGACGCCGCGCTTGCGGCGAAGTTCGACAGGAAAGGGATGGAGATTACCGGGTACCCCTGGGCCGGCGACACCTACCACGTCTACGCGACGCGCGGCGGCCCGAACCCGGTGACCGGCGAACCGCCCCGCGACTCGCCCATCTTCGGCCACGGGCCCGACTTCGGCTACTCGTACTACGGCGTCATCTGGTACGGCGACGAAATCTGGAACGGCGGCCGCTTCACCGACTACGACAAGGACGGGCGCGTCGACGAGGCCGAAACCCTCAGGTGGCTCGACGAGAACCGCCCCGGCAAGGGCGATTTCCAGCCCTGGACCCCGTTCAGGCACCCCCAGCTCGGCGACGTCGAGATCGGCGGGCTCAATCCGAAGTTCTGGGGCCAGAACCCGCCGGCTGACATGATCGAGACCTGGGCGAGGAACGAGGCGATGTTCAACCTCTACCTCGCGCAGCAGCTCGCCCAGGTGAAGATCGCGTCGGTCACGGCGAGTCCGTCGGCATCGGGCGCCGGCGTGTACGAGGTGAAGGCCGTCGTGACCAACGAAGGCCTCATCCCGACGGCGCTCGACATCGCGAAGCGCGTAAAAATCGTCCGGCCGGACACCTGCACCATCCTCCTCGGCGCCGGGCAGGAACTCGTGAAGACGGCCGACGGTAGAACCCAGAGGCCCGCGATTGAAATCGGCTGGCTGAAAGCCGGCGAGTCGAAGACCGTGACGTGGCAGGTGAAGGGGACGGGGGCCGCGACCGTGACCGCCGCCTCCACGCGAGGGGGGATCGACCGCAGGGACGTGGCAGTGAAGTAGAGGGAAGTGGCTACTGGCTACCGACGGTGCTTTCCGCAGCGCCACCCAGATGCGCTCCGCTGGCGTCCTATGGAGAAAGGCGGGCGCATCGGCCCTATAATCAAGAGAGCCGCTGCCAGCGCTGATCCTGGCCCCCCGCCCTTCGCTGAAGAGAGTCACTGTGTACCGAAGCCGTTTCCTCGCCCTCGCTCTTTTGCTCGGCTCGGTCGTCGTTGCCGGCCAGCAGGCGCCGCCGCCGGTTCCGCCCGCCGCCGTGCAGCCGCCGGACCCACAGATGCCGCCGATCACCTTCCGTTCCGAGGTGAACTACGTCGAGGTTGACGCCGTGGTCCGCGACGGCCGGGGGAACTTCGTCCGCGACCTTCGCCAGGGCGATTTCCAGGTGCTCGAGGACGGCGTCCCGCAGAAGGTGACGGCGTTCTCGCTCATCGACATCCCCGTCGAGCTCTCCGAGCGCGCGTTGTTCCTGCCCGAGGATATCGAGCCGGACGTGAGGTCGAACGCCAGCGCGCCCGAGGGACGGCTGTACGTGCTGCTCCTCGACGACATTCACACCAACCCGATGCGGTCGGTCCGCGTGCGCCAGGCGGCGCGGCAGTTCATCGAACGCAACCTTGGCGCGAACGACCTGGCGGCTGTCCTGCACACGAGCGGCCGGTCCGACGGGGCGCAGGACTTCACGAGTAGCCGGCGCCTGCTTACGAAGGCCGTGGATACGTTCATGGGGCGCAAGCTGCGCTCGCCGACGCTCAACAAGATCGACAGCTACAACCTGACCCGGGGAGGCGCCCAGGGGGCGACCATCGCCGACTACGAGCAAGCCGAGCGGATGCACAACGCCCGGTCGATGCTCACGACGCTCAGGAGCCTGTCGGAATGGCTCGCCGGCGTCCGCGGCCGGCGCAAAGCCGTCGTGTTCGTCAGCGAAGGCATCGACTACAACATCTGGGACAACACGGGGCCCGCGAGCACGACGGTGAACGGGGTGAACGTCCTGAGCCGCGGCGACGGGTCCTTGCTGGTGAACGAGATGCGCGACGTCATCGGCGCCGCGACGCGGGCGAATGTCAGCATCTACGCGATCGACCCCCGGGGGCTCTACTTCCCCGGCGACGAGGCCATGCAGATTTCAGGACTCCCGGCCGACGCGGAGTCGCTGGGCCTGGGCGTGTTCGCGCTCCAGGACGAGCTGCGCATGTCGCAGGACACGCTTCGCGGGGTTTCCGAGGAGACGGGCGGCTTCGCTTCGGTGTCAAGCAACGACTTCTCCAGCGTGTTCCAGCGCATCGTCGACGCGAACAGCACCTATTACGTGCTCGGGTACTACTCGACCAACGAGAAGCGCGACGGTCGCTACCGAAAGATCGAGGTCAGGCTGACCAGACCCGGGCTCGACGTCAACGCCCGCAAAGGCTACGCGGCGCCTCGCGGGAAGTCCGCGGCCGAGAAGTCCATCGAGGCGGGCGCGGGCACGTCGAAGGAGCTGCGGGAGGCGCTCAACAGCCCGCTGCAGGAATCCACGCTCAAGATGGCCGTGTTCACCGTCCCGCTGAAGGGGCCCTCGTCGAAGGCGGCGATCGGCATCGTGACGCAGTTCACGGGACGGCAGTTCGCGTTCTCGGAAAAAGACGGCAAGTTCACCGACAGGCTCGAGATGTCGTACGTGGCCATCAACAAACAGGGGAAGGTGACCGACGGCAAGCGAGACTTCGTGGACCTGTCGCTGAGACCCGAGACCCACCAGCGCGTCCTGCAGTCGGGATTCCGGGTGCTCACGCGGATGGAACTCCCGCCGGGCACCTACCAGCTTCGCGTGGCGGCACGCACGAGCGGGGGGTCGATCGGGTCGGTCCACTACGACCTTGTCGTGCCGGACTTCGCGAAAGCGCCGCTCAGCCTGAGCGGCATCGTCGTGACCTCGGCGGCCGCGGGCGGGGTTCCCACCGCCGGCGCCATCCCCGACCTTGGCGACGCCCTGCCGGGCCCGCCGACCACGGCCCGGACGTTTTCCTCCTCCGACGAGCTGGCGGTGCTCGCCGAGATCTACGACAACCAGGGGGCGCAGCCGCACTCGGTCGAGATCACGGCGACGCTCAAGGCGGAGGGCCGCGTGCAGGTGTTCACCAACTCGGAGCGGCGGGCGAGCAAGGAACTCGGCGGCGCCAGGGGCGGCTATGGCTACACAACCAGGATCCCGCTGAAGGACCTGGCGGCCGGGCTGTACGTGCTCACCCTCGAGGCGAAGTCCAGCCTCGGCGGGATGGCCCCGGTCTCCCGCGACGTGCAGATTCGAATTGTGCGCTGAACAGTACGTGAGGAACGCGCCGGCCCGGGAATGGGCCGGCGCCAAGCTTCGAGAGGACCCGCCCGCCTAGAACTGCTTCAGCAGTTTGGTCCGGATCTTCCCGTTCGCGTGCGAGAAGGTGTAGCTGTTCCGGTCCATCTTCGGATCCCTGGGCGTTTCGAGCTTCAGCTCGGCTGTCTCCAAGGGCTGCAGCGGCTTCTTCAGGCGGTCCCTCGAGCCCGTGACCGGGTTGCCGGC
>JAWOGY010000289.1:0-31609 GCA_046496425.1 Vicinamibacterales bacterium
CGGCAGGCCGATTATCACAAGAACATCTTCCAGGGCGAACTGGCCGGCACCGAGCTGTCCCAAAAGCTCAAAACCAACGTCCCGCGGTCGTTTGTCGACTACCAGTACTACTGGGTATCCGATAAACCGTCGGCCTTCTTCATCGTGCCGGTCTACCGGGACAACGTTTTTTCGGGCTGGTTCATCCTCCAGTTCACCATCGACAAGATCAACCGGATGTTCACCCAGGAACGGGGGCTCGGGGCCACCGGGGAGGTTTTCCTGGTCAACCGGCAATCCACCATGCTCACCGAATCGCGCTTTTGTCCGCAATCGAGCATTCTGAGAAAGCATCTGTCCCGGGAAAACAACTCCCCGTCCACGTGCGCGGGCGCCGGCGGCGTGCAGCGAATCGACGTCGCGTGCACCTGCCGGCTCTCGACGGCAGACCATCCTGCAAGCGAACCGGCAAACAGCCGCCAGCTGTTCGCGAGTACGACGGCGGGCGGGAGGGCCGGCACGATGACCAGGTCCAGGCGCTCGTCGTCCATGAGCGCGGCAGGGGCGATGCGCGCGCCGTTGCCCCACTGCCGCGTGTTCGCCACCGAGATCAGCAGCGCGCGGTACGTCCGGATGGGCCCGTCCTTCGGGCTGACGACATACGTGCCTGGCGCGTACCGAAACAACTCCCGCACCGTGATCGACGCGTACGACGCGAACCCACGCGCATGCCCGGCCGAGGACGCAAACGTCGACGCGACGTGGGCATCGAACCCCACGCCGGCGGCGTTGAAGAAGACACGGCCGTTCAACTCGCCGGCGTCAATGGTGCGCTCCATACCGGTGAGCGCCGCCTCCAGTGCCTCCTCGTGGCCCCGGGGGACCGCGATCTCCCGCGCCAGCCCGTTGCCCGACCCCATCGGCACGATGCCGAGCGCAGCCCGGCTGTGGATCAGCGCCGATGCCACCTCGTTGATCGTCCCGTCGCCGCCCCACGCGACGACGAGGTCGGCCCCGGATTCCAGCCCTTCGCGCGCGAGTGTCCTCGCGTGCCCGGGTCCGGCAGTCAGCTTCACGTAGCCGTCCGCGTGCTGCCGGCCGAGCATCGTCTCGATCCGGGCGACGATGGACTCAGGCGGCCGGCGCCGCCACGACGGACCTGCCGCCGGATTGGCGATGACGACGACCCTCGGGCGTTTCATCGGTCAGCCGTGAAGTATAGTCGGACCCGGATGCGCTCACTGCTGCAGGAACCCGCGCCCCGCGAGGACGAGATCCGGGAGGCGTTTGCCCGCTCGGCGCGCCTGGCACTCGCGGGCATGCTGGCTCCCCCGGCTTTGCTGGGTCTTGCGTCGGCGGCCGGGTATCCCCTGCGCGCCGCGGCGGACCCGGCCTTCTGGATCGGCGCACTCGCGGGGTTCGGCGGCGCAGGGTGGTTTGCCGGCCGGCGGCTCGGGATCGGGCCGCGCCGCGAGGCGGCGCTGGCAGGCGCGTACCTCGTGGCGGCGCTGCTGGTGTCACCCGTATTCCGCGAACTGAACGGCCTGACGGGACGCGAGCCGGCGCTCGCCGTCGCCGCCGCCACGCTCGGAGCGTTCGGCATGGCCTTCGCGCTGTCCGGCTGGCTGAGTTCGAAGGCCGTCGGCGTCACCCGCATCGGTGCCCGCGGCGTCGCCTGCTGCGCGGCGGGCGGCCTGGCGGGCGGGGGGTTCGCGATGCTTCCGTTCTGCTGGGCGCGGTTGCGCCTCGACGTGCCGGGCGAATCCTACCTGGTGATGACGCTGGCCGTTGTCGGGTTCCTGGGATGCCTCATCGCCCCGTTTCACATCGTGGGTCTCGTGCTCGATCGCGCACGGGACCGGATGGGCCTTGCGCGCACGTGAGGGTCCCGCTTACCCTTCGACGTTGACCCGCCTCACCGGGCGCAGACAGGATGGACGACATGCCGACCCATGCGGAGCACACGACCTACTACACCTACATCGACACGCCCGTCGGCAAGCTGATGCTCGCCGGGTGCGATGACCACGGCCTCCGGTACATCGCCTTCCAGTGCGGAAAGGGCGCCCTCGCCCCGAAGCCCGAATGGAAGCAGTCAGCCGCGCCGTTTCGCGCCGTGGAGCGACAGCTCCGCGAATATTTCCAGGGAAAGCGAACGGAGTTCGACCTCCCGCTGCACCCGAAGGGCACGCCGTTCCAGCAGTCGGTGTGGAAGGCCCTGCTGAAAATCCCCTACGGGAAGACCCGCTCGTACGGGGACATCGCGAAGGCCATCGGCCGCCCGACCGCCGTGCGGGCCGTGGGGCTCGCCAACGGGCGGAACCCGCTGCCCATCGTCGTGCCCTGCCACCGGGTGATCGGCGCCAGCGGGAAACTCGTCGGCTACGGCGGCGGGCTTCACGTGAAACAGGCGCTGCTCGACAGGGAGCGCGAGGTCAGCGCGGCGCGTCGTACACGAGCCGCCCGTCGACAATCGTCGTCCTGACCTTCACGTCTCGGATCCGGGCCGGGACGACCGAGAAGATGTCCTCCGAGAGGACGACCATGTCGGCCAGTGCGCCGGGCTCGAGCGTTCCCTTGTCCGCCTCGGTGAACTCCGCGAATGCCGAGCCGGCCGTATAGGCACGAACGGCCTCGTCGACGGTGATCTTCTGGGCCGGGACCCAGCCATCCGGGTTCTGCCCGTCGATGGTCGCCCGCGTCACGGCGGCATGGATCCCGAGAATGGGATCGAGCGGCGCCACGGGCCAGTCCGAGCCGAACGCCAGGCGCACGCCCCTGTCGAGGAACGTGCGGAACGCGTAGGTGGTCTGGATGCGTCCGGGCCCGATTCGCCGCTCCGCCCACCGCCCGTCGTCGACGGCGTGGTAGGGCTGGACGGCGGCGATGACGCCGAGCGACGAGAACCGGTCGAAGTCCCTCGGGGCGACATGCTGGGCGTGCTCGATGCGGAAACGCCTGTCGCGCGGCCCGTTCGCCTGCGCCACGCCGGCGAACAGGTCGAGCACGATGGAGATCGCCTGGTCGCCGATGGCATGGATGCACAGCTGGAGGCCCGCGGCGTCGGCGGCCGTCAGCCGCTCCCGCATGGCCTCGACGGGGATCATCTCGTCTGCCAGCAGGCCCCGCGTCCCCGGCGCGTCCGTGTAGGGTTCGAAGAAGTACGCGGTCGTCGAGCCGAGTGAGCCGTCGGCGAAGCCCTTGACGGCCCCCAGGGTGAAGAACGGCGTGCCGAACCCGCGCCGGATGCCCAGTCTGGCCTGGTCGGTCCACTGCAGTTCGGAAGGCGCCGCCGAGATGCGCACGGTCAGCCGGCCCGCTTCCGCGAAATCGGCATAGGTCGCGAGGTCGCCGGCATCGGGCCCCATGTCGCGCACGCTGGTCACGCCGAGCGACGCCGCGTGCGCGAGCGCGCGCGTCAGCGCCTGTGCGCGCCGCGCGGGCGTGAGCGGCGGAACCACCCTGGTGACAAGCCCCATCGCCGCGTCCTTGAGCAGGCCCGTGGGATTGCCTGCCGCGTCGCGGACAATGACGCCGCCCGGGGGGTCGGGCGTGGCGGCCGTCACACCGGCCAGCCTCAATGCCGCGGTATTGGCGACGGCCATGTGCCCGTCGAACCGGTGGACGAAGACCGGCGCGGACGCCGCCACGGGATCGATCAGCTGGCGGGCCGGCAGCGCGGGCGGGTCCCACAACTGATCGTCCCAGTCCCCGCCGAGAATCCACTCTCCCGCCGGCGCCCGCTGCGCCCGCTCGCCGATGAGCCTCGCGAACTCCGCCGTCGAGGGCGCCTGCCGCAGGTCGACGTGGTCGAGCTGGAGGCCGCCTCCCATGACATGCACGTGCGAGTCGTTGAAGCCCGGCAGGATCCTCGCGCCCCCGGCATCGATCATCCTGGTCGACGGCCCGCGCCAGGCCGACAGTTCCGCCGTCGTGCCGAGGGCCGCCACGCGCCCGCCGACAACGGCCACGGCCTCCGCCTCCGGCCGCGCAGAGACGCCGGTCCAGATCCTGGCGTTCACGATGAGCAGGTCCGCGACCATGCCCGGAACGCTCGTCCGTCCGGCCCCGGCGAACCCGCCGTGCGCGGGCAGGGAGAGTGCGGTCCGCATCGCCACCTCCGGCTGAAGAAGCCGCAGGGATTATACTGTTCCGCGTTCGCTCGGAAATTCCTCCCCCGGCAGCGCGGGAACGCCGGCGTCGCCGTACAGGGTGGACTGATTCCTGAGGGCACAAATACTCGCCGACTTTGTGCATCGAAGGACTAACCTAGGCAGACGGAGGGTTCGGATGGAGGAGCAGGCGCAGGGCCGTTACTCGGCACAGCAGTTCCGCGACTTGGTGAAAGACATCCCGTTCGCGATGTTCACGACCGTCACCGCCGGCGGCGCGCTGCGGAGCCGGCCGATGGTGGCTTCCGAGAATGCGTTCGACGGAACCCTGTGGTTCTTCACGCGCACGTCGTCTGCCGTGGCCCAGGAAATTGCCGGCAGCGGCATGGTGAACGTCACCTACGTCTCGGCCCCGGAGGACCGCTTCGTCTCGGTGTCTGGCGCGGCCTCGGTCGTCCGGGACGTCGAGCGCGCAGGCGGAATGTGGTCCCCCGCCTACAATCAGTGGTTCGCGGGCGGGGCCGCCGACCCCGAACTGTCGCTCATCAGGATCGAGGTCGCGCGCGTCGAGTTCTGGGACCGCAAAGCCGGGCGGATGCGGGAACTGTAGACGCACGGGCACGATCGCCGCGCTCTTGACTCGCACGCGGGAAGCCCGTCCCTACTCGTAGCGCAAGGCTTCCACCGGATCGAGTCCGGCGGCCCGCCGCGCTGGCAGGTACCCTGCCACGAGGCCCGTCGAGACGGCCGACGCCAGCCCCCCGACGACAGCCCACATCGGCGGCACGGAGGGGAACGCGGGTGCGAACACGCTCAGCACGAAGCCCAGCGCCCACGAGATCGCCACGCCGACGACGCCGCCGACCCCGGAGAGCAGCGCCGCCTCGAACAGGAACTGCGACAGCACGTCGCGGCGGCGGGCGCCGATGGCCAGGCGGGTCCCGATCTCCCTCGTGCGCTCGGTCACGCTGATGATCATGACGTTGGCGATGCCGATGCCGCCGATGATGAGGCTCACCGCGGCGAGCGCGAAGGTGGCCAGCCCGATCTGGGCGCCGATCTCGTCGAACTGGGCGATGATCTGCTCCGCCGTCGACAGGTTGAAGTCGTTCTCCGCGCCCGGGGCGAGCCCCCGCAGGCGTCGCAGCAGGAATTCCATCTCCGTCTTCGCCGCCGGCAGTTGCCCCGGGTTCGCGCGGGCGTAGAGGATGGTGTCCTTCGCCTCGGGGAAGCGCCGCGCCACCGTTGCGGCGGGCAGCGCGATGACGTTGTCCTGGCGGTTCTCGCCGAAGAAGCCGCCGCGCCTCGGCGCCGCCTCCCCGACGACGAAATACGTGTCGCCCGCCAGGGTGAACGACTTGCCGAGCGACGGAGCGGCCCCGAACAGGGCCCGCGCGATGTTCGACCCGAGGACGGCCACCTTCGCCGCGCGGCGATTCTCGACGTCGGTGAAGGGCCTGCCCGCGCGGAACTCCGTCCCGGTGATGTCGAAGAAACCCGGTGTCGCGCCCTCGATGAGCACGGTGTCGCTCTCGTTCGTGCCGCGCCGCGCCACCAGGGGCCGGCCGTCCACGATGGGCGGCACGATGATCTGCGCCGCCGTGTCGCGGATCGACGTGGCGGTCGCCGCGATGGCCGCCGCGTACGCCGCCTCGAGCGGCTTCCGCTGCGCGTCGCGATCGGAGATCGGCGAGTACGGATCGCCGTCCCGGTGGAACGCGAACACGTTTTCGGTGCCGAGTTCCCTGAACAGGCCCGCGATGCCGTTGCGCACGCCCACGAGGATCGTGGCCACCAGCACGACCGTGATGATGCCGATCACGACGCCCGCGATGGCCAGGGCGGAACGCAGTTTCTGGCTTCGCAGCGAGTCGAGCGCCAGCATGCCCGCCTCGGCGCTTCCCTGGGTCCAGATCACGTGGTCTACTCCGCCCTCACGGCCGAAATGACATCGATGCGCGTGGCGCGGTGCGCGGGATAGTACCCGGCCACGAGGCCGCTCAGGCCCGCGGCCAGAATCGCCCACGCCACAGTCGTTCCCTTGACGACGATGTCGAGTTGCAGGGCGCCGGCAAGGAAGGACGCGGTCGCGGCGGTGAGCAGCGTTCCAGCCAGCCCGCCGGCCAGCGAGACGATGATGGATTCGGCGACGATCTCCCGCATGATGTCGCCGCGCGACGCGCCCAGCGCACGGCGGACGCCGATCTCGCGCGTTTTCTGCGTCACGGAGACGAGCGTGGTGTTGGTGATCACGACGATAGCGGCCAGCAACGCCATCGCGGAGATGGGAACGGCCGCGACGCCCACGCGCTCCGTGATCCGCAGCACGAAGTCGCGGGCCGCTTCCGGGCTCAACAGGTCGAAGTTGTCGGCCGCGCCTGGCCGGAGTTGCCGCTTCGCCCGCAGGGCCGTGCGCGCCACGTTCTCCGCCGCGTCGATCGCCACGCCGTCTCGCGCGCGCGCGAAGATGTTCAGCGTCGGCGGCGGCCCGTAGATGCGTTCGAAGGTGATCAACGGCATCCAGACGAACCGATCGAGCGACGTGCCGCCGGACGTACCGAGGCGCGCCTGCACGCCCACCACCTCGAACCGGCGGCCCGCCACGCGGATGGCCTGGCCCAGCGCGTCGCCGCCGGGAAACAAGGCCTCGGCGATGTCCGCACCGATGACCGCCACCTGTGCGCCACGCGTGGCCTCGTGGTCCTGCAGGAACCGGCCGCGCCCGATGCCCATGTCGCGGAGCTCGGCCAGCGTCGGCGTCGTGCCGCTGATGGCCGCATGCTCGTACTTCCGGGGCCCGGCGGTGACATCGCCCACGCGCTGCACGGTGGACGCGTAGATCACCTCGGTACCGGCGTGGCGCTCGAGGAAACGCAGATCGGGCCTCCCCATCGCCGGGTTGCGCTGCTGTTTCTCGGCCAGTTCACGGCGCGTGCTCTGCCCCGCGGTCGCAATCTGCGCCAGGAGAAACGTGTCGCTCCCGAAGGCGCGCGCGCCCGTGGCGCGCGCGTACCGGGTGAGGCCGTCGAGCGCCGTCACCACGACCACGACGGTCGCCACCGCGACCGCCACGGCGAGAGCGCCAAGACCGGCCCGGAGCGGGTTCGAGGTGACGGATGAGTGGCCCTGGACGACCCCGTCGACGATTGAACGCAGGTGCGTGATCATGGCGGCGCAAGTCCGGCCTCCCCACTGTAGCAAACAAGCGCGATCCGGAGCGTCCGGAAAGACGCGCGCCGCGCGTCGCTGGATCCTCCGGCGGCCGCCCCGGCGTCCGGACGGGGGACCGCGGGTGCGCGTGGTAAAGTGAGGCCTATGAAGCGACGAACCGTGGGGTTGATCGCCGCGGCCGGCATGGTCATCCTCAGCGCGGTGTTCGTGATGAGCCGCGACCGCGGCGGCATCGCAGTCGACACGCAGCCGGCCTCGCGCAAGTCGGTGTTCCGCTCCACCGTGACCGCATCGGGGCAGATCGTGGCCCAGCGGTACGCGGACATCGGGTCCAGCGTGATGGGCCGGCTCGTCGAGCTTCGCGTGAAAGAGGGCGAGCCCGTGAAGGCCGGACAGATCGTGGCGCGGATCGACGCCATCCAGGCGGCAGCGAGCGCGACGGCCGCCAGCGCCAGGGTCCAGGGTGCTGAGGCCGACCTCCGCGCGACGGCCGACGTGCTGCTGGCGGCACAATCCGACCTCGACGCCGCGAAGGCGCGCAACCAGGAGGCGCAGCTGAATCTGCAGCGGATGCGCGACCTGCGCAAGGACGGCCTCGTGCCGGCGGCGGAGCTCGACACCGCCACGGCCGCCGCCGACACCACGGCAGCCCTGGTCAGGAGCGCCGAAGCCGGGCTCCGCCGCCTTCAGCAAGTGCGCGAGGCCGCCGGGCGCCGCGTTGCGGAAACCCGGGCGGACTCCACGCGGGTGGCCGACATCCTCGCCAAGACGGACATCGTCGCGCCTATCTCCGGCATCATCACCCGCCTGCCGGTGCAGGAGGGCGAGATGGTCGTCATGGGCATCCAGGGCCAGCCCGGCACGACGCTGATGACGATCTCCGACCTCTCCGCCATCGACGCCGAGGTGAAGGTCGCGGAGGCGGATGTGCTCCGGATCGCGCTGGATCAGACGGCGAACGTCACGCTCGAAGCCATCCCGGGCATGGCCTTCACGGGGCGTGTCGTGGAAATCGGCGCGAGCGCCCTGCCGATTGCGGGGACTGGTGCCGCGGCGCGCGAGTTTCGTGTGAAAGTCCGGCTCGACAATCCGGATGAACGTCTGCGGCCAGGCCTGACGTGCGACGCCGAGGTGCTGACGGCCGAGCGCCAGAATGTCCTGGTCGTCCCGCTGCAGTCGGTGGTCGTCAGGCCCGGCGCGGACGGCCATGAACGCACCGGGGTGTTCGTGGCGGGCGGGCGGGCGGTCCGGTTCCAGCCCGTCACCGCGGGACTCATCGGCGGCCTCGACATCGAAGTGTCGGGCGTCGACGAGGGCACGCCCGTTGTGACGGGCCCCTTCCAGGCCCTGCGCGACCTCCAGGACGGTCAGGCCGTGCGCACGAGGACCGCGTCGTGACGAAGCCGGCCGGACGCCAGGTCGGCACCGCCTGTCCCCTCGACTGCCCCGATTCCTGCAGCCTCTCGGTTTCCCTGGCCGACGGACGCGTCGTCGCTCTTGACGGCGGCGACGCCAACCCGGTGACGGGCGGGTACATCTGCGGCAAGGTCCGGCGGTTCGGCGACCGCGTGTACGGGCCCGATCGCCTGCTGCGCCCCGGGCTCCGGCTCGGCCCTCCGGGGTCGGGCGAGTTCCGCTGGATCGGCTGGGAGGAGGCGCTCTCGCGCGTGGCCGACGCGATGCGCGAAGCCCGCGACCGCTGGGGCGCCGAGTCGGTGCTGCCCTATTGCTATGGCGGATCCAATGGCCTGCTGACGCAGGATACGACCGACGCCCGCGTGTTCAGGCGCTTCGGCGCGTCCCGACTGGCCCGCACGCTGTGCGCGTCCACGACCGGCGCCGCGAACCAGGCCCTCTACGGCAAGATGCCGTCGGTCACCTACGCCGACTACGCGCACGCGAAACTCATCGTCGTCTGGGGCGCGAATCCGTCGTCGTCCGGGATCCACCTCGTGCCCTTCATCCGCGAGGCCCAGCGGGCGGGCGCCAGGCTCGTGGTCGTGGACCCGCGAGCGACGCCGCTGGCCCGGCTGGCCGACCTCCACCTCGCCCTGAAACCCGGCACCGACGTCGCCGTCGCACTTGCGCTGCACCGGCACCTCTTCGAGAACGGCCTCGCCGACGAGGCCTTTCTCGCGGCGCATGCGACGGGAGCCGATTCGCTGCGGGCACGCGCGCGGGAATGGACCGTCGAGCGCGCGGCCTCGGTCGCCGGGGTCGAACCCGCGGACATCGCCCGGCTGGCCGGCATGTACGCCGAATCGTCGCCGGCCGTGATCCGCTGCGGGTGGGGGCTCGAGCGGAACCGCAACGGCGGCAATGCCGCAGCCGCCATCCTTGCGTTGCCCGCCGTCGGGGGCAAGTTCCGTGTGCGCGGCGGCGGCTACACGCTCAGCAACTCCGGCTCCTGGGGCATCACGAAGTCCTGGATCGGCGCCGACGAGCCGCCGACGCGCCTGGTCAACATGAATCACCTCGGCCGGATGCTCGCCGGACCGGCAGACCCGCCCGTCAAGGTGCTCTTCGTGTACAACTGCAATCCGCTCGCGACGGTTCCCCACCAGAACCTCGTCCGGCAGGGACTCGAGCGGGACGACCTCACGACGATCGTGTTCGACCAGGTGTTGACCGATACGGCGCGCTATGCCGACATCGTGCTGCCGGCGACCACGTTTCTCGAGCAGTACGATTTCGCGAGGGCGTACGGGCCGATCAGCCTGCAGATGGTCCGGCCCGTCATTGACGCCGTCGGCGAGGCCCGCCCCAATGTCGACGTGTTCGCCGACCTCGAGCAGCGGCTGGGCCTCGACCAGCCCGGCGAGCCGCGCGACGAACTGGAGATGATGCTCCGCGTCCTCGACGCGCTCCCCGAAGGCGTGGGCGACGCGCTCAGGTCGGACGCGCCGGCGGCGCCGCCCTTCGGCGTCGCGCCCGTCCAGTTTGTCGACGTGTTCCCCCGCACGCCCGACGGCAGGGTCCACCTGTTCCCGGAGAACCTCGACCGCCAGGCGCCGCTGGGCCTCTATACCTACCAGCCGGACCCGGCGACGGACCGGTATCCGCTGGCGCTCATCTCGCCGTCGAACGAGAAGGCCATCTCCTCGTCGCTCTATGAACGCGTGCGCCGGACGGCCGCGCTGACCATCCACCCGGACGATGCCCATGCCAGGGAGATCGGCGAGGGAGACACCGTGCGGGTCTTCAATGAGCTCGGGACGGTGACCTGCCACGCGGCGGTGTCGCCCGCGGTGCGTCCGGGCACCGTGGCGCTGCCGAAGGGGCTGTGGAGCCGCCACACGCTGAACGGGGCCACGGCCAACGCCCTGACGCCGGACACGCTGACCGACATCGGTGCGGGCGCCTGCTTCAATGACGCGCGCGTGCAGGTCGAGAGAGTCGCCGGTGTCCGAGACCGCGAAGCCGCGGCGGACACGGCGAATCCTGTCGAGTCGCGGGCCGCGGAGCGAATACACTAGAGCGTGTGTTGCTGATTCTGGAGAACCGACAATGAGCCGCATGGTCCACTGTGTGAAGTTCGACAAGGAACTGCCCGGCCTCGACTCCCCGCCCTGGCCGGGAGAACTCGGAGAGCGCGTCTATAACAACGTCTCGGCCGAAGCGTGGCAGCTCTGGGAAGAGCGGATGAAGATGATCCTGAACGAGTACCGCCTGCTCCCGTTCCAGAAGGAGGCGCAGGAGCTGGTGGCGCGCCAGATGACCGACTTCTTCTTCGGCGCGGGGTCGGCGCTGCCGTCCGACTACGTGCCGCCCGGCACGAAGTAGCGCCCGCGGCCGCCGGGGTTTCCTGCGCTCTCCACCGCTGATGGCGCGGCGCCGTCGTATTGGCGCCACGCGCAGGCGCAGCTATGGCTCCCCTGCCCCCTCATGCCCCTGGTCCCTGGTCCCTGAGGCGGCCGTCACCTGTGCTATCCTGCACCGGTTTTCCGAACCGATCCGCGTAGGAGGGGCCGTGAGCGTTTACCTGTACGTGATCCTGGCGTACCTGCTGGTGCTGACCGGGTACAACATCTATCGTTCACGGAAGATCAAGACGCAGGAAGACTTCATGGTGGCCGGGCGGAGCCTGTCGCTCACCAAGATGGTCTTCACCCTGGTCTGCACCTGGATCGGGTCCGGCACCTTCATCGCCGGCGCGGAGTACGCGTCCTATGCCGGGTGGAGCGCCGTGTGGCAGCCGGCAGGCGCCTTCCTCGGCATCGCGATCATCTACTTCGTGGCGGCGAA
The DNA here is from genome assembly GCA_046496425.1 of Vicinamibacterales bacterium. GTDB lineage: Bacteria > Acidobacteriota > Vicinamibacteria > Vicinamibacterales > JAKQTR01 > JAKQTR01. The sequence continues at coordinate 11,508 of JAWOGY010000289.1, forward strand.
GATCCGCACGTTCGGGCAATATACCGTCGGCGACATCCTCGAAGCCCGGTACGGGAAGTTCGCGCGCCTGTTCGGGGCCATCGCGCTCATCATCGCGTTCACGACCATCGTTGCGTACCAGTTCCGCGCGGGCGGCTATATCCTGAACGTGATCTCGGACGGGTCGATCTCGGTCGAGGCCGGCCAGATCATCGCGGCGCTGTTCGTCATCGGCTTCGTCACCATCGGCGGCATGGTCGCCGTGGCCCATACCGACCTTCCGAACGGCATCATCATCGTGACGGCCTGCCTGCTCGCCGTGCCCTTCGTCGTCATCGGAGCGGGCGGATGGGCCCACGCCTACGAGGTGCTGCCGGCATCGCGGTTCGAGGTGTTTCCGGCCGATTTCGGCAAGTACCCGCCGCTCAAGGCCCTCGCCTACTTCCTGTCGACGCTCATGCTGCTGATGGGCGTCCAGTCGATGTACCAGAAGTTCTATGCCGCCAAGTCGCCGGCCGAGGCGAAGAAGGCCGTGTCGATCTGGATCGTCGGCACGATCGTCGTCGAGACCATCGTCATCTGTATCGCCGTGTATGCGTCGGTCTACAACACGGAGAACGCCCTCGGCTGGGACGGCCGGGCGCTGGTGCTCAACGCGGCCCGCTACATGGTCCCGGGGCCCGTGGGAATGCTGCTGCTGGCCGCCGCGTGCGCCGTCGTGCTCTCGACGGGAATGAACTACCTGCTGTCGTCGAGTTCGAACGTCATGCGCGACATCTATCAGGGCATGATCAACCCGAACGCGGACCCGACGAAAATGGTGGCCCTCCAGAAGGTGTTCATCGTCGTCATGGGCCTGTGCGCGTTCCTGATGATCTTCATCCCGACGTACCTGAAATGGGAGGTGTCGGTGCTCCAGTACGCGTACTTCGCCTACACGATGTACGGCGTGGCCGTGACGCCGGCGCTCTTCGCGGCGCTGACCTGGAAGCGGGCGACGCGCCAGGGCGGCGTGGCGTCGATTGTCGGCGGCGCGACGGCGACGGTGTTCTTCGAGCTTCTGGTGCCGCGAATCGCCCCGCAAGTAATGGAATCCGCGAAGGGACTCACGGGGCTGGCGGCGATGAACTCGACGTTCGGCGCCGATCCCTGGGGTATTCCGAGCATCTATCCGTCGGCCATCATTTCCATCGGCCTGCTCGTCGTGGTGAGCCTCATGACGCCGCCGCCGCGGCGGGAAGAACTCGCCAGGCTGTTCCCCGAGAGCGCGGGCGCCGGGCGGTAGCGAGCCGGGCCATCCTCTCGGCATGAGCACGCCAGGAGCACGCCGGCGCCTGAGCCTGTCGTTGGGCGCCGTCATCCTCGGCCTCCTGGCCGTGCCGCTGGGCCTGCGCGCGGTGAATCTCGCGGTGCGCCCCCCGGACGCGGCGCCGAGTTACATCCCCTCGATTGAGTCGCCACGCGTTCGCGGGCCGTTCGATAGCGGCGCCGTCGCGGCGCTGCGCGAGGCGGACAACGACTACATCCTCATCGGCGACTCCATGGCCGGCACGCGGATCGATCCCGGTCATCTATCCAGGCTCATCGGCGGGCACGGCGCGGCCGCGCTGTTTCACCCGGGCTCCGGGCCGGCGTACTGGTACCTGACGTTCAAGAACCTCGTCGTCAACGCCGGGCTCCGCCCGAAGGCCGCAGTCTTCTTCTTCCGGGACGAGAACCTCACCGACACGCTGTTCCGTGTCTACCCGTCGGCGCTGGACCGCGTGGCCAGGAACCGGGAGCCCGTGCTCGACGAGCTCCTCGCCGCGCGCGCGAGCGGTGCCTTCTTCCGGCTGCACGGTGCCATTCGGCGTCTCTACCAGTACGACCAGACGCGGGCCTGGCTCGAGCCCGTCATCATCGCCGCGCCGGCCGCCGTGTCGGCAGGTGCGCCGTCCCGGCAGAGACTGCTCGAGGCGATGAACAACGAGGTTTTCGCGCTGGAGGCATTGCGGCCGATGCTGGCGGCCGACATGGCGGCCGCCAGCGGCGACGCGCTCGACTTCGACAGGCGACTCCCGACGTCGGTGCTGCCCGAAATACTGCGCCTGTCGAAGGCGTCCGGCATCCGCGTCGCGTTCGTGCGCGTCCAGCGCCGGCCGACGGCGGACGGTCCCCCGCCGCAGTCACCCGCACTCCAGGCGTACGTGCGCAAGCTCTGGCGCTACCTGGAGTCGAACGGGGCGATCTTCCACGACGACTGGGGCGATCCGGACCAGCCGCTCTCGGCCTATGAGGACGGCGACCACGTGCGGAAGGACTTCCGCCGAGCGTACACGGAGCTCTTCTTCCGGAAGAACCCGGAGATCTTCCGGTGATCTTCCACAGCCTCGACTTCGCGATCTTCATCGTCCTGCTCACGGCAGCCTATTGGGCGCTGCCCCGCCGCGGGCAGAACGTGCTCCTGCTCGCCGGGAGCGGCGTCTTCTACGGCTGGGTGCACCCGTGGTTCCTCGTGCTCATCGCCGCCACAATCCTTGTCGACTACGGCGCCGCGCGCGGCATCGCCGCGCGGCCCGCCCGCCGCAGGGCATTTCTGTGGCTGGCACTCGCGTCCAACCTCGGGCTCCTGGGGTTCTTCAAGTACTTCGACTTCTTCGTCGGCAACGTCTCCGCGGTGCTGGCGGCGGCGGGATTCCGGGTGCCGGTGCCGGCGCTGAACGTCGTGCTGCCCGTCGGGATTTCGTTCTATACCTTCCAGGCGCTCGGCTACGTCATCGACGTGTACTGGCGGCGCACCCCGGCCCGGACGAGCCTCGTCGACGTCGCCGCGTTCATCGCGTTCTTCCCCAACCTGCTCGCCGGGCCCATCATGCGCGCCTCGACCCTCCTGCGCCAGGTCGAGCGGGAGCGGCGGTTCTCGCCGGCGGCCGCGCGCGATGCCACGCTGCTGCTGGTGTGGGGCTATTTCAAGAAACTCGTGATCGCCGACAACGTCGGTGTCGTCGCCGACAAGGTGTTCGCGCTCCAGTCGCCGGAATTCTTCGTGCTCTGGGCCGGCGTGTTCGCGTTCAGCATCCAGATCTACGCCGACTTTTCCGCCTACGCGGACATCGCCCGCGGCGTGGCGAAGTGGCTGGGGATCGACCTCGTCAAGAACTTCGAACACCCGTATCTCGCGAAGGGCCCGACCGAGTTCTGGCGGCGCTGGAACATCTCTCTCTCGACGTGGTTCCGCGACTACGTATTCCTGCCGGTGGCCTACCGTCTCTCGGATCGGATCGTTGCCGACCGGCGGTTCCTCGTCGATTCCGCGACGTGGTCCTACTCCGGCGGGATGATCATCACGATGCTGACGGCCGGCCTGTGGCACGGGGCGAGCTGGAACTTCGTGATCTGGGGCGCGTATCACGGCTTGCTGCTCGCGCTCGCCAGAATCGCGGGCGCCGTGCGCAAGCGCCGGCGGCGGACCCACCGGTGGCTCGCGCCCGCGCAGATCGCCGGGATGTTCCTGCTCACGAACCTGGGATGGCTGTTTTTCCGCGAGGTGGATCTGGCGCAGCTGGTCCGGCATCTCGCGCTGTCGCCCTTCGAGTCGAGCGTCCTCGGCCGCCAGACCGGCGCGTATCTCTTCCTCCTCGCCGCGCTGTACTCGGCTCCGCTCTGGGTGCAGAGCCTCTGGGTTGAATTCGGCGGGCATGACTTCGTCGCGGCCATGGTGCGCGACGAGGAACGGCCGGCTGGAGGGGCCGTGATCGCTCAGGCGCTGCTCGCCGGTCTCCTCTTCGCCGGGATCCTCGTCCTCCACAGCAGGACATCCCTCGATTTCATCTACTTCCGCTTCTGACGATGGGGGCCTGGCCCCCGTCAGGCGAGGTCGCGGCCGCGGGTTTCGGGAATCCAGCGCCACAGCACCGCCGCGAAGAGAAACGCCACCGCCGACAGGGAGAACGCCGCGCCGAAGCCGTGCGTGTCGGCGAGCTGGCCGACGGCCCACGGCGCGACGGCGCTCCCGATGCGCCCGATGTTGTAAGTGAAGCCCTGCGCGGTGGCGCGGATCTCGGTCCGGTAGATCTCCGCCGTCACCGCGCCGAAGCCGGTGAAATACCCCGTGGCAAAAAACGCCACGACGGGCCCGAGCAGGAGAAGCGCCAACGGATGCCTGGTGACGGCATAGGAGAGCATCAGCACGGCGGCGGTCAGCAGGTAGGTGACGTAGGCGCGCTTGCGTCCGACCCGGTCGCTGATGAACCCGAAGGTCACGTAGCCGAACCACATGCCCACCTGCATGGCGATGATGAAGCCCGACATCGTGCGCGTGGTCAGGCCGATGCCGCCCTCGGCGGCCGGCAACGACAGGTACGCCGGGATCCACTGGTTGAACCCCCACCACGCGAACATCGTGCAGGCGTTCATGAGCGTGACCGCGACGGTCAGCCGCCCCAGGCTGCCCCGGAAGATGTCGGTGAGCCGGCCCGGGTTGGCCGACGCCACCGCCCTCCTGTCGCGCCAGAGGGCCGGTTCCTCGACCCGCCGCTGGACCCAGATGGTCAGCAGCGCCGGCAGCACGCCGACGAAGAACACGGCGCGCCATCCCCAGATCGGCATGACCACGGCCACGACCACCGCCGCCAGTCCGTAGCCCACCGCCCACGCGCTCTGCATGAAGCCGAGCGCCTTGCCGCGGTGCTCGGTCGACCAGGTCTCGGCGACCAGCGCCGCCCCGCTCGCCCACTCCCCTCCCATGCCGAGCCCGAGGAACACACGGAACACGGCGAGCTGGGCCACGGTCTGCGCAAAACCGCAGGCGGCGGTGAACACCGAGTAGATGAGGACGCTCGCAATCAGGGCTCGCTTCCGCCCGTAGCGGTCCGCCACCATCCCGAACGCGAGGCCGCCGACGGCCGACGCCACGAGCGTCACGGAGCCCAGCAGGCCGGCGGTGACCTTGGCCATCCCGAGGTCTTTCATGAGCGCCGCCAGCACCAGCGCGTAGAGCATCACGTCGAAGCTGTCGAGCATCCATCCGAGGCTGCCCGCCATGAGCGCGCGGCGGCCCTCGGGAGTGCCCGCCCTCCACCACCCCATCAGCCCGCGGCCGTGCTCCTGCGTGGGCATCAGGTCAACCTCCGCGGGTCCGCGTCGTCGAATTCGACCAGGGCCTCCCCGCTCTCCACCAGCGCACCCTCGGCGACGAGTACGCGGCTGACGCGCCCGGTCCGGGGCGCGCGCACGGGATTCTGCATCTTCATCGCCTCCAGGACGACCAGCGGCTGACCGGCGGAAACCTCGTCTCCGGCCCGCACGATCACCGACACGACCAGGCCCGGCATGGCCGCGCGGACCGTGCCGGCGCGCACCGCCGTTCGGCCGCCCCGAAGCCCGAGGGCGGCGGCGAGGACGGCGTAGGCGGGCGCCGCGAGCGGCGCCCCGCTGTCCTCTTCGAAGAGGCCGGCTGCCAGTCCGCTCCACGGCTCCTCGCGGCCGATCCGGTCGAGCTCGGCCCGCGAGGCGCGCAGGGCCCCCACGGCCTCGTCCAATCCGGCACGCACGAACCTGACGCGGTCGCCGGGCGCCGCCTGCGCAAGGCGCGGGAGATCGGCACTCGCCACAGTGGCGATCTTCGTGTAGCCGCCCGTCGTGCCCCGGTCGGCCATCAGCACGATGGGCCGACCGTCGCCGCTCACCTGCACGGCCCCGAAAGCAGTGCCGTCCGACACGATGTCCGCGCCCCGGCGATGGGCGATGCGCGGCCCGCTCAGGCGGCACCCGACGCGATCCGACTGCGGCGCCAGGGTGAAGCTCTCCGAGAGAAAGGTCCTGACGCCGGCCTCGGTGAAGGCATCGTCCTGCGGCCCCATCACGACGCGAACCGTGTGCGCATGGCCGTAGGCGGGCACGAGGTCCCGGGGCAGCCCCCAGCCGGCGCGGTCGCTCGCGGAAGCGCCCTGCCCGACCGGTACCCGATCCCCGGATGCGAGGGCGCGCCCCCCGAAACCGCCAAGCCGCGCCGTCAGCAGCGTCGACCGGCTCCCGAGCACGAGGGGCACGGCAATGCCGCCGGCAATGCCCAGATAGGCGCGCAGGCCGTCCCGCACGCCGGCAAACGACAACTCGGCGCCGGCAGCTACCCCGATGGCCTGCCATGAGGCCATCGGCTGACCGTCGAGGCGCGCGCCAAGGTCGCCGCCGGTCACCGCGATCACCCCCGGTCCGTCGAAGCGAAGGACCGGTCCCGCCAGCGTGATCTCGAGGGCCGCGGCCCCGTCCTCGTTGCCGACCAGACGGTTGGCCGCGCGAAGCGCCCAGGTGTCCATCGCCCCCGACACCGGCACCCCGTACTGCTGGGCGCCGACGCGCCCGAGGTCCTGCACCGTGGTCAACAGGCCGCCGTCGAGGACGTCGATGGCCGTCATCCGCCGGCGCTCCCCGGCCTGACGGCCGGACGATAGCGACCGGCCGCGACGTCGCGCGCGATCGCTTCGTAGTCGGCCGGAGTCACCGGGACGAAGCAGACGCGGTCTCCGGCGTCGAGCAGCGCGGGTGGCGAGCTGCGCGCGTCGAACAGGGCGACCGGGGTGCGCCCGATGAGTCGCCACCCCCCGGGGCTCTCGGAGGGATAGATGCCGGTCTGCGCGCCGGCGATGCCCACCGACCCGGCCGGGACCCGTGTCCGGGGTGTCGCGAGCCGTGGCGTGGCGATGCGCGCCGGCAGGCCGCCGAGATACGGAAACCCCGGCATGAAACCCAGCATGAACACGACATAGTCGCCTGACGCATGAAGGGCGGCGGCCTCGCGCTCGTCGAGGCCCGCACGCGCCGCCACGTCTGCCAGGTCAGGCCCGGCCCCGCCGCCGTACATGACGGGGAGTTCGACGGTCCGGACGACCTCCGGGATCTCCGCGCGCAGCTGGTTCGCGCTCCCGGCAATCCACTGCTCGACCGCCTCGCGCGACAGGACGATCGGGTCGTAGTGCACCATCAGGGAGCGGTAGGTGGGAACGGTTTCGACGACACCGGCAGGCAGACTGGCGCCGAGCACACGATGCAGGAGCCGGACCCTCGCGTTCACGCGCAGGTCGATCCCGTCGCCATACTCCACGACGATCGCGCTGTCGCCTGCCGGAAGGAGGCGCGGAAGCCGCGGCATGGTCAGGGCGCCACCAGGTCCGCCATCGGGACCGCTTCGACGCCCGCGCGTGCAAACGCCTGCCGCAGCGATGCGGCCAGCCTCACCGCCCCCGGCGTATCGCTGTGCAGGCAAATCGTGTCGGCAGGGAGTTCGAGGTCTTCGCCGGTAATGGCGGTCACCCGATGATCGACGGCCAGCCGGAGGCTCCGCTCGACGACGGCCGCCTCGTCGTGAATGACGGCGCCCGGCACGGCCCGCGGCACGAGAGCGCCGCGGGCGTCGAACGCGCGGTCGGCGAACACCTCGCGCGCGACGCGCAGCCCCATCCGGCGAGCCGTCCGCTCCCAGGGCGAGCCGGCCAGCACGACGAGGATCAGGTTGCAATCGAGCCTGAGCACGGCCTCGCAGACCGCGCGCGCCACCTCCTCGCGCTCGACGGCCAGATTGTAGAGGGCGCCGTGGGGTTTCACGTGCTGGAGGCGCTTGGCGCCCGTGAACGCCGTCAGGGCGCCGGCCTGGTAGACGAGGTCGTCGACAATCTCCGCCGCCGTCGCGTGCATGACGCGGCGGCCGAACCCTCGAAGGTCCGGGAAGCCGGGATGCGCGCCGATGCGGACGTGGTGGCGCTCGGCCAGCGACACGGTGGCCCGCATCCATCCCGGGTCGCCCGCGTGAAACCCGCACGCGATGTTCGCCGAGGTGACGTGCGGGACGATGTCGGCGTCGTGACCCAGGCTGTAGGCCCCAAAGCCTTCACCCATGTCGCAGTTGATGTCGATCCGTGACAGCGTGCCTGTGGCGCCCATGGCGCCACAGGCTAGTGAGGCCCCGCGCCGAAGTCAAGGTCCCGGGCGGACAAGCAGGAGCGCCGCCAGCGACGCGGCGGCCATCGCCGCGAGACCCAGCCCGGCGGTGCGCCTGAACGGCGGCCGGGAGAGCGAGGTCACCAGGGCCAGCTTGAACAGCGTGTTCGAGAGGATACCCACGGCCACGGCCGTCGCCGGGGCCCCCGCCGGCCCGCCGGCCGAGACGGTGGCGGCCATCGAGATCATCAAGGCGTCGACATCGGCGAGCCCGAGAATCGCGCCGCTGACGACCAGCCCCACGTCGCCCCACGCGGCTCGCACTGCTGCCACGAGAAAGAATACCGCCTGGAAGAGTGCCGCCATCTGCAGCGCGGCCTTGAACTGCAGCGGGTTCTGCATCGTCTGCACTTCCGTCCGTTCGTGCTGCGGCCGCCGCAAGCCCATCGCCACCACGGCCAGGCCCACCAGGAAGGGCGCCGCGATCAACGGGACGAGCTGCCGGGCCAGGGGAAGCGACAGGACAGCGGTGGCCACGACGACCCGCACGAACAGCGTGGTGCAGGCGGCGAGGACACCGTAGGCGAGGGGCCGGCCGACCGACTCGTCTTCGCGCCGGCTCGCGCGCGAGAACGACAGCGTCACGCTCGTCGAGGACACGATGCCGCCAAGCAGACCGGCCACCAGATAGCCGTGCCTGGCGCCGACGAAGAGGCGCGCGATGTAGCCGGCGAAGCTGATGCCCGAGAAGAACAGCACGAACATCCACAACTCGCGCGGCTTGACGCCCCCGAGCGGGCCATACGGGCCAGGCGGCAGCAGCGGCATGAGGACAACCGCCATCACGGCGAATCGGATGCCGGCCCGGACGGCGGTGTCGTCCATCCGCTCGACCAGCGCGTGCACGCGCGACTTCTCGATGAGCAGCAGCGCCGTGACCGCGACAACGGCGCTCGAGAACGCCAGGTGTCCCAGGCCGCCCAGCACGCCGGCGGCCAGCGTCACGAGGGCGGCCACTTCCGTCGTGCCGTCGGGATCGCGGGACGACACGGCGAGGTACGCCACCACGACCAGCGCCACGGCGCCGGTGAGCAGCACGGCCGCGAGCCACGGCATCCCCTCGGCCCAGAGCCACCCGGAAAGTCCTGCGAGGCCGCCGAGGAGCGTGAACGTGCGGACGCCGGCGAACCGCGCGGCCGGCCCCGTCGCATGCCCGGAGCGCTCGCGCTCGACGCCGATGGCCGCACCGCCCAGCGCGGCGATGACAACGCCCAGCGTGCGAAGCTCGGTATCGGTCATGCGCGTCCCAGGAAACCCTGTTCCTGTCGGGTCAGAGCCGCGGACGGGTGCGGCGCTCGAGCGTGGTCGCCAGCACGGCCCAAAGCGCGTGGGCGAGCCGCAGCCGATCGTGCCTGGCGATCTCCCGCCACCAGAACCGGCCGCTCACCAGCGTGCAGGAGGCGGGCAGCGTCCCGAGCTCCAACGGGTGCTTGTGCTCGTCGGCGTAGCGCGCCAGCACGTCGGCGGCCGGCTGCGCCTCGTTGAACACGACGGCGTTCACCGGACGGCCCGCCGCCTGCTCAATCAACCGGACGGCATCTCCGGCCGTGAAGTCCGCCATCCCCTGGCCCTCGGTCAGGAGGTTCGCGACCAGGATGAGCGGGCCCCGCACCTGGGCGAGGGCTTCGGGCACACCTTTCACGGCCAGGATCGGCATGAGGCTCGTGAAGAAGCTGCCCGGGCCGATGATCACGGCCTCGAGGTCGGCAATCGCGCCCGCCACGACGGGGTGAATCTGCACAGGCGGGTCGAGCCACACCTCCTCGATCGCGTGGCCGCGATCGAGCTGCGTATCCACGTCCACTTCGCCCCGGGCCGTGGCCCCGTCCGCGTACCGTGCGCACAGGCTGGCCTGCTCGATGCTGACGGGCCACACGCGCCCACGGCAGCCCAGGAGCGCCCGCAGGCCCTCGACTCCCGCCAGAAAGCTCCCGCTGTACTGCTCCATCATCGACAGCAGGAGGTTGCCGGCGGTGTGCCCGGCCAGGCGCGAGTCCTCCAGCGTCGGCAGGCGGGCCAGCAGCAGCCGGCGCGCCTCGCGCTCGTTGCGCGCCATCGCCAGGGCGCACTTGAGCACGTCGCCCGGCGGCAGCACGCCGAGTTCGTCGCGCAGCTGACCGGAGCTGCCGCCGCTGTCGAACATCGTGACGATGGCGTGCAGGTCGAGCCACGGATTCTGCTTCAGCCCGCCGAGCACGCTCGGCAGACCCGTGCCCCCGCCGAAACAGCCGACTTGCATCACGCGGAGGTACATGGGGGGATTCTACCCCGGCTGCGCGTACAATGCCGCGATGCGTGTCTGGCCTGGACGGCCCCACCCCCTCGGCGCAACCTGGGACGGCCTCGGCGTCAACGTCGCCGTGTTCTCCGAGCACGCCACGGCGGTCGACCTGTGCCTGTTCGACTCGCCCACCGACGAGCGGGAGGCGCATCGGATCCCGCTCGTCGAGCGGACCGACCATGTCTGGCACGCGTACCTGCCCGACGTGAGGCCCGGCCAGCTCTACGGCCTCCGCGTGCACGGCCCGTACGCGCCGCGCGCCGGCCACCGCTTCAATCCGTCGAAGATCGTGCTCGACCCGTATGCCCGGGCGATTGGCCGCCAGCTCCGCTGGCACGACACCCTCTTCGGCTACACCCCCGGACGGCACGGCGACGATCTCATCCGCGACGACCGGGACAACGCCGCCGTGGCGCCGCTCGCCGCGGTCATCGACGAGGCGTTCACCTGGGGCGACGATCGCCGGCCCCAGACGCCATGGCACGACACGGTCATCTACGAGCTCCACGTCAAGGGCTTCACGCACCGCAATCCACGCGTGCCGGCCCCGCTGAGGGGCACCTACCTCGGCCTCGCGTCGGACGCCGCGCTCCAGCATCTGACGGATCTCGGCGTGACCGCCGTCGAGCTGCTGCCCGTGCACCTCCACGCCAACGATCGCCACCTGGTGGCGCGCGGCCTCACGAACTACTGGGGCTACAACTCGCTGGCCTACTTCGTCCCCGACGCGCGCTTTGCCAGCGCCAGAGGTCGCATGGCCGCGGTGCGCGAGTTCAAGGTGATGGTGCGGGCGCTGCACGCCGCGGGCCTCGAGGTGATTCTCGACGTCGTCTACAACCACACGGCCGAGGGCGACCAGTTCGGGCCCACGCTGTCGCTGCGCGGCATCGACAACGCTTCGTACTACCGGCTCGCGCCCGGAGACCCGCGCCGCTACCAGGACTTCACCGGCTGCGGCAACACGCTGAACATGCGGCACCCGCGCGTCCTCCAGCTCATCATGGACAGCCTGCGCTACTGGGTCGTCGACATGCACGTCGACGGGTTCCGCTTCGATCTCGCCAGCGCCCTGGCGCGCGAATTGTTCGAGGTCGACAAGCTGGGTTCGTTCTTCGACATCATCCAGCAGGACCCGGTGCTGTCCCAGGTGAAGCTCATCGCCGAGCCCTGGGACCTCGGCGAGGGCGGCTACCAGGTGGGCAACTTCCCCGCGGGCTGGACCGAATGGAACGGCCGGTATCGCGATTCGGTCCGCCAGTTCTGGCGGGGCGACGGCGGGCAGGTCTCGCAGCTCGCGAGCCGTCTCGCCGGCAGCAGCGACCTCTACGCCGGAGGAGGACGGCGCCCGTACGCCAGCATCAACTTCGTCACGAGCCACGACGGCTTCACGCTGCGCGACCTGGTGACCTATAACACCAAGCGCAACGAGGCCAACGGCGAGGCCAACCGCGACGGCGAAGCGCACAACCTGAGCTGGAACGGCGGTGTCGAGGGCGAAACCGACGACCCCGCGATCCAGGCGCTGCGCGCGCGCCAGACCCGCAACTTCCTGGCCACACTGCTCCTCTCCCAGGGCGTGCCGATGCTGACCGCCGGCGACGAGATCGGCCGCACCCAGCGCGGCAACAACAACGCCTACTGCCAGGACAACGAGATCAGCTGGATCGACTGGGACCTGACACCGGAGCAGCTCGACCTGCTCGCCTTCACGCGGCGCCTGATCAACTTCCGCGCCGCGCACCCCGTGCTGCGGCGCCGGACGTTCTTCCAGGGCAGGGGCATCCGCGGCGAAGAGGTCACCGACATCCTCTGGCTCGGCCCGGACGGCCAGGAGATGACCGACGCGGACTGGAACGCGCCGCACGTGCGCTCTCTCGGCGTGATGCTGGTCGGCGACGCCATCGCGGAAGTCGACGAGCGCGGGGAGCCGATTCACGACGACACGCTGCTCATCCTGGCGAACGCCGGCGAGGCGCCCGCCCCCTTCACGCTCCCATCCGTGTCGACCGGACAGGCGTGGGAGCTCGTGCTCGACACAAACGGCGGCAACCTGGCCCCCGGAGACGGCGTCACGACTCCGGGCTACGAGCTGGGCAGCCGCTCCCTCGCGGTGTTCAGGCTGGACTGATCACAGGGCGAGGTCGGCCGCGACCACGTCCGGATCGGAGGTCGGCCGGATTGGTATGCCCGCCCGCGCGCACAGCCGCCGCATGGGGCCGTTCCCGGACATGATGTCCGCGCGCAGGCGCGAAACGCCCTCCTGCCGCGCGATCAGGAGGAGTTGGCGCATGAGCGCCCCGCCGGCGCCCATGCCCTGGTAGCGGTCGGCCACCACCACCGCGAACTCCGCCGCGCCGGCCTCGCCGGCGCGCTCCAGGCGGGCCACCCCCAGGATGGCCGGCGCGCCGCGCTCCTGGTCCTGCCCTTCCGCGACGATCACGAACTCGCGCTCGAAGTCGGCCTCGCAGACCCGCGACAGGCGCGCGTGCGCCGTGCGCCGAGCGAGCGTCATCATGTGGAAGTAGCGCAGGTAGACGCTCCGGTCAGACAGGCCTTCGTGGAAACTCACCATCATCGCCTCGTCATCCGGACGGATAGGCCGGATGACAATGGCGGCGCCCGTCGACAGCACGGACCGGGCGACGTACTGGAGAGGAGATGGCGTCATCCGCATCCCGCGCACTGGAGGTCCCGACCGGCCGGCGGAGTAGAATTGTAGACCATCATCGAGGAGATGCCGTGAAGTTCTCGACTGTGGGCGCGTGGATGACCGCCGGCGCGGCGTTCTGGGTGTCGATGGGCTCGCTCGACGTCATCGCGGACGGCGAGGCGGTGATCCGGGTGGCCATGCTGCCCGACCTGGCCCGGCTCGCGGCCTGTCTCGTCCTCGCCCTGGCCGCAGGAGCAATCATCAGCATGCGCCTGTCCGAAGCGCCGGGGGCCTCTCCCGGCGCGGCGGGCGGCGCACCGGGCCGCGCGCGGCACGGCGACTCGTTCATGCCGCTCTATGCGCTGTCGGTGCTCGTACTGCCGTACCTGCCGTGGCTGCCCGACTGGCTGCCGGTCCTGAGGGTCTTCGCGGGACCCGGGCGCTGGCTGGTGTGGCTCATCGTCGTGAGCCAGGTCGCCTGGTCGGTGCTCGGGACGGGCCGCGGGCGCCGCGTGGTCGTGCGCATGCGCGCCTGGTCGGCGCTTCGCAGCTACGTTGTCATCTTCGCGGCCAGCGCGGCGTTGTTCGGGATGGCGGCCCTCTCGCTGGCGCCGTCGGGGTTCTTCCCGGGCGGCGACGAACCGCATTACCTGGTGATCACGCAGAGCCTGCTCGCCGACCACGACCTGCGCATCGAGAACAACCACGCGCAGCAGGACTACAGCGCCTATTACAACGGCGAACTGGCGCCGCACGCGATCGCGCCCGGCCGGGATGGCGGCACGTATTCGGTCCACCCGATCGGGCTGCCGCTGCTGGCAGCCCCGGCGTTCGCCCTGGGAGGCTACAGGGCGGTTGTCGTCCTCATGATTCTGCTGGCGGCCGCGGCGGCGGCGCTGGCCTGGCGCTGGGTGCGGAGAGTCACCGGTTCGGTCGCCGCCGCGACGTTCTCCTGGTCTGTAACGGCGCTCTCCGTGCCGTTCCTGGCCAACAGCGGCACGGTCTACCCGGAAATCCCGGCAGCCTTCGCGGTGATGGCGGCGGCGACCGTGGGCATCCGGGACGTGGGGCTCGGCGAGGGCGCCGCGGGCGCGGCGCCGGCCCGTGCCTGGCGCGCGCTGCTGCTCGGACTCGCCACCGCCGTGCTGCCGTGGCTGCATGCGAAGTACGCACTGATGGCCGCCGTGCTCCTCGGCATCGGCGTCTGGCGGATCTGGCGTGACCGTCCGGCGTCGCCGTGGACACGCGAGCGGCTCGTCGCGATGGCCGCCGTGCCGTTTGCCTGCAGCGTCATCGCGTGGCTCGGCTTCCATTACCTCATCTGGGGCTCCCCGTGGCCCTCGGCGCCGTACGGCGGAGCCGCGGGCACGCAGATGAGCGTGCAGTCGCTCGTGCGCGGCGTGCCGGGCCTGTTCATCGACCAGGAGTACGGCATCTTCGCCTACGCGCCCGCGCTCGCGATGGGCTTCGTCGGCCTGTGGTCGATGTGGCGCGCCGGCGGACGGGCCCGCGGCCTGGCCGTCGAGATCGGGGCGGCGCTGGCCGCGCTGGTCGGCACGGTGGGCGCATTCCAGATGTGGTGGGGCGGCACCGCGCTTCCCGGGCGCATGCTGGTCTCCGGGCTGCTGCTGATGACGCTGCCCGCCGCCTGGGAGTTCAGAGAGGCGGCCGACCGGCCTGAACGCCGTGCGGCGTACCGGCTGCTGCTGCTCATCGGCCTGGCGATCTCGCTCGCCACGATCCTGGTACGTCATGGCGCCACGCTGGCCCTCGGCCGCAATGGCATCTCGCGATTCCTGGAATGGCTGTCGCCGGACTGGCACCTCTGGGCCTTCGCGCCGGATTTCATCATGGAGCCGGCCTGGTTCGCCCTCGCGCAGGCGGGCATCTGGCTGCTCGCCATCGCGGCCAGCGCATGGGCCGTCGGCCTGCTCGCGGCCCGCAGAACTCCTGCGCGCGGCAGCTCCAGAACCGGCCGGGGGCTGGCCTTCCTGCGGGCCGACGCGGGCGCCGTCCTCGCGGTCGCGCTGGTCACCATTGTCATGCCGCCGGTCATCGGCGCCAGCCTCAAGCCGGGCCCGTCTCCGGAGGACCGGTCCCGGATCGAGATGCTGGAGTCGTTCGACCCGCACGCCAGGCCGATCGGCATCCGGTACGATCCGGTGTCGCTGGTCGAGGCCGTATCGATGCCGCAGGCGTTCGCGGTGTCTGCGCGGCCGGGTTCGCGGACGGCGCGACAGCCGACGCCGGTGCTGCTCAACGCACGGTTCGCGCTCCCCTCCGGACGCTACGCGTTCGAGCTCGGGCCGCGCACCGGCGTGGAACCCCAGACGGGCCTCTCGGGCAACCTCCAGCTCCAGGCCGGGCGGTCCGGCGGCGCGCTGGCCGAATGGCAGGTCGATGCGCCGGCCGGCAGTCTCTGGCACGGCACGTTCGACCTCCCCGTGGACGTGAACTTCGTCGGGTTCCGCGCGTCGGCCGGCCTGGAGTCGGACGTTGGCAGCCTGCGGGTGCGGCCCGTCCGCGTCGTGCCGAATCTCGATCGGGTCGCGGCGTACGAAGTGCTGTCGTCGCTGGCGCTGGATCGGTTCGTGTTCCTCTTCCACGACGGCGCGTCTTACCCGGAAACCGACGGGTTCTGGGTCCGCGGGTCGAGCCGCGCCATCGTCTCGGTCGTGTCGCGGACCGGGCGCCTCACGACCAGGGTGCGGCTGCGCCTGCGCAGCCCGGTCGCGAACTCCGTCCGGTTCGAGGCGCCGGGGCTCACATGGACAACCGAGCTCGAAGCCGGCGTCCCGACCGAGATCGATGTCGAGCCGACACCGCTCGACGGCACGCTGCGGATGACCATCAGCCCCGCGGGCGGGTTCAGGCCCGACGAGCTCACACCGGGCAACCGGGATCGGCGGTTTCTGGGATGCTGGGTGGAGGTAGTAGGCTAGGGGCCAGGCGCTAGGCGCTAGGCGTTAGGCGCTAGGCAATCAAGAGCAAGGAGAGGGCTAATGGCGATTGTTGATGCATTGTTGCCGGAGTTCGATCACGAAATGACCGTGACCCGTAAGGTTTTGGAGCGGGTGGACAGCGCCCAGTTCGGATGGAAACCCCACGAGAAATCGATGAGCCTCGGCCGCCTGGCGACGCATGTCGCCGAGATTCCGCAGTGGGCCCACACGATTCTCACCGAGCCGGAGTTCAACATGGTCGACGGCGAGTACAAGCCGACCGCGGCGGCGGGCACCTCGGACGTGCTGGCCCTGTTCGACCGGCAGGTGCAGACGGTCCGCGCGCTCCTCGCCGCGCGGACGGACGCCGAGTTGATGAGCACCTGGACGTTCAAGCAGAACGGGCAGGAACTGTTCGGCATGCCGCGCGCGGCGGCGTGGCGGTCGTGGGTCATGAACCACCTCATTCACCACCGCGGGCAGCTGAGCGTCTACCTGCGCCAGACCGGCTCCAAGGTGCCCGGCATCTACGGGCCCAGCGCCGACGAGAGCTAGCGCCGATGGCGGCGCGCGACGACGAGGCGCGGCCGTGGCCCCGGAGCATCCGGGGCCTGGCCGTGCTCGTCTTCGTCGTCCTCGCCACGCTCAATAGCGCCGGCTATCGCTTTGGCGCCGGCGACCAGGCGTTCTACCTCCCGGCCATCCAGCGTCACCTCGAACCGGATTCTTTCCCGCGCGACCGGGTCGTCATCGACGATCAGGATCGGCTCAACGTGTTTCCGCAGGTGGCGGCCGCGCTGGTCCGCACCACGGGTCTCCAGCCGCCGGCCCTGTTTCTCGGGCTCCACGTCCTGGCGCTGGTGCTGCTGTGCCTGGCCGCGCGCGCGCTCGCCGCGCGCCTGGGGCTCTCACGGTGGGCCCAGCTGGCCGTCATGGCCGCGCTGACCCTGAAGCACCGGGTCGGCATGACCGGCGCCAACACGCTCGAGGGGTACGGACACCCGAGGATGCTGGCGTTCGCCATCGGCCTCGCGGCCGTCGTGTGCGTGCTGCGCGCGAAGCCGGCCGTGGCGCTTGCCCTCGTCGGGGCCGCCTTCGTGGTGCATCCCACGACGGCCCTCTGGTTCGGCGTCTGGGTGGGCGTCGCGCTGCTCGCGGCGGAGCCCGGCATCCGGGCCTGGCTGCTCACGGCGGGAGGCGGTGCGGCCCTCGTCGCGGTCTGGGCCATCGGCTGGGGGCCGCTCGGCGCCCAACGGGTCCGCATGGACGAGGCCTGGCTGGGGGTGCTCGCAGGCAAGGACTATCTGTTCGCCACCGCGTGGGGGGCGGACATGTGGGCGCTGGCCATGCTGTACGTCGCGATACCCGCCGCCGCCTTCGCCTGGCGCCGCCGCCTCGGCGTGCAGCGCCCGCGCGAAGGTGCCATGCTGCTCGGGCTCGGGGCGCTCGCGGCGCTCTTCGCCGCCACGCTTCCGTTCGTGGCCGCCCGCATCGCCATCGCGGTCCAGTTCCAGGTGTCGCGCATCTTCTGGATGCTCGACCTCACCGCCACGGTGTACGTCGTCTGGGCGCTCGCCGACGCGGGGCGCGGCCGCGCAGATGCGCCGCGTCCGGCGCGCAGGGCCGCCCTGGTGGCCTGCGTCCTCCTGGCGCTCTCGGCCGGCCGGGGCGCGTGGGTGATGTGGGTGGAGCATCCCGGGCGGCCCGTCGTACAGGCGGGCTTGCCGCAGGGCGACTGGCAGGATGCGATGGACTGGCTGCGGCGCCAGCCCCTGGCCACGCACGTGCTGGCCGACCCGTCCCATGCGTGGCGCCACGCGACCAGCGTCCGCGTGGCGGCCGGGCGAGACGTGTATCTCGAGGAAGTGAAGGACACGGCGATGGCGATGTACTCACGCCGCGTCGCGATGCGGGTTGCCGAGCGCATCGCAAGCGTCGGCGATTTCGGCGCCCTCACGCCGGCATCGGCGCGAGCGCTGGCCGACCGGTTCGAACTCGACCTGCTCGTCACCGAGCGCTCGCTCGATCTGCCTCTCGCCTACCGCAACGCCAGATTCTCGATCTACCGGCTGCGGCCCTAAGGGAACGGCGCGGACAGGACCCGCGGCCGACAACTGGTCGACCTCGAGTCGCGGCCTGCCGATCAGCGTCCCGTCGCCTCGATTGGTGGCGGGTACGGCACGCCCAGCTGCTCGAGGTAGGTCTTGTAGCGCGACGCATCGAAATAGAACGGCTTCATCTTCTCGCGGTATGCGGCCATGATCTTCGCGTTGAGGAACGTCGCCGGGGTGTCCTGCGGCCGGACAAGCGGCGTATACTTCTGGTCCTTCGTCTGGACGTTCGAGTAGTACTCCCACGCCTGCGTCACGAGCGAGGGCGTCAGCAGCAGGTCGAGCATGGTGAGCGCATGCACCTTCGCGCCGGCCGTGCAGCCCTTGTGGGCGATGGGCGTGGCCATGGCGATGCCGCTCGACCAGTGATGGCCGATCGCGCCAGGGATGTTCGCCGGGTAGCGCAACGTGATCGTCGGCACGCTCCAGGACACGTCGCCGATGTCGTCGGAACCGCCGCCGCGATTGTCCTCGTCGCGCACGGGCTGGCCGAGCCGGCCCACTTCCGACTCGAGGCCGCGCTCGTTCTGCTTCAGCTCCCGCTGCACGGCCCGCGCCAGCGCCTGATCGGCGTCGTCCCATTTCGGCATGCCGACCGCCTGGATGTTGGCGTAGGTCACCTCGGCCACCACTTTGTTGAAGTGCTGCGGCCAGGCCGCGCCGAGCACGCGGGACGTCACGGTCGTGTCGGTCATCATCGCGGCCGCCTCGGCGATGCGGTTGCCGATGTCCCACATCGCCTTGATGCGCGGGTACTGGGTTTCGCGGAAGTAGTACCAGACCGACGCCGTCGACGGGACCACGTTGGGCTGATCGCCGCCGTCGGTGATCACGTAGTGCGACCGCTGCTGCAACCGCAGGTGCTCGCGGCGGTAGTTCCAGCCCACGTTCATCAGCTCGACGGCGTCGAGGGCGGACCGTCCGCTCCACGGCGAACCGGCGCTGTGCGCGCTCTGCCCTTTGAACGCGTACTCGACCGACACGAGGCCGTTGCCGCTCGCCGCCCCCCAGGACACGCCCATTGAGCTCGCAACATGGCTGAAGAGCACCACGTCCGCGTCCTTGAAGAGCCCGTCGCGGACGTAGAACGCCTTCCCGGCCACGAGTTCCTCTGCGACGCCCGGCCACACGACGATCGTGCCGCCGAGTTTCTCCCGCTCCATCACGCGTTTCACCGCCAGCGCCGCCGTGATGTTCATCGGCACGCCGGAGTTGTGCCCTTCGCCATGGCCGGGCGCCCCTTCCACCAGCGGCTCCTGCCGGGGAACGCCGGGCTTCTGGTTGGTCTGCGGCAGGCCGTCGATGTCCGAGCCCAGGGCGATGACCGGTTTGCCCGCCCCCCAGGTCGCGAACCACGCTGTCGGGATCCCGGCGACGCCTTCCGTGACGGTGAACCCGTGCTTGCGCAGCACGCCGATCAGGTAGCGCGACGTCTCGATCTCCTGAAAGCCCAGCTCACCGAAGCTGAAGACCTGATCGATCATCTGCTGCGTGAGCGCCTGCATGGCATCGACCTCCGCCATCGCCTGCTGTTTCAGCGCCTGCAGCCTGGCGTCGGCGGGGTCGGCGCCCCTGGCGGGCACGGGACGCTGGGGCGCGGCCGAGGGGAACGCGGCGAGGACGAGCAGGAGCGTCAGGGTGGCGAGGCGCGTCGGTACGTTCATCGGTTGTTCCTCCGTGGCAGCGGGCGCGGATAGTCTACCCCAGCCCGGCGCGCCGGCGGGCGCCGCCCCCGACGCCCGTGCGATAGACTGGCGGGGATGCGCGATTTCGATCCGCCGCCCTGGCTGCGGGGCGGGCACCGCATGACGGTCTACGCCTGGGCCCGCCCCCGCACGTTCCCGCGGCTGCCGGCGCCCGCTCCCCGACTCTTCGACGTCGAACCCGGCACGCGCGTCCTGGCCCACTGCCACTGGCAGAGCGACCCCGCGGCCAGACCGACGATCGTGACGCTCCACGGGCTCGAAGGATCGAGCGAGGCGCACTACATGCGGGGCATCGCCGACAAGGCGTTCCGCCGGGGCTTCAGCGTCGTCCGCCTCAACCAGCGCAACTGCGGGGGCACCGAGCACCTCTCGCCCGGCCTCTACCACTCGGGGCTGACCAGTGACGTCCGGGCCGTCCTCGAGCAACTGGCGGCGGACGGCCTTCCATCCCTCGCCCTC
>JAWOGY010000016.1:0-15118 GCA_046496425.1 Vicinamibacterales bacterium
CGCGGTAGGCCCCCCGCGTCAGGCGCTCGTCCGCGGCCAGGAGTCCGGCTGCCACCTGCGCGAAGTAGTTCGAGGCAATGCGTGCGGTCCCCACGGCGCCGGCCAGCAGGCGGCCGGCGTCGAGGCTGGCCGCAGCCAGCGCATCCCCGCCGGTCCCCCGCCCCTCGGCCATTCCGGCCAGCGACTCGAGCCACGCCGCCGTGAACACGCGGCTGAACGAGTGGGGCTCCGACGACAGCACGCTGGCAGGGGCCATCGGCGGCAAGTTCTCCGGCTGGCGGTAGAAGAACGAGTTGACGGCGTTGCGCAGACAGTCAGGGTCGACGGCGTCGGGGTGAAGCTGGCGGATGGCCCAGCCGAGCTGCTCGGCCAGGCGCGAGACGCGCGAGGCCCGAGAGAGCCTGCCGCCGGTGCCGGCGAGGACGTCCTCGCGGACCGACGGCAGCGTGAGCGCCGACAGCATCGCGCTGATGTCGCTGAACGCCTCGTGAAAGGCGGCCACTTCGATGCTCGCCGCATTCCAGAGCTGCGGCCGGATGGCGTCAAGCAGCGCGTGCCCGAGTTCGTGACAGAGCACGTCTGGGCTCTCACCCGAGTAGACCGTGACGCCACGCACCGTCGCGTGGAAGAAGCAGAGCTGCTGGCGGTCGTAGTAGGCATTGAGGTCGTCTCCCGCGTCGAGGTCGACGACAAGCGGGCGCCCCGTGTGCCACCTGGCGCCGCCGGGCACGACCCGGCTCCAATAGTCCACAGCCCGGTCAAGCGCGTCGGTGGCGTTCCAGTAGCGGAAGCCGTGCGTCTCCGGCGGATAAACGCGGGCGGCGGGCTTCGGGCCGACCATCGCCAGACCGAGTCCGGGATGCGCGAAGTCGGGTATCGGCCGCCCTACGGGTTCGGTGTCGGCTGATGCGTGCGGATCGTCCTCCCAGGCAATGATTCCAGGCATGCGCGTTCCTCCTTGGTCTGCCAAGGGTAGAAACTACCCACGCTGGTATCAATCGGGATTGCACACAAACCGGCCCTGCCGGCCAGATTCCGTGCAGTCCGAACGCGCCTACGGCTGGCGGAGTCTGGCCCAGCTGATGTGCTCGGCCACCATCGGGTCCTGGAGTGACGGCCGGCCGTCGCCACGCGTGCTTGCTCGGGGACCGAGGTCGAGCGCGGATGCCAGCTGAGGTCCGGCGTTTCCGATGGCGACGGCCAGATTCCTGCGGAGCCCCCGCACGCCGGCGCGGCGAAGCGCCGTGCCCTCGATGGCCCGCTCGAGTTCCGCGTCGTCCATGTCCCACAGCCGCGCCAACCGCGCGTCGGCGAGCTCAGGTCTCGGCCGCCAGCAGGCATCCGTCGCGACGGGCGCCCCGGCGTTGTACGGGCAGACATCCTGGCAGATGTCGCATCCGAAGATGTGAGCACCGACTCCGGGGCGCTGATCGTCCGGAATGCCGCCCCGGATCTCGATGGTCAGGTAGGACAGACACCGACGGGCATCGAGCACGCCGGGTTCGGCGAAGGCGCCCGCCGGGCAGGCCTCGACGCAGAGCGCGCACGTTCCGCAACGGTCGACAGCCGCCTCGTCCGGCTCGAGGAACACATTGGTCGCGAGCACGCCGAGCAGGATCCACGAACCGATCGCGTGGTTGATGACGCACGTGTTCCTGCCAATCCACCCGATGCCCGCCCGCCGGGCGTACACCTTCTCCTGCACGGGCCCGTCGTCCACCGACCATCGCGCATCGAACAGGGGCCCGGCCTCGCCGCGCATCCAGCCGGCCAGTTCCGCCAGCCGGCGACCCATCACGTCGTGGTAGTCGTCGCCCCAGGCGTAGCGTGCGATGCGCGCACGCGCCGGGTCTGCCATTTCCACGTGGTGAGGGCGATCGGTGTGGTAGCTGTTGGCGACGACCACGACGGACCTGGCCGAGGGCAGCCAGCGGCGGACGTCGGCGCGCACGCGGGCGGTGCGGTTGAGGTAGGTCATCCGCCCGCCGTAGCCGCGCGCGAGCCACTGCGGCAACATCGCGAGTTCGTCGAGATCGCATGCGGGCGCGACGCCGCACAGGTCGAACCCCAGCTCGACAGCCCTCGCCTTGACGCCCGCGGAGCTGAACTGGTTCGGCGAGGACATGTCGAGCATCCGGAGATCAGAAGCAAGAAGCCAGCAGGGCCCACTATCGATTGTCAGAAGCAAGAAGAAGACACGTCACACCGATGGTCCTTCTTCTTGCTGCTTGCTTCTTGCTTCTGTCTTCTTACTTCTTCCTGAGCAACTGCCTCAGCACGTACGGCAGGATCCCGCCGTTGCGGAACGCGACGAGTTCCTCTGGCGTGTCGATCCGCACGCGCGCCTCGAAGGACTTCACCGAACCGTCGGCCGCCGTGGCTTTGACGGTGACTTTTCCGCGCGGAGCCAGCGCGACGGCGGCGCCAAGGATCTCGAACGTTTCCTGGCCGGTCAGCCCCAGCGCGGCCACGGACCCGCCGGCCGGAAACTGCAGCGGCAGCAGTCCCATGTTGACGAGATTGCTCCGGTGGATCCGCTCGAAGCTCTCGGCGATGACGGCTTTCACGCCGAGCAGCGCCGTGCCCTTGGCCGCCCAGTCGCGCGACGAGCCCGACCCGTACTCCTTGCCGGCCAGGATCACGAGGGGTACGCCGGCCGCCTTGTACTTCATGGCGGCGTCGTAGATCGGCATCATCTCGCCTCCCGGAAGGAAGGCCGTGAAGCCGCCCTCGGTGCCGGGCACGAGCTGGTTCTTCAACCGGATATTGGCGAACGTCCCCCGCATCATCACTTCGTGGTTGCCCCGCCGCGCACCGTACTGGTTGAAGTCCATTGGCTGCACGCCGCGCTCCTGGAGGTACTTCCCGGCCGGGCTGTCCGCCTTGATGTTGCCGGCCGGCGAAATATGGTCGGTCGTGATGCTGTCGCCGAGCACCGCGAGCACGCGGGCGCCCGTGATTGGCTGGGGCGGTGGTGGCTGGAGGGTGAGCCCGTCGAAGTAGGGCGGGTTCCGGATGTACGTCGACGCGTCATCCCACGCGAAGCGGTCGCCGGCCGGAGGTTCGATGGCTTTCCACCGCTCGTCGCCATCGAACACGCCCGCGTACACCTCGCGGTACATCCCGGCGGTGATCGACCCCGCGATGCACTCCTGGATCTCGCGCTCGCTCGGCCAGATGTCCTTCAAGTACACGGGCGCACCGGCCCTGTCGTGGCCGAGAGGCTCGGACGTGAGGTCGAGATCCATCGTGCCGGCAATCGCGTAGGCGACAACGAGCGGCGGCGAGGCGAGGTAATTGGCCCTCACAAGCGGCTGCACGCGCCCTTCGAAGTTGCGATTGCCGCTCAGTACCGACGCGACGACGAGGCCGCGCGCCTCGATCTGGGCCGCCACCTCGTCCGGCAGCGGACCGCTGTTCCCGATACAGGTCGTGCACCCGTATCCCACGAGGTTGAACCCGATCGCATCGAGTGACCTGGCCAGGCCGGCTTTCTCCAGATACTCGGTCACGACTTTCGATCCCGGCGCGAGGCTCGTCTTGACCCAGGGCTTCCGCGTGAGGCCGCGCCCGACGGCCTTTCTGGCCACGAGGCCCGCCGCGACGAGCACGCTGGGATTGGACGTGTTGGTGCAGCTGGTGATAGCCGCCACGACAACCGCACCGTGGTCGATCGGCGCGCCCTGCACGCCGGGCGCCGTGGAGGGGGCCGTCTTCTTCCGCTCCGACAGCATCTGCTGCAGCGCGGCGGCGAACGCCGGCTTCGCCGCCGAGAGGGCGACGCGGTCCTGCGGCCGCTTCGGCCCCGCGATCGACGGTTCGATGGTGCCGAGGTCGAGTTCGATCACCTCGCTGTAGTCGGCTTCGGGCGACTGCTCGTCGGCGAACAGGCCCTGGGCCCTGGCGTAGGCCTCCACGAGGGCGACCGACGTGTCGTCCCGGCCGGTCAGCCGGAGATAGTCGATCGTCATCGCGTCGATCGGGAAAATCGCAACCGTGGCGCCGTACTCGGGGCACATGTTCGACAGCGTCGCGCGGTCGGCCAGCGAGAGGTTGGCGAGGCCCGGGCCGAAGAACTCGACGAACTTGCCGACCACGCCGTGCCGGCGAAGCCGCTCGGTCACGGTCAGCACGAGATCGGTGGCCGTCGTGCCCGAAGGCAGCTCCCCGTGGAGGCGGAAGCCGACCACCGGCGGAATGAGCATCGAGATGGGCTGGCCGAGCATCGCCGCCTCGGCCTCGATGCCGCCCACGCCCCAGCCCACCACGCCGAGCCCGTTCACCATCGTCGTGTGCGAGTCGGTGCCCACCAGCGTGTCCGGGTACGCCCACGCCGCGCCTCCGCGGTGGGCGAGAAAGACCACGCGCGCGAGGTACTCGAGATTCACCTGGTGCACGATGCCGGTCTCGGGCGGGACGACGCGGAAGTTGTCGAAGGCATTCTGGCCCCAGCGGAGAAACGTGTAGCGCTCGCGGTTGCGCGCGTACTCGAGTTCCGCGTTCAGATGGAACGCGTCGGGCGTGCCGAAGTAATCCACCTGGACGGAATGGTCGATCACCAGTTCCATCGGCTGGAGGGGATTGACCCGGTTCGGATCGCCGCCGAGGCGGGCCATGGCGTCGCGCATCGCCGCCAGATCCACGACGGCCGGGACGCCGGTGAAATCCTGCAACAGCACCCGCGCCGGCGTGAAGGCAATCTCCTTCTCGATGTCGTTCGCGTGATCCCAGTTGGCGAGCGACTGGATGTCGCCGGGCGTGACCGCGTGGCTGTCCTCGTGACGCAGCAGGTTCTCCAGCAGGATTTTCAGCGAGTACGGCAGGCGCGCCACGCCAGGGAAGCCGGACTGCTGGAGGGCAGGCAGGCTGTAGTACTTCGCCGAGCCACCGCGGAATTCCAGGTCCCGCACCACGCCGAATGAGTTCTGGTATGCCATGACTGCTCTCGTCTCCCGGAAATTGGACCCCTCATTATGCCGCGTTTCCGCCCCACCGGAGGCGGCCTCAGCCGCGGCCCCGCCGGCGGGCGTCGCACACGGCCAGCACCTGCTCGGCCGCCCTCCGGCTGGCCCCGCCCTCGCCGAGCCTGGCTCGCACCTCGGCAAGGGCGGCGCGCGTCTGCGCGGCATACGCCGGGTCCTCGAAGTACCGCGCCGTCTCGTGCGCCACGGCGTCGGGCGTGAACCCGTCCTGGATGAGCTCGGGCACGATGCGCCGCCCGGCCACCAGGTTGGCCATGCCGAACGTGTCCAGCTTCACGAAGCGCTTCCCGAGGCGGTAGGTCAGCGGAGACAGCCGGTACACGATCACCATCGGCCGCTCGTGGATCGCGGTCTGCACCGTCGCGGTTCCCGACGCGGTGACCACGACGTCGGACGCGCTCAGGACGTCGTCGGTGCGCCCCGCGACTTCGGCAACCCGGCTGTCGCGGAGGGCCCGGAGCGGGCCGAACAGTTCGTCGGGGAGATTTGGCGCGCGCGCGACGATGAACTGGACGCCGGGCACCCGGGCCGCGATGCGCGGCACCGCGGCCGCGAGCGTGGGCAGCGTGGCGCGCAGCTCGTTCGGCCGGCTGCCCGGGAGCAGCGCCACCGTGGGCGCCGAGCCGTCGAGGCCCCACTCGGCCGCGCACGCGTCGCGGCCCGCGGCGGCCGACGTCAGATCCAGGAGCGGATGGCCGACGAACTCTACCGGGATGCCCGCATCCCGGTAGAGAGCCTCCTCGAAGGGAAAAATGACCAGCGCGCGGTCGACCAGCCTCTTGAGCACCCGCAGCCGCCCGGATCGCCAGGCCCAGACCTGCGGGCACACGTAGTACACGACGGGGACGCCGAGGCGATGCAGCGATCCCGCCAGCCTGAAGTTGAAATCGGGAAAGTCGATGACCACCAGCGCGTCCGGCCGCTCGCGCCTGGCCCGCTCCACCAGGGCGCGGTGCATGGCCCAGGCGCGCGGCAGCACCCTGACGGCCTCGACCAGTCCCGTCACGCTCAGGCCGCGGTAGTCGCCGACCATGTCGGCGCCGGCACTCCGCAGGTGCTCGCCCCCGAGGCCGGCCACCCGCGTGCCCGGCCGCAGGAGGGCCAGTTCACGGGCGAGTGCGCCCGCGTAAAGGTCGCCCGAGGGCTCGCCGCATGCGATCATCACCGAGGTCATCGCGGGCCGCCTACTGGACCTTCATGAAGAACGCGGGCGGGAACGCCACGTTGATTTGCATGTCCGTGATGGTGCGCTCGAACATGACCGCATGCTCGCGACGCACGACGGCGGTGAACGGAATGCTGACGCCCTGCACGTCGCGGTAGTCGTCGAAGCTCTCCCTGATGGTCACGCGCCCGCCGGGGTCGGCGGTCTGGTAGGAAATCCAGGCGACCTGGCGTGTCCCGGCGTCGAAGGCGACCCGGACCGGCGACAGCTCGTCGGACCACAGCTCGACCACGCGCAGAGGCCTGCCGGCGAGCCCTGTTTCATCCGGCAGGACCCGGCCCAGCAGGCGCTCGCCGGCCGCGGCGAGGAGCAGGGCGATCCTGTCGCGCCGCAGACCCTGGGCGAACTCGTCGCGCATCGGCGATGGCGCGTCCCGGACGCCGGTCCGGTCCCTGAGCCAGGCCTGCCCGTCGACGTAGGCCTGCACGACCTCTCCGGCCGGCAGCGTCGCATCGACGCGCATCCGCCCGGGGTACTCGATGTAGGTGCGCGTCGTCGCACGCATCGGCCCGCCGGGCGTCTGCAGGACGGTGGTGGCCGTCGCGCGTATCGTCTTCACGCCGCGAAGCACGTCGAGGCCGCCCGCGGCGGCGACGGCCGGGTCGATGATGCGTCGCACCTGCTCCCAGTCCTCGCGGGAGATGCCCTTTCCGGTCGAGATCGGCGGCACCAGCGGCGCCCGCGGCCCGGGCGGGCGCACCAGGTCCGCGGTCGTGACGTCGAGATCGGCGAGGGCGACCACCTCGCCACTCCGGATGCCGACGCGCTGCAGCTGGTCCATGATCAGCGGCGCATAGCCCACGAGCACGATCGCAAGCCTGTCGGGCCGCAGATACGCGCGTGTGACACGCTGGATGTCGGCGGGCGTGATCGCTTGCACGCGGTCGCGGAAGGTGTCGAGTTCGGCGAGCGGCACACCGTAGAAGAGCGCGGTGAGCACCTTGGTGGCGATGTCGTCAGGCGTCTCGATGCCCAGCGGGAAACTGCCCGCGAGCAACGCCTTCGCCTCGTCGAGCTCACGGGTCCCGACCGGCTC
Source organism: Vicinamibacterales bacterium (assembly GCA_046496425.1). Lineage (GTDB taxonomy): Bacteria > Acidobacteriota > Vicinamibacteria > Vicinamibacterales > JAKQTR01 > JAKQTR01. Next base: position 7,244 of record JAWOGY010000016.1, read on the forward strand.
CCGTTGCAGGCGGAAGAACTCGTCCACCATCACGCGCAGCGCCTCGCCGGCCGCCTCCGGCCGCGTCTCGGTGTCCGCCGCGATGTCGCCCGTCGTCCTGTACGCGTTCAGGCCCGCCGACGCGCCGTACGCGAGCCCGCGCCGCGTGCGCAGCACCTGCTGCAGGCGGTTCGCACCTTCCCCGCCGAGGATGCGGATTGCCAGGTCCATTGCCGTGAAATCGCTCGAGTCGCGCCGGATGCCGATATGGCCCGCCCGGATCTCCGTCTGCACCGCGTCGGGGACGTCGACGACAACGACGCGGCGGGTCGGCGCCGGCGGCGCGAGCACGAGCGGCTCCACGGTGGGCCGCTCGGCCCAGCCGCCGAAGGCCCGCTCGACCGCCGCAAAGGCCTCGCCCGCCGACACGTCGCCCACCACGGCGAGGATGCCATTGCCCGGCGTGAAGTACCGCGCATGATACTCGACCAGATCGCCGCGCGTGATGCGTTCAACGGAGGCCGGCGTGCCGGTCGCCGGGTACCCGTAGGGGTGGAATCCGTAGACGACGCGCCGGAAGACGATCGCCGCCACGTAGTCCGGGTCCTGATACCTCACCCTCAGCGCGGACCGCAACTGCACGCGCTGCCGCTCCAGGTCCTCCGGGGCGAACGCCGGCCGGCGCACGATGTCCGACAGCAGGTCCAGGCCCTCGTCGACGCTGTCCCGGAGGACGGTGAGGTAGGCGAACGTCACATCGGTGCCTGCGCCGATGCTGAACCTGCCGCCGATGCTGTCGACCGCCTCCGCGATCTCCCGGGCCGAGCGCGTCGCGGTGCCCTGGTCGAGCAGCGATGCCACCATGTTCGCAACGCCGAGCTTCGGCGTCAGGTCTCTGGCTGTCCCGGCGCCGACCAGGAGGCGCAGGCTCACCGACGGCTGCTCGTGGTGCTCGACCACCACGACGCGCAGGCCGTTGGGCAGCGTGCGGACCTCGTACGGCGGAAGGGTCACCGTCCTCGACACGAGTGGAGGCGGCACCGGCTCGGACGGCCAGTTCCTGACCTGCGCGACAGCCGGGGCCGCCGCCAGGATTACCGTGGCAGCAACCGCGGGTGCCACGCGCCAGGCCCCCCTCATCTGGCGCCTTCCTTCGCCGGCCTCGGCACGACCGTGATCACCATGCGGGCCTGCGGCGCGAAGTAGGCCTGCGCCACCCGCTGGATGTCGCCCGCGCTGACCGCCTGGAAGAGGTCGAACTCCGCGTCGGCAGCCCCCACATCGCCCTTGTGCAGCACGGCGGCGTGGCCGAGTGCGCCCGCTTTCTGCTGGACGGAGTCCCGGCCCAGCACGTAGTCGCGCGTGAACTGCTTCTTCGCGCGGACAAGCTCACGCTCCGGCACGGGCTCGGTCCGCAGCCGATCGAGCTCCCGCACCAGCGCCTCCTCCGCCTCGGCCGGAGTATGGCCGGGCTGCACGACGGCGAACGCATAGAAGAGGTTCGGGTGTTCGGTGAGGTTCCCGACCGCGGCCGCCGTGAGCGCGATCCCGGTCTCGTACACCAGCCTCCGGTAGATGCGCGCACTCTGCCCGTCCGACAGGATCTTCGACGCCATGTGCAGGGGGTAGGCATCGGGATGCCCGTCGGACGTCACATGATACGCGACGACCACGACCGGCAGCGGCCAGCCCTCCTCGACGACGAGCCGCCGCGGCGCCCTCTGAGCGGGCTCCGCAGGAATGTCCCGCGGCACCGCGCGCGCGGCCCCCGGGATCCGGCCGAAGTAGGTCGTCGCCAGCTCCACGGCCCGGCCGGGTTCGACATCGCCGGCGATGACCACGGTCGCGTTCGCGGGCACGTAGTACGTGCGGTAGAACCCGCGCACCTCCTCCAGCGACGCCGCCTCGAGATCGGCCATCGTGCCGATCGTGGGGTGCTTGTACGGATGCACCGTGAAGGCGTGGCCGCTCACGATTTCAGACAGCCGGCCGTACGGCTGGTTCTCGACGCGCAGCCGCCGCTCTTCCTGCACCGCATCCCGCTCGCGCTCGAACGCCTCCCTGTCGATGCGGAGCGTCGCCATGCGGTCCGCTTCGAGCCAGAGCGCCATCGGCAGGAACTGCGACGGCACGGTCTCCCAGAACACCGTCACATCCTCGGTGGTGTACGCGTTGGCCTGCCCGCCGACGCCGGCGATGAGTGAGGTGTGCTGCTCCGGTTGCACGTTCTTGGAGCCCGTGAACATCAGGCGCTCGAAGAGATGCGCGAACCCGGTGCGCCCCGGCTTCTCGTCCTTCGAGCCGACGTGGTACCACACTTGAACGTTGACGATCGGCGTCGAGTGGTCTTCGTGCACGATGAGCCGGAGTCCGTTCGGCAGCGTGGAGACGGTGTACTCCAGTGTTGGCGGCCTCACCTCCGACCCGGTGCCCGGCCCGGCCGCGGCGGCGGCGGCCAGCAACAGCCACACGCACACGGCGGCGGCACGCCGGGCCCGGCGGCAGCGGGCGACGTCGCCCCTGCGCGGTTCGGGGGGTTCCATCACCCGGATTATGGCACGAGCTACGCGGGCGGGGCTTCGCGGGCGCCGCCAAGCCTGGACTCGAGGCCGGCGAGGCGCTTCTCCAAATTCGCCAGGGCCTTCTTGATCTCCGGCAGGCGGCGGAACACGGCCGAGGACTTGAGCCAGTCGCGGTTGTCGATCGCCGGGTAGCCCGAGACAAAGGACCCGTCAGGAAGCGAATTGGGGATCCCGGTCTGCGCCGTGGCCCTCGTGCCCTTCCCGACGTGCAGGTGCCCCGCCACGCCGACCTGGCCGGCGAGCATCGACGAGTCGCCGATGGTGGTGCTGCCCGCGATGCCGACCTGCGCCACCAGCATGACGTTGCGTCCGACACGGACGCCGTGCGCCACCTGCACCAGGTTGTCGATCTTCGTGCCCGCCTGGATCCGCGTCTCGCCGACCGCCGGGCGGTCGATGGCCGAGTTGGCGCCAATCTCGACGTCGTCCTCGATGACGACCGGCGCCACCTGGGGGATCTTCTGGTACGTGCCGTCCGGCCTCGGCGCGAACCCGAACCCGTCGCTGCCGATGACGGCGCCGTTCTGGATGACGACGCGGTTCCCGATCGAGCACCGCTCCCGGATCGACACGTGCGCGTGGATCACGCAGTCGTCGCCGATCGTGACGCCGGCATAGATGACCGCGTGCGGATGGACGATGGTACGCGCGCCGATGACGGCGCCGTCTCCCACCGAGGCGAGGGCGCCGACGTGGCAGCCTGGTCCGATGGTGGCACCGGGGGCGACGCAGGCCGCCGGTGACACGCCCGGGGCGGGCCGGTCGTCCGGCGCCAGCAGGGCGGCCGCCGACGCGAACGCCAGGTAGGGGTCGCGCGTGCGCAGCACCGCGCACGGCGCCGGAGCCGCGTCGTCGGAGACCAGAACGGCCGAGGCGCGCGTGGTCGCCAGCTGCGGGGCGTACTTCGGATTGGCGAGAAACGACAGGTCCCCGGGCCCGGCCGCTTCGAGCGTCGCGACGCGCCCGATCTCGATCGAGCCGTCGCCGTCGAGCCGGCACCCGAGTCGCCGAGCGAGTTCGCGGAGGGTCAAGCGGCGCGAGTATATCACGGGCCTGCGAGCGCCATTCGCGCGAGGAACCGGTCGAGGTGCCGCAGGTTCAGGCGCGAGGCGACCTCGTGCGCAAGGGCGGCCCGGTCGGCCGACGTCATGCCCGGCAGGCGCCGCAACTCGGCCAGCGGCTTCGACGGCGTGTAGGTCCAGGCGACGTGCCGGAGGCCGTGGCGCGCGCCCAGCCACGAGAGGAAATGCCCGATCGCCCGGAACGAGAAATAGAGGGCCAGCACGTTCGGCCCGGGGATCGGTGTGAGCGGCAGCGTGGCCAGATAAATGCCGCCGTCGACGAACATCCACGCGAGGTGACGAAGGCTGTCGCGGCGGAGCTCGCTCCGCACCCACCGCTCCGCATCGTCGACGGTCATGTCGTCTGGATGGTGGGCGGTGACGGCCCGCTCGCTGCGAAGGAACCACAGCAGGCGCTGCTCGGCGACGCGCTCCGCCAGCCAGCCCAGCGCGCGGTCGCGGAGGCGCTGGAGGCGGGTCCGGCGTTCCGCGGACGCGGCCTTCGCGAGCCGGCCCCGGCGCTCGGCTTCGAGGTAGGCGAGGCCCCGGTGAAACCGCCGGCTGAGCGCCGCGCGCCACCCGGGTCGCGCCTCTTCGTCCGGCCCCTGGCGGCGGTCCTCCACCTCGCAGTACAAGCCGTAATGGTGCCGCCCGGCGGGAACGAGGTAGATGTCCATCGACGCGTCGGCGCGGGCTAGCGGGCGTCGCGCCCGCGGATCTTCTGCACCGGGCGCGGGAGGGTCTTCGCGAGATCGGGTCTGCCGGCCTCCTCCCAGGCGCCGAGGATGACGCCCGCCACGGCGGTGATGGCCTCGCTCGCGCGCCGCTCGAACACGGGCTGGACGACGCGGACAAGCGCCTCGTAGTACGCGTCGTCGTACTCGGTCCGGCCCTCCGCCGCGCGGCGGTCGGCCTCGAGGAGGCCCGCGGCGAGCGCCGCGCCGGAGACCAGCGCGTCGAACATCGCGCCGCGCGTGTCCAGGATCGGCTGCGGAGCCGAGGGCGCATAGGTCAACCTCGCGCCGAAGCGCGCGGGTAGTTCGTCTTCGAATCTTGCGTGGATGCCGTGCTGGTTCGTCAGCTGGCCGTCGTAGTTCAGGACGGCGTGGAACGGCTGATGGGCGTCGGCCACGTAGTGCGCGAGGACCGCCGCGAGGTAGACGGCATTGCTCCGGCCGTAGCGCTGGTCGCTTTTGTGAGCCTCGAAGGCGCGCAGCAGCCGCCCGCGCATCTCCGCGGCCCGCCACGGCAGGAGCCCGTTCCTGGTGATGGTCTCGGGCCCGAACTTTTCGATGGCCGCGCCCAGGTCGCGCGGCAGGGCGCTGAACGGCGGCGGCCCGTAGGCGTCGATGTCGAGGAAGTGACGCGGCGCTTCGTCGTCGAAACCTGCGATCCGCCACAGGTCCGGATCGCTCGCGTGCCCGAGCAGCATCGCGCGATCCGTCTCAAACGCCGCCCGCAGTTCCGGCGGCAGCAACTGGATCGCGCGATCAAGGATCAGCCGGTGCCCCTCGCCGCCCCACGCGCCGACCTGGACCGCGCCAATCAGCCCGACCGCCACCGCCACTGCCGCCAGTCGTCGCATCACTCGTGCCTCCACGCCGCGTCGGCGTCGTCGAACACCTCCGCTTCGAACCTGCTGATTGCCGCGCCCCGCTTCCACGCGTCGGGCGGCAGACCCGCCTTCCCGCAGGTCCGCGACAGGAACGCCTCCCGGTCCCACCCGTGCTCGACCGCGACCTGGGGCAGCAGCAGGCCGCGGCGCCAGCCCTGCTCGGCGATGAGGCCGTCGCGGCCGACGATGATCTCGCCGGGGTCACGCACCGTGATGATCGGTCCGAGCACGGAGATCTCGATCACGCACCGCGGCAACTCGGCCGGCGAGATGGCGTCGAAACGCGGATCTCCCGTGGCCGCCGCCACCGCGCATTCCGGGATCACCGAGGCCAGCGGCCGATCGCCGGCGGGATGCCCGATGCAGCCCCGGAGCTCGCCGTCGAGGTGCAACGAGACGAAAACGCCGGCTCGACTGGCGAAGACCCCCTCCGGCGCGATGTGGCGCACCGGCCGGCCGGCGAGGGCGTCGGCCACGGCGGCACGGGCCTCGTCGAGCATCCTGCGGCGGTCGTCGGCCGGGAGCGGGCCGTCCGCGCCCTGCGCCTTCGCCGTCACGCCGGCGCCCCGAACGTGCCGAACAGCGCGGCACAGTATCCGACCACGGCGCTGTTCGGCACGTTCGGGGCGCCGGTGTCGCCGGACACGGCGCCGGAATCCGCGTAGCACACCACGCGCGCGTCGGCCGCACCAAGGGCGCGCGCCGCGCGCATCACCGCCACGATCGGCCCGCCGCCGCACGCGTGGCCGGGATCCCGGACGAGCGCCCGCTCGACCGCTTCCGGATCGAATCGCTCGATGGCGTCCACGATCACCCGGTCGAGCAGCGCGGCCCGGCTCGAGGTCTGGTAATGCGAGAGGTCGCTGCTCGCCACGAGCAGGGCGCGCCTGGAGGCCATCGCGGACGAGAGCCCCTCGGCGAGCGCGTTGATGGTCGCGCGCGACTGGTGCCCCATGACCAGCGGCACGATCGGCACGCCGGGCAGCGCGCGCTGCAGGAACGGCAACTGCATCTCCAGCGAGTGCTCCCGGCGGTGCGCCGCGGGCAGCTCCAGCACCGCCGGGCACGACGCAATGATCGTGTCCGCATCGTCTGCCGACACCTCGACGTCGCCGAGCGGCGTTTCGAACACGCCGCGCGCCACGATCGCCACGCCCTCGAAGCCCATATGATGCGAGGGCCCGACCAGCACGACGACATCGTAGGCGCGGCCCTCGAGCTGGCGGTAGGCATGCGCCGCCACCGGCCCGGAGTACATCAGCCCGGCGTGAGGCGACACCAGCGCGGTGATCTCGCCGGCGATGGTTTCGCCGACCTGTCCGAAGTAGTGGTCGATGGCGGAGGCGAGCGTGGCGGGATGGCCCGGGTACCAGGTTCCAGCCACAGCAGCGGACCGGCGTGTTGGTTGCGGTGCCATGATCGTGAATGTTAGCATCGGCCATGCCCGCCGAGCGCGAGGACTTCCCGATTGCCCGCGTCGCGGCGCTTGCCCGGATTCAGCTCTCCCCTGCCGAAGCCGCCCTCTACCAGGCGCAGTTGGCGCAGATGCTCGCGTTCGTGGGCCAGGTCGCCGGCGCCGCCATCGACGGTCCCGCGCCCGGGCGCGACGAGGTGCGCCCCCCTGTGCTCGAGCGCCCCGACGCGGCCGGTCCTTCGCTCGACGCCGAGGCCGCGCTCGCGAACGCCCCGGATGCGATTGCGACTCCCCGGCTCGTCCGCGTGCCGAAGGTCATCGGATGAGGTTGCCGCCGCCCGGCTCCGCCGGCGCCCTGCGGGCCGCATTCGTCGACGGCGCCACCACGGCCACCGCGATCTGCCAGGACGCGCTGGCGCGCATCGCGGCGCAGGGTCGGGAACTCGGGGCCATGCTCGCCGTCGACGAGGCCGCCGTCCTCCGCCGCGCGGCGGCCCTCGACAACCTGGCCGACCGCCGCCTCGCCGGCCCGCTTGCCGGCGTGCCTGTCGCCGTCAAAGACAACATCTGCACCTCCGGCTTGGCGACCACCGCGGGATCGCGTGCGCTGGCGGGCTTCGTGCCGCCGTACAGCGCGACCGCCGTCGAGCGCCTCGAGCGCGCCGGGGCGATTGTCATCGGCAAGACAAACTGCGACGAGTTCGCCATGGGCTCGTCGAGCGAACATTCCGCGTTCGGTCCCGTGCGCAACCCCTGGGACCGCTCCCGCACGCCTGGCGGGTCGAGCGGAGGCTCGGCCGCGGCAGTCGCCGCAGGCCTCGTGCCGGCGGCGCTCGGTTCGGACACCGGAGGCTCTGTCCGCCAGCCGGCGGCTCTGTGCGGGTGCGTCGGCCTGCGCCCGACGTATGGGCGCGTGTCGCGCCACGGCCTGATCGCCTTTGCCTCGTCGCTCGACCAGATCGGCCCGCTGGCGCTGACGACCCCTGACGCGGCCGCCATGCTGCAGGCCATCGCGGGCCGGGACCCCCTCGACGCCACCTCGGCGGCGGCGGCCAGGCTGATCTCGCAAGAGATCTTGTACCGGCCTTCACCCGCCTGGACCCGGGCCGTCTGCTGGTCGCCCGGACTGATGAGGGCATGAGGATCGGGCGCAAAAAGGCAAACGGGAAGACCGAACTCCAGGGATCCACCTGGGGCCAGCCTGTGGGGAACGAGCTGAACCGG
>JAWOGY010000267.1:0-2562 GCA_046496425.1 Vicinamibacterales bacterium
CCGACCCAGGGCGTAGTGAACGGCGTGGACGACGCGCGCCAGGCCGTGCGCCAGCGCTACAAGGACGGTTCCGACGTCATCAAGATCGCCGCCACCGGCGGCGTGATGAGCTATGCGAAGAGCGGCGACGCGCCGCAGTTCATGGCCGACGAGATCCGTGCGATCGTCGAGACCGCGAAGGACTACGGCTACGCGGTGGCCGCCCATGCCCACGGCAAGGAAGGCATGAAGCGCGCCATCGAGGGCGGCGTCACCTCCATCGAGCACGGTACCTACATGGACGAGGAGATCTTCGCGCTCATGAAGAAGCACGGCACTTGGTACGTGCCCACCATCTCGGCCGGCCGCTTCGTGGCGGAGAAGGCCAAGGTGCCCGGCTACCTGCCGGAGATCGTGCGTGTGAAGGCCGAGCGCATCGGTGCGCAGATCCAGGACACCTTCGCCCAGGCCTACAAGTCCGGCGTGAAGATCGCCTTTGGCACCGACTCGGGCGTGGGCCCGCATGGCGACAACGCGCTCGAGTTCGGCTTCATGGTCGAGGCCGGCATGCCGGCCGCCGAGGCGCTGCAGTCCGCCACCTTGCGCGCCGCCGAGGTGCTCGGCGAGAGCGACCTGGGCCAGGTCGTGCCCGGCTTCCGCGCCGACGTGGTGGCAGTGCCCGGCAATCCGCTCACCGACATCGCGCTCACGAGCCAGGTCGCCTTCGTCATGAAGGACGGCGTGGTGTACCGCGCGCCGTGAGTCACCTCGCGCGCCGGCGTGCCGGACTGCTGGTCGCGTGCGCCGCCATTCTCACGGCCGCCTGCGGCGGCGGCTCGGGCAGCGGGAGCGGTGGCGATTCGGGTGGCTCGGGTGGCGACCCGGGCGGCGGAGGGGGCGTCACGCCGCCGCCGGTGGCGAGCACCGCGGACTTCCGCGACGAGATCGTCTACCAGATCCTCACCGACCGCTTCGCGAACGGCGATGCGAGCAACGACAGCGGCCTGCTCGATCGTCGCGCAGACGCGGTGGATCGCGCCAATCCCGTGGGTTGGCACGGCGGCGACTTCGCCGGGATCCGCCAGAAGATCGAGGAGGGCTATTTCCAGCGCATGGGCTTCACCGCGATCTGGATCTCCCCGGTGGTGCTGCAGGTGCCGGCGCCGGGCAACGGCGGCGGCGTCAATGCGGGCCGGCCCTTTGCCGGATTCCACGGCTACTGGGCCGAGCGCTTCGACCGGATCGAGCCCCACTTCGGCGACCTTGCGGCCCTGCAGGCGCTCGGGACGACGGCGGACGCGGCGGGGATCAAGCTGGTGGTGGACGTCGTGGTCAACCACGTCGGGCCCGGCTCCACGCTCATCGGGCAGCAGCCGACGTGGTTCCGCACCGGGAACCAGTGCGGCTCGGACGACGTGACGATGTGCCTCGCCGGCCTGCCGGACTTCCGGCAGGAGGCGCCGGGCGTGTCCGAGTTCCTGATCGGCACCGTGCGCTGGCTGCGCGACAACGTCCCGTCGGTGGACGGCCTGCGCATGGACACGATGAAGCACGTCGGCGACGCCTTCTGGGCGCAGTTCTTCGCCGCCGGCAGCCCGGCCGACGCGCGCATCTTCTGGACCGTTGGTGAGACCTTTGACGGCAGCGTGGCGCGCATCGCGCACTACCTCGACACGGTCGGCTCGCCGTCCATGTTCGACTTCCCGCTCAAGTTCGCGATGGTGGACAGCCTCGCGCGCGGCGGCAGCACGCGTCGCATCGCGGACGTGCTCGCGCAGGACACGCTCTACGACGATCCGACGCGACTCGCGACCTTCCTCGACAACCACGACGTGTGGCGGTTCGCGTCGGAGTCGGAGGCGGCGGGCGTCGCGCCCGCGGAGGCCGACCAGCGCCTCGACATGGCGCTCACGCTGCTCTACACGCTGCGGGGCACGCCCGTCGTCTACTACGGCACCGAGATCGCCATGCGGGGCCGGGGCGATTCGTACGACCTGCCGATCGGCGCGTCGAGCCGCGAGGACATGGATTTCGCGCGGCTCGAGGCATCCCGCTTCGACGAGCGGCTGAAGGCGCTGGCCGACCTGCGCAAGCGCTACCCGGCGCTCAGGCGCGGGGCGCAACGCACGCTGCTGGCGCCAGGCGGCAGTTGCCGACCGGCGTCCTCGACGCTCGACCCGGCGGCGGATTTCGGCGATCGCCTGTTCGTGCGCGGCAGCTTCGACAGTTGGGCCAACCCGCCGCCCGAATCACAGGCGTTCGTGAACCGCGGCAGCCGGCAGTACGAGGCAGCCGCGGATCTCGGAGCGGCGACGCACGAGTTCAAGGTCGCGGCGGCGGACTGGTCGCCCGAGTTCTCGAATCCGGCCCAGCCCACGACATGGGTGACGCCAAGGCGGTCGCCGCCAACCACCAGGCCATCGTCGGCGCCCTGGGCGCCGGGGGCCTCGAACGGAGCCTCCGGTTGGTGACGGAGCACGTCGCCTCCGGAGCGCAACTCATCCTCGACGACCTGGCCGGCGCGCCGTGACCGGGCCGCTCCGTCTGATCCTGGCAGGCCTTGGCGCCCGCGGTCGCTACTGG
>JAWOGY010000269.1:0-61971 GCA_046496425.1 Vicinamibacterales bacterium
GACGATGTTGGGAATCCACGTGGCGAGCCACGGCGGCACCCACGCCCCCTTCGCCGCGGACTGGGCGTTCATCAGGAAGAAGTAGTAGACGTAGATGACGAGGATGCCCTTGACGAAGCTCGCGAACTTGGCATCCCGCCGGTTCGTGAGGCCGAAGACCGCCCCGAGCACCGAGAACACCAGGCAGGCCGCCGGGATCGAGAACTTCTTCTGGATCTCCATTCTCGCGTTGTGCGTGGAGATCCCCTGCTGCCGCAGCGTGGCGATGTGCGCCCGGAGTTCGGCGATCGACATCTCGCGGTCGCCCCTGGCGGGGCCGCTCCGGGGAAACACCGTCTCCGGGTCCAGGCTCAGCACCAGCTCGCCGAACCTGGCCACGCTGTACTCCTGGGGCGCGTCGGCCTTGCTCGTGTGCTGGGTGCCGTCCTCGAGCACGAGTTCGACCGTGCGCCTCGCGCGGTCGAGCAGCATGTGGCCCTTGTCGGCGAGATACACGACCGGGTTGTGCGGGTCCGTCGAGTCGGCCAGGAAGACGTCCCGCCAGACGCCGCCGCCCGGCGGCACGTCACGGACGAAGAGCACGCGGTTCGGAAAGTGGTCGAAGAACACCCGTGGCTTGACCTCGCCTTCGACCAGTTGGGCGACGACGTTGTATTTGATCTCGCGGGCTGTCTGGTTCGCGTCGGGCACCGCCCAGATGTAGACGTAGAACGTGAGGCCCGTCGCCAGGACCCCGAGGGTGAGGACAGGCCGGATGACGCGGTCGATCCCGACCCCGCAGGCCTGGAGGGCGACCCATTCGCGGTCGCTCGACAGGCGCCCGAGGCCGACGAGGAGCCCGACGAGGAGTGCCATCGGGATCGTGACGGCGAGTGCCTGGGGCACCAGGGTGAGCATCAGCGCGAAGACCGTCGAGGCGGGAGCCCCCTTGGAAATCAGCGTTTCGCCGAGCTCCAGCAGGAACGGCAGCGTCAGCATGAAGGTGAAGACCAGGAGCGCCATCAGGAGCGGCGGGATCACGCTGCGGATGACGTAGCGGTCGAGGACTCGGAACATACGCTGGTGGCGACACGATACCACAGGCCGGGCGGGGGCCGGAGCGGGGGTGGGCCTGGGCGGGCGCCCACAATTCATCAACAGGGGGTGTTCCGGCTCTAATCCAATGATGTCTGATAATATATGTTATGTTAACTTACAAGAATCGCGTCGGCCCTGAACCGCCCGGATCCCTCGACGACCGGTTCCAGATTGCCCTCTCCGGAATGCGAGCCAGCCAGCGCCGGGCGCCGGCTATCGCGCCTGCCGGAGGTCGGTGATGATGTCTTCGAGCGCGTTGATGATCTCGCCGCGATCAACCTGGCTCTTGGCGAACGAGAGCTGAAGCTTGAACGCCTTTGTTGGCGGACGGTACTTGAAGACGAAGGCACGCGGGCGGCCGCGCTGCGGTTTCGCGGCAGTCTCCTTGCGGAGTTTCTCTCTCGTGGCGTTGCCGTCGCGCGTGATCTTTTCGATCATCGCGGCCATTTTCGCCCTATCTCCAAGCCTAACTATCTGTAGCAGCAACGACTTAGACGAAATGTCGGCCAGCCGACATAGGTTCTTGATCTCGGCGGGCATCTTGTGCAGCGCCAGGCTCTCGGTAACAGCCGTTCGCGACTTGCCCAGGCGCTTGGCCAGGTCCTCGTGCGTGAGGCCTCCCTGGTTCGCGAGCGCGTGTAGCGCATCGGCCTCTTCGAACGCGGTGAGGTCTTTGCGCTGCAGATTCTCGACCAGCGCCAGTTCGATGACTTCCGCGTCGTCGACGTCCCGCACGACCACGGGCAGTTCCTTGAGGCCCACCTGCACAGCGGCCTGGTAGCGTCGCTCGCCGGCGATGATCTGATACCGGCCTCCCCTGACGCGCACAACGATTGGCTCGATGACGCCCTTCTCGGCGATCGACGCCATCAGCTCCGAGAGGTCACCCATGGCCTGTCGCGGCTGGTCGGGGTTCGGATCGACCTGGTCGATGGCGAGCAGCCTGCCGATCGGCGTGCCGGCCGGGGCGGACAGTGTGGCAACGTAATGCTCGTCGTGACGCATCCTGATCGATTCGGGCAAACCGGAGCGCCTAGGCACGGTCGATGACCTCCTCGCACAGCCTGTAGTATTCGGTCGCGCCTGACGACTCGGGCGCGAACGTGAAGATGGGCTCTTTGTAGGCAGGGCTTTCCTCGAGACGCACGCTCTTGCTGATCACCGTGGCGAACACGAGGTCGCCGAATACCGCCCGAATCTGATTGCGAATGTCTCTCGCGATGGCGGTCCGGCGGTCGTGCATGGTGATCAGCACGCCGAGCAGCCGCAGATCGGGGTTGGCCCTCGCCCGCACCTTCTCTACCGTCTCGAGCAGGTCGTCCGTGCCTTCGAGTGCGAAGTAGGACGACTGGATGGGCACGAGCAGATGACTGGATGCGACCAGCGCGTTCGCCGTCAACAACCCCAGCGTCGGAGGGCAGTCGATGACGATGAATTCGTAATCCTCACGAATCGGATCGAGCCGGTCTTTCAGCCTGAAGTGGGCGTCCATCTCCCCCACCAGTTTGGCTTCGAGCTTGGCGAGCGCAATCCTCGCAGGAGCCACCAGCAGGTTCTCCACGTTCGACTCGACGATGACGTCCGAGAGTGCGCACTGTGCGTCCGACAGTACGTCGTAGAGGCTCCGCTCCACGGTCCGGATGTCCAGGTAAGACATCGAACTGTTCGACTGCGGGTCCATATCAATGAGCAACGTCCGGCGGCCGCGCATGGCAAGCGCCGCGGCCAGGTTGATGGCCGTGGTGGTCTTGCCGACCCCGCCCTTCTGGTTGGCGATTGAAACAATCATGGAAGAGGACCTGTGGACGGCGCGGCTATTCTAGGTGCCGCCCGGAACCAGTGTCAAGGATTCGGCGGAAATGGCGGAAAATCCTGACCAGCGCGGCGCTACATCTTGTACTTGCCGAGTTCCTCGGGGTCGAGGCTCTCGAGCCACTTCTGCAGGCGATCCGCGTTGGCGGGCTCGGGTGTGAGGTCGACGGTCTTGGCGTTGTCGATCACGTGCTCTTCGACGAAGATCGGCGCCTGCGTGCGCAGCGCGAGGGCCAGCGCGTCGCTCGGCCTCGCGTCGACCGCCACGACCTCCTGGCCGACCCGCAGGTGAATCAACGCATAGAACGTCGTTTCTCTGAGGTCCGACACCACGATCTTCTCGACGCTGCCGTTCAGGTCGCGGATGACGTTGCGAAGCAGATCGTGCGTCATCGGCCTCGGTGTGGCGATGTTCTCGATCTGGAGTGCGATGGCGTTCGCTTCGAAGACGCCCACCCAGATCGGGAGCACCCGCTCTCCATCCTTGTCTCTCAGGATGACGATGGGCATGTTGGTGACGGGGTCGACCATCAGGCCCTTGATGACCATCTCGCTCTGCATCGTGCTCCTCGTCTGTTGCAACCAGCCGTTCGATCACACCGGCGCCGCCGCGGTTCCTGCGGTGCGTAGACGCGCGCCTCCGCTTACAAGGTAGGACTGGCGCCGCACCCTGTCAAGGAACGCACCCGTCCCCAGAGGCTATGCGCGCCCGCGCGCTCGATATCGACCAGCGCCATGGAACCCAGCAGATCCGCGTCGCCCGGGAAATTCACCACCGTATTGCCGCCGGTCCGCCCGGACAACTCGGTGCCGCGGCGGCGGCTGACGCTGTCGACGAGGACCTCGACCGTGGAGCCGACGGCTGCCTCGAACAGCCGGGCCTGAATCCCCTTCTGCAGCGCTTGCAACACGCCCAGCCTCCTGTCCTTCTCTTCCTCCGGCACATCGTCGGGAAGCCGCTTCGCCGCCAGCGTGCCCGGCCGCTCGGAGTACTTGAACGAGAACATCGAGTAATACCCGACCGCCTCCACCAGTCTCAGCGTGTCACCGAAGTCCTGCTCGGTTTCTCCCGGGAAGCCGACGATGATATCGGTCGAAAGCTGAATGCCGGGCACCCCGGCTTTCACGTCGTCCACCAGCGCCAGGTATTCGTCGCGGGTGTGCCGCCGCCGCATTGCGGAGAGCACCCGGCTGGAGCCCGACTGCACGGGAAGATGGAGGTGCTTGCAGACGCGCGGCAATTCTCTCATGGCGTCGATGAGCCCCGGTGTGACGTGACGGGGATGGGGACTCGCGAACCTGATTCGCTGTACCCCGGCCACGCTATCGACCGAAGCCAGCAAGGCGGCGAAGTCGCAGCGCGGTTCGTCCGGAGCCTGGTAGTGGTTCACGATCTGTCCGAGCAGCTGAATTTCGGTCCGACCAGTCTGTACCGCTTCGTGCACCTCAGCCAGGATGTCCGACTTCGGGCGCATCCGCTCGTGCCCGCGGGTATGCGGCACCACGCAGAACGCACAGTAGTCGTTGCACCCCTCGATGATGGTCACATAGGCCTTGACCGGGTCCGCCCTGCGCGCGATCCCGAGGGGAAACGACACGTCGTCGTACGGGTTGATGTCGATCTGGCGGGCTCCGGTTCGCATCTGTTCGTCGATGAGCAACGGGAGCCTGCGCTCCGCCATCGTGCCGACGACAATGTCCACCGCCCTGGCCCTGCGAAAGAGCGCGGCGCCGTCCTGCTGGGCGAGGCACCCTGCCACCGCGATCACAGGAGGCTGGCCGGCCGGACCAGGCTGGCCGCGCAGTTCGCCGATGCGGCTGAGGACTTTGTCCTCGGCCTTTTCCCGGACGGTGCACGTATTGAGAATGACGACGTCGGCATCGCCGGGCTCGGAGGCAGGCTCGTACCCGGCCGCTTCGAGCAGGCCGGCCATGCGCTCGGAGTCGTGGAAGTTCATCTGGCAGCCGAACGTCTCGATGAGGTACCGCCTGGCCATCTAGTTTCGCTTTCGCCTTTCGCCTTTCGCCCGGGCCCGACTTTCGCCTTTCGTTGCGGCTTCGCTTTCGCCGTGCCTGGCGGCCAGCATTTCCCTCGCCGTCGCCCGCGCGCCCTCGGTCACCACCGCCCCAGCCATCATGCGGGCCAGTTCGTCCACCCGCGCCGGTCCCCAGAGCGCGTCAACCGTCGTATGCGTCCTTCCTCCGCGCTCGAGCTTGGCCACGCGGTAGTGCGATTCGCCGAACACCGCAATCTGCGGCAGGTGCGTAATGCACAAGACCTGGAAGACCCGGCCCAGCGCCTGGAGCCGCTGCCCCACCACATCGGCGACCCGGCCGCCGATGCCTGAATCGACCTCGTCGAAGACCAGGGTCTTACCCGGGGAGTCGGTCGTCGCCAACGTCTTCAAGGCGAGCATCAGCCGCGAAAGCTCCCCGCCCGACACGATGCGGGCCAGCGGCCGGACGTCTTCACCCGGATTGGGCGACACGAAGAACTCCGCCACGTCCACGCCACGGGCTGTCCATCGATCTTCGGTCACATCGGCGGCGTCGAACCTGACTTCGAATCGGGTACCCGCCATTGCCAGGCCTGCCAGCTCGCCTTCGAGCGCCTTCGCGAAATCGCGGGCGCGGCGCCGACGTCCTGCGGAGAGCGCGCGGGCAGCTGAGCTGTAGCGCTCCCCTGCCGCTCCCAGCCGGCGCCCGAGAGCCGCGATGGTCTCGGCCGATGAGTCCAGGGCCGCAAGTTCTTCCGCGCAGCGCGCGCGGCGGGCGATGACGTCCTCCATCGTCGGGCCGTACTTCCTCTTGAGACGCTCGATCGACGCCCGCCGGTCCTCGAGTTCCTGAAGGCGCTCAGGCGCCGAGTGGATGCGCGCGCCGTACTCGCGCAGAAAGGTCGCGAGCTCTCCGAGTTGCGCGTCGACGGCTTCCCGGCTGTCGAGATAGAGCCCGAATCTGGGGTCGAGCTCGCGGAGTTCCGAGACGCGCTTCCAGACGGCGGCCAGAGAACTGAGCGCCGACGAGTCGTCGTCGTACAGCCGCGCGTAGGCCTCGCTGCACAGACGGCGGAGCCGCTCGGCGTTGACCAGGAGGACGCGCTCGGCGGCGAGCTGGTCGTCCTCGGCCGGGCGCGGCGCCGCCCTGTCGATCTCGTCCTGCTGGAAGCGCAGGAACTCGGCCCGCGCATCCCGGTCGCGCTCTCGCGTGCTCGCCGCCGCCAGGTCGGCTCGCACGGCCGCCCACTCGGTGTACGCCGCGGTGACGGACTGCCGCTCGGACTCGAGTCCGGCGAACTGGTCGAGCAGGTCGAGGTGGACGTCGGCATTGAGCAGCGCCTGGTGCTCGTGCTGGCCGTGGAGGTCGACCAGCTGTGTTCCTAATTCTTTAAGAGTTCCAGCCGTCACCAGTTGGCCGTCGACGAAGCTCCGGCTGCGGCCCTGCGCGGTCACCTCCCGCCGGAGGATCCGTTCCTGGCCGTCGAGGTCGAAGGCGGCCTGGACCACAGCCGTGTCCTCCCCCGTCCGCACGATGTCCGAGGAGGCGCGGTCGCCGAGGAGCAGGCCCACGGCACCGACGACGATCGACTTGCCGGCCCCCGTCTCGCCGGTGATGACGTTGAGGCCTGGCTGAAAGCTCACCTCCAGGCTTTCGATGACGGCGAGGTTCCGAATGTTCAGGTAGCGCAGCATGGGCCCGTGGGGCTCCTGTCCCTGAGGGTCGGTCGACGCGGAACTCTCATGATATCACGGGTTTGACAGGCCATGCCCTGCATGGTACTCTTGCCGGAATACGCGGGATGCCGACCGTGATGGAGCCGGATTCACCGACGCCGTCGAGCGGCATCGGCGCATCCGAAGGGACGTCGCGTGGGTGCCACTGCCAATGTCGGCGACGGCGTGCTCGAACTGGTTCTCCGGTCCGGCCCGACCGCCAAAATCGTCCTCCTCATTCTGCTGGCTTTCTCGGTGGTGTCGTGGGGCATCATCCTCCACAAGCTGTGGTATCTGCGCCGGGTCCAGAAGCAGACGACGACGTTTCGCGACATCTTCAGGCGCAGCTCGAAGTTCTCGGAGGTGCAGGCCGTATGCCGGACCTTCGAGCAGAGCCCGCTCGTGGGGATCTTCCAGGCCGGGCATGCCGAGCTGAACACGCAGCTCAAGCAGGCGGCCCAGGAGCTCAACAGTCCGGGAACCACGCCCGGGCGTCCAACCTTGAAGAGCCTCGCCGCGGTCGACCGGGCCCTGCTCCGGGCGGCGGCGGTCGAGGTGTCCAAGCTCGAGCGTCGGCTCCCGATGCTGGCCACGACGGCGAGCATCACGCCGTTCATCGGCCTGTTCGGGACCGTCTGGGGCATCATGAACTCGTTCCAGGGCATCGCGAGCGTCGGTTCGACGAGCCTCGGCGTGGTGGCGCCGGGGATTGCCGAGGCGCTCATCGCAACGGCGGCCGGGCTGTTCGCGGCCATTCCGGCGGTCTACTTCTACAACCACTTCGTGGCCGCGGTGAAAGAGCTCACGGCGGCGATGGACGACTTCGCGCTCGAGTTCCTGAACATCTCCGAGCGCAACTTCACGTAGGCGGGAGCCGAGGACGCGCGATCGATGCCCAAGATCAGCCCGACCGACGAAGTCACGACGGGGCGCACGGGCCGCGTGCGGCGCGTGACGGCGTCGATCTCCGAGATCAACGTCGTGCCGCTGGTCGACGTGATGCTGGTGCTGCTGGTGATCTTCATGGTGACCGCGCCGATGCTTCAGCGTGGCGTCGACGTGAACCTCCCGGTGGCGCGGCGTTCGGAGCCGATCGCCGAGGAGCGCGTGTTCGTCACCGTGCCGCTCTCGTTCCGGAAGGACCGCGCCGTGCGCCTCGGCACCGAGCGCGTCCAGGTGGACCTGCTCGCGGAGCGTGTCCGGCAGATGATGGACGGGCGCGCCGAGCGCAAGATCTTCCTGCGCGGCGACGGCGCCATCCAGCTGCAGGAACTGCTCGACGTCATGGACCGGCTCAAGGACGCCGGCATCGAACAGGTGGGCATCGTGGCCCGCCTGCCCGAGGAGCGCTGACGCGATGGAAGCGGTCACCATCGTCCTGCTCGAGCGCGCGCGCCGCGACGCGGGTCTCCCCCGCATGGTCACGGCGTCGCTGGTGGGCCATGTCGCGCTCATCACCGTGCTGGCGGCTGCCTCGGCCATCAGCGGGCGTGCGGACGAGCCGGACCAGCGCGACGTCATGACGATCTCGCTCGGCGGCGCCGCGGGACCGAACGCGGGCGGCATGACGATGATGGGCAGCCCGCCGGCGCCGCGCGCCGCCGCGCCTGCGGCGAAGCCGTCGCCCGTCGTGCCTCCGCCGTCGGCCGCCAAGCCGGCCATGACGCTGCCCTCGTCGACTCGGCCGGCGAAGACGCCGCCCAGGCCCGCGAAGCCGGCTGCGGCCTCGGCCGCGCCGACTGCCGCCGCGCCGGCGCCGTCCGCCGCGGCGCCCGGCGGCGAGTCGCTCGATCCCAACCGGGGCATGGGATTCGGCGGCCTCTCGACAGGCGGCGGCCTCGGGTCGGGCAGCTACCTCGACGTGAAGAACTTCTGCTGCCCCGACTACCTCGTCACGATGCTGCAGCTCATCCAGGGACGCTGGAACGCGAACCAGCAGGTGACAGGCGAAGCGGTGGTCGTGTTCCGGATCCAGCGGGACGGGCGGATCACGGACATCGAGTTGGAGCGATCGAGCGGTTTCCCTGCGCTGGACCTGACGGCCCAGCGCGCGTTGTTCCAGACCCAGCGCGTGCCGCCGCTGCCGTCCGCCTTTCTGGACGACCAGCTGACGGTGCACCTGAAATTCGAGTACAGACGGTGACCATGCCCACGAAGCGAGCGATGGTGTACGCGATCGTCGTACTGGCGGCGGGCGCGGCGCTGCGGGCGTGGCCCGCGGGGCCGACGCCCCCGGCGCCCCAGGCCCAGCAACAGTCCGAGGTGATCCTGAGCATCTCGGGCGAAACCGGCGCCCGGCCGCGGTACGCCGTGCCGGACTTCATCGCGCGATCCGGCGACGCGGAGACCCAGGCGGCCGCGAAACTGATGGGCGCCGTGCTGTGGGACGACCTCGCCTTCGAGCGGGAGTTCTACATGGTGCCGCGCGACACGTACCGGACGATCCCCGCCGCGCGATCCCTTGGCGAACTTCCGTTCGACCGGTGGCGCGAACTCGGCGCCGACGGCCTCGTCGCGGGCAGCGTCGAGCGGACCGCGCCCGGCACGTTCCGCGTCGAGGTGCGCCTGTTCGACGTGCGGACCCGGCGGTCGGTGATGGCCAAGGAATACACCGGGACCACGGCGAACCCGCGGCTCTACGCGCACGCCGCCGCCGACGACATCCATCTCCAGCAGCGCGCGCTGCGCGGCGCGGCGCGATCGAAGCTGACCTTCTCGTCGGACCGCGACGGCGAGCGCGTGGTCAACGCGATCGCGGATCGGGACGTGAAGGAGATTTACATCTCCGACTACGACGGCGCCAACCAGAAGCGGGTGACGGTGACGCGCAAGCTGAACCTCTTCCCGCGATGGGCGCCCGACGCGCGGGCCATCGCGTACACGTCGTACCGGCGCGACTTCCCCGACATCTTCATCTCGCTCATCTACCAGGGCACGCTCGAAAACCCGACCGGCGGCCGCGGCCAGAACTGGCTCCCCGCGTGGTCGCCGGACGGCGCGCGCCTCTGCTTCACGTCGACGCGCGACGGGAACGCCGAGCTCTACGTGATGAACCGCGACGGTTCGAACATGGTCCGGCTGACCAACCACCCGGCGATCGACACGTCGCCGACCTGGTCGCCGGGCGGCACGCAAATCGCGTTCACCTCGGACCGCTCCGGATCCCCGCAGATTTACATCATCGACGCCGACGGCCTGAACCTGAACAAGATCACGGCGGAGTCGTGGTGCGATCGGCCGACCTGGTCGCCGGCGCCGTTCAACGAAATCGCCTACGCGTCGAGGACCGGTCCGGGGTACGATATCAGAATCTACGATCTCGCCACGCAGGCGCGCCGGCAGCTGACGGGGGGACAAGGCAGCAACGAAAGCCCCGCGTACGCGCCGAACGGCCGGCACGTGGCGTTCATGTCGACGCGGACGGGCAAGAAGCAGATCTTCGTGATGGGCCGTGACGGGCTGGGGCTCAAGCAGGTCACCACGGTCGGGAACAACTACACGCCCGACTGGTCGAAGTAGCCGGAGCGGGAAGGGGTCATCCGTATGCGCATCCGATCGGCATCCGCAGCAGTGCTCACTGGACTCGTCGTCGCGTCGCTGGCGCTCGGCGCCTGCGCCCCCAAGAAGCCGCCGGTCGCCCGGCCGCTGCCGCCGCCGCCGCCCACGACGCCCGAGGCGCCGCCGCCGCCGGCGCCGCCCGCCCCCGTCACCGAGGCGCCCCTGGTCACGCCGCCGCCGGTCGTCGAGGATCCGATGGCCACCCGCTCCATCGACGACCTCAACCGCGACTCCCCCATGCGGATTGTCTACTACGATTACGACAGCGCGGAACTCTCGGCCGAGTCGCGCGCCGCGCTCGACGCCAACGCGGCGGTGCTGAAGAAGTATTCCGCCTGGACGGTCACCATCGAGGGCCACTGCGACGAGCGCGGCACCGCCGAGTACAACCTGGCGCTCGGCGAACGCCGGGCCGGTTCGGCGCAGGCCTACCTGCTGGCGCTCGGCATCCCGGCGAGCCGGGTGAAGATTGTCAGCTACGGCAAGGAGTTCCCGTTCGATCCCGGCCACGACGACGCCGCCTGGGCCAAGAACCGGCGCGCGCACTTCGTCATCACCGGGAAATAGCCGGGGCGGAAGCGAGACGAATCCATGATCCGACACCTTGGGCTGTTCTTCGCGGTGGTGCTTCTCCTGTCGTTCCCGGCGACCGAGACGCTCGAGGCCGCCAACAAGGAACACCAGCAGATGATGGCGGACCTGCGGATGCTGCAGCAGCAGAACACGCGGCTGCAGGCCCAGCTGGCCGCGGTGACCAAGCTGCTCGAGTCGGTGACGGCCCGCCTCGAGGAGCAGGCGGCCGTCAACCGGAAGGCCGTCGCCGACCAGAAGGCGCTCGCCGACACGATGAGCGCCGACCTGCGCGTCCTTCGCGAGAAGGTCGACGAGTCGAACGTCCGCCTGGGTTCGCTGTCCGAGGAGGTCGAGACCGTCCGCCTCGCGCAGTCCGTGGCGCCGCAGGCGGCCGTCCCCACCGGCCCCGCGTCCCGGCAGCTTCGGGGCCTCGCCCTCCCAGGCCTTCGAGACCGCGCGCTCGGACTACTACATGGGCAACTGGAGCCTCGCCATTCAGGGCTTCGAGAGCTTCATGAAGACGTTCCCGAAGTCCGATCTCGCCGACGACGCGCAGTACTTCATCGGGGAGACCTATTACATGTCGGGACGGTTCCAGGACGCGATTGTCGCCTACAACCTGGTCGTCGAGCGCCATCCGTCGAGCAACACGCTCCCGGACACGTACTACAAGCGCGGCATGGCGCAGAAGGCGCTGGGACAGGCCGCCCAGGCGAAGGAGTCGCTCGCGTTCGTCATCAAGACCTACCCGTCGAGCGATGCCGCGTTTCTCGCCAAGCAGGCGCTCGACCAGCTCAACGTGCCCAAGAAGTGACCGCCAGCCGGGCCTCCGGGAGCCCGGCGAAAGGACTCGCATGGCGAACAGCTACAACAAGATCATCCTCGTGGGAAACCTCGGCCGCGACGGCGAACTGCGCGCCACGCCGCAGGGCAAGCAGGTGCTGTCGACCAGCCTCGCGGTGGAAGACCCCTCGAAGAAGGACGACCGCGGACGGCCCGGCACCGAGTGGTACCGCATCAAGGTCTGGGGACGCCAGGCGGAGACGCTTTCGCCCCACCTCCTGAAGGGCAAGAGCATCCTGGTCGAAGGCCGGCTCTCGATTCAGACCTGGACCGACCGCGAGGGGCATAACCGCTATACCCCGGAAGTGTCGGCCGACCGCATCGTGCTGCTCGGCAGCCCGGGCGGACAGGGATCGGGCGCCCAGCGCACCGAGTCGCATCCTGTCGACGAGCTCGATCAGGCGCCGGCCGACATCAACGCGGACGATATTCCGTTCTAGCGAGAGACAGAAGCAAGAAGTAAGAAGCAAGAAGCAAGAAGTAAGAATCAAGAAGCCAGAAGGAAGGCCTGCTTCACCGCATTCCCGACTTCTGGATTCTGACAATCGTCAGTTGGCCCTTCTTGATTCTTGCTCCTCGATTCTGACGAGCAGTCTAGCTCCCCGCCCTCCCGTACCGATCCTCCAGCCGGACGACGTCGTCGATCTCGGGCGTCGAGACCTCGAAGATGTCGGCGTCCTCGATGGCCGTGACGCGGTGGACGGTGCCGGCCGGGATGTGCAGGCGGTCGCCGGGCAGGAGGTCGAGCACGCGGAGAGCCCCGGCGTCGCCGATCTCGTACCTGACCTTGCCGGACGCCAGGTAGACGGTCTCCGTCTTCACGTTGTGGTACTGCAGGCTGAGTGCGTGTCCGGCATTCACGTGGATGATCTTGCCGACGTACCGCTCCGTCTTCGCCCACAACAGTTCGTAGCCCCAGGGCTTGTCCACACGCCAGACCCCGGGCCTCACTTCTGCGCTCACGATTGACCCTCCATGTGCGGCCGGCCGTCGCGGCCGGCCGGCCACGTCGCCAGTGCCGGAAACCGCGCCGCCAGCATCGCGGCGATATCACGCGACGTGGGCAGGCCGACGGCCCGGATCGCCGCGCGCCTGGCGGCACGCATCGAGATCTGGCGCACCAGTTCGCGCGCCTCGGGGATGGCCGCCGGACTCATGCTGAACTCGGTGACGCCCAGCCCCAGCAGGAGCAGCAGGGCGCCGGGATCGGCGGCCATCTCGCCGCAGAGAGCCACCGGCCGCCCGCGCGGCCGCGCAAGGCAGATGACGTGGCGGATCACCCTGAGGATGGCCGGATGCAGCGGGTCGAACAGGCCGGCCACGCGGCCGTCCGTGCGGTCCACCGCCAGGCAATACTGAATCAGGTCGTTGGTCCCGATGCTGAAGAAGTCCGCCTCGGCGGCCAGCAGATCGACCGTCAGCGCGGCGGAGGGCACCTCGATCATGATGCCCACCGGCATCGCCGGCGCGCCGCCGGCCGTCTTCGCCATCTCGTGCGTGGCCGATCGCAGCGCCGATTTGGCCTCCCGCAGTTCGTCGACGCTCGACACCAGCGGCAGCAGCACGCGCACGGCCCCGTGGCGCCCGGCCCTGGCGAGGGCGCGCAGCTGGACCTCGAAGGTCTCGCGGTGCCCCAGGCTCAGCCGGATCGCCCGCAGGCCCAGCGGGCCTCGCGACGGGCCGGCGTCTCGTCCCCGCACGAGGTCGTCCAGATCGCCTGTCCCGCCGCCGGAGGTCTGCGACTCGTCGATGTCGAAGGTGCGGATCGTCACGGGATGCGGCGCCATCCGCTCGACCAGGTCGCGGTAGACGCGGTACTGCGCCTCCTCGTCGAACGCCTCGATCGCGCGGCCGCCGAGCAGGAACTCCGACCTGAACAGGCCGATGCCTTCCGCGCCGGCCGCCCGGGCGCCGTCGATCTCTTCGAGGCGCTCGATGTTCGCCTGGAACTGGACGGCCACACCGTCGGTTGTCGCCGCCGGGCCGCGCACGCCCGCCGGCGCGGCGCCGACGCTGGCGGCGCGGCGATCGCGCCGCGCCCGGGCCTGCTCGACGAGGCCGGGATCCGGGTCGATCACGACCTCTCCGGCATCGCCATCGACGAGGACGAGGACGCCGGGGCTGATGTGCCGCGTCACCGCCTGCGCGCCCGCCACCGCCGGGAGTCCCAGCGACCGGGCGAGGATCGCGGAGTGATGGGTGCGGCTCCCGGTCTCGAGCGCGAGGCCCACGACCAGGGCCGGGTCGATCTGCGCGGCGATGGACGGCGCCAGCTCGTCGGCGACGAGCACCACCGGCGCGGCGATGCCCGCCAGCACGCGCAGGCCCCCCGCGGCGGCCGGCAGCAGGTTGCGGCGGATCCGGCCCACGACGTCCGCGACGTCGCCCCGCCGCTCGCGCAGGTACTCGTCTCCCACGTCCGCGAAGACGGCGCAGAACTCGTCGAAGGCGCGGTCGAGCGCCCATTCCGCGTTCACGCGGTCCGATTCGACGATGCGCCGCGCGCGCGGCACGAGCAGTTCGTCGTCCAGCATGAGCAGCTGCGCCTCGAACAGGCTGGCGAGATCGGCGCCCACTCGCTGCGAGAGCCTCGCCCGGATGGCCCGAAGCTGCGCGGCGCTGCTCTCGCGGGCCTGGTCGAGCCGGCCGAGTTCGCGCTCGACGTGCGCAGCGGCGATGCCGAATCGCATGGCCGGATGACGCTGCAGCATCAGGGCCGCCGGCCCCCACGCCACGCCCGGCGACACGGGCAGGCCGGAGATCCTCATCACGGCTCCTCCCCGAACCCGGCGTCCACCAGATGGCAGAGCGCGCCGAGCGCCTCCGCCTCGTCGGCCCCGTCGGCCGAGATCCGGATGTCCTCGCCGCGGGCGGCCGCGAGCAGCAGCAGGCCGAGGATGCTCTTCCCGTCGACATGGCGATCCACGCGATCTTCGCGTGTGACGGTGACGCGGCATTGGAACGCGGCGGCGGCATGCACGAACCGGGCGGCCGCCCGCGCGTGCATGCCGAGGGCATTCCGGACGGTGACGGTGCGGGCCACCATCTCAGCGCTTGCCCTCGGCGCGGAGCAGGTCCGACGCCACGTGGATGGCGTTGCGCCCGGTTTCGCGCAACTCCCGAGCCACGGCCAGCAGCTCGGGCTGCGCTGGCCGAAGGCTCGAGAGCTTGATGAGCATCGGCAGGTTGACGCCGGTCACCACCTCGACGCGGTCCGGCTCGACGAACGACAGCCCCAGGTTCGTCGGCGTGCCGCCGAACATGTCGGTGAGGACGAGCACGCCGCTCTCGTCCTGCACGCGCGCGATCGCCTGCCGGATCTCGTCGCGCGCGTCATCGGTGTCGTCGTGCCAGCCGATGGAGACTGCGGCGAACCGCGGCAGATCGCCGACGATGGCCTCCGCGGCGCTCAGCAGCTCCGCGGCCAACTGCCCGTGCGTCACCACCACCACGCCAATCACGTGCGCCCTCCTTGCTCGCGCCTGCCGGCGCGCGCGTCGCCTCCCGGCGCCATGTCGCGGTGCCGGACGTGCAACTGCACGCCGGCGAGGGATCCGAGCGTCCGCCGGAGCTGCTCGGCCACGTACACCGACCGGTGCTGCCCGCCGGTGCACCCGATCCCGACGGTGAGGTAGGTCTTGCCCTCATCGGCGTAATGCGGAACCAGGAAGCGGAGCAGGTCCGCGAGACGGTCGACGGTCTCGCGCGTCGCCGGGTGCCGTCTCATGAACGCCGCGACCGCGCGGTCGCGCCCGGAGCGCGCCCTCAGGCGCGGAATGAAATGCGGATTGGGGAGGAACCGGACGTCGAACACGAGGTCCGACTCGACGGGGATGCCGTGCTTGAACCCGAAGCTGACCAGCGTCACCTGCAGCGGCCGCGCGCGCACGCCGCCGCGTGCGACGGCCGAGAACGCCTCCCGCAAGTCGGAGACCGTCAGGTCCGAGGTATCGACGATCTCGTCGGAGAGCGCCCGGATCGCCTTCAGGCTCCTCCGCTCCTCGTGGATCCCTTCGAGCACCGGGCGGTCTTTCGCGAGCGGGTGCGGGCGGCGGGTTTCGCTGAACCGGCGCACGAGCGCGGCGTCGCGGGCCTCCAGGAAGATCAGGATCGGTTTGAGCCCGGGCATGCGCCGGATCCGCCGGAACACGCGGGGGAACTGCGAGAGGAACGCCCGCTCTCGCACGTCGACGACAAGGGCCACCTTCTCGAGGCCCGATTCCGCGCGGCTCGCCAGCTCGGCCATCGTCGGGATGAGCGTCGACGGCAGGTTCTCCACGCAAAAATACCCGAGGTCCTCCAGGGCGCGAATCGCCTGGGACTTGCCCGCTCCGGACAGCCCCGTCAGGACCACGAACCGCGCCTGCGCCGTCCGCCGCGCCACCGAGCGGCCCGCTGCCCCGGCCATCAGTCGCTCTCCCGCTCGGCGCCCTCGTCGGGCTCGGCCATCTGGCCTCCGCCGTTCATGAGGTGCTGCTGCAGGCGGTCGGCGAGCTTCCTGGCCGCGTGGTGCCCCCGCGCGCGCAGCAGCTGGTTGCGGGCCGCGACCTCGACCAGGTTGGCGATGCTGCGTCCGGGCGCCACGGGCATCCGGTTCATCGGCACCCGGAGCCCGAGCAGTTCGTAGAACTGGTCGTCGAGGCCGAGACGCTCGTACTCGCGCCCGGCCTCCCAGCGCTCGAGCTGCACCACGAACTCCACGCGTTTCGACGCGCGCGTGGAGGCGACGCCGAACAGGTCCCTGATATTGAGGATGCCCAGCCCGCGGATCTCCATGTGATGGCGCGTGAACTCTGGACAAGCGCCGATGAGCACCGATTCGGCGCGGCGGCGGATCTCGACCGTGTCGTCCGCGACGAGGCGGTGCCCCCGCAGCACGAGGTCCAGCGCGCACTCGCTCTTCCCGATCCCGCTCTCGCCGACAATCAGGACGCCGAGGCCCAGGATGTCCATGAGCACCGCGTGGACGATCGTCCGCTCCGCCAGAGTGTCCTCGAGGAAGTTGGTGAGCCTGGCGATGGCGATCGGCGTCGCCACCGGCGTCCGCAGAAGCGGCACGCCCGCGCGCTCCGCCTCGACGGCCACTTCCGGCGGCAGTTCGAGGTCGTCGGTCGCCAGCACGCAGGGAATGTGCCGGGTCATGACGCGCGCCAGAACGGCGGTCCGCGCGGCGGCCTGCTGGCCGTTCAGGTAGCCGACCTCGCTGGCGCCGAACACCAGCACGCGGCCGTCCTGGAGGTAGCTGTCGAACCCGGCCAGCGCGAGTCCGGTCTTGAGCACGTAGGGGCTCGTGATACCGCGCTCGAGCCCGGCGGCGCCGGCCAGCAGCTCGAGGCCGAGTCTCAGCGTCTCTGCGCGGGCGCGCAGCAGGGCACCGACGGTGACTCGCGTCGACGAGGGTTGCATAACGGAAAACGGGCGCGCCCGCCGGGCCTCAGGCCTTGGGCTCGATGAGCCCGATGTCCCCGTCCTTCCGCCGGAAGACGACGCTGATGGCGTCGGTGTCGGTGTTCCGGAAGACCACGAACGCGTCCGGCGCCGGAGGCACGCTCAAGGCGGCCTCCGCGATCGTCAGGGACTTGACCGGATAGCGCCGGGCGCGGACGATCCGCCGGGCCGATGCCGCCTGCGGCTCCTGGATGCTGCGCTTCACGGGCCGCGCCTCGCGCGTCCGCTGCTGCCACTTGCCCTTCAGCGTCTGCCCCTGCTGGATCACGCGGTCGACCGCCAGGGACAGGGCCTCTTCCCAGGACGTGGCCACGGCCCGCCCCTTGAGCATGTGCCCGCCCCTCGCATGCACGTGCACCTCGACCACGTGGCGGAACTTCTCCGGCCACAGCTCGGCCTGCGCCGACACCGCCCTCGTGTTCAGAACGCGCACGATGCGCGCCATCTTTTTCTCGACCAGCCGGCGGAGCGCCGGCGTGATCTCGACGTGCCTGCCCGTCAACGTGAGTCGCATGATGGCCTCAGTAGAACACCTTGCGCTGGTTGGACGTGGGAATCTTGAGCTCCTCGCGGTACTTCGCGATGGTCCGGCGCGCCAGCACCAGGCCCTCCTTCTGCAGGATGCCGACGATCTTGGAGTCGCTCATCGGTTTGCGGGGATCTTCGCCCTCGATGATCTTCCTGATCCGCTGCTTGATGGTCACCGACGACACGTTGTCGCCGTAGGAGCTGCTGATCCCGCTGTGGAAGAAGTACTTCATCTCGAACACGCCCTGGGGCGTGTGCATGTACTTGTTCGTCACGACGCGGCTCACCGTCGACTCGTGCATCGAGATGTCGTTGGCGACGTCGCGCAGCACGAGCGGGCGCAGGAACTCGATGCCGTGGTCGAGGAAGTCCCGCTGGAAGTTGATGATGCTGGTGGCGACTTTGTGAATCGTCCGCTGGCGCTGCTCCACCGACTTGATCAGCCACAGCGCCGACCGGAACTTGTCCTTCACGTAGGCGCGCGTCTCCTCGGGATTCTCGGTGCTCTTCTCCAGCAGCCGCCGGTAGACGGGGCTGATCCGCAGCTGCGGCAGGCCGTCTTCGTTGAGCGCCGCCACGTACTGGTCGTCCACCTTGACGACGTAGACGTCCGGGATCACATACTGCGACTCCCGGCGGTTGAAGCGGCTCCCCGGCTTCGGATCGAGGTGGCGGATGGTTTCGATGTGCGGCTTCAGGTCGTCCACCGACATCCCGAGCTTCTTCGCCAGCTCGGGAATCTGGTGGTTCTGGAGCATCCGCAGATGCTCGGTGACGATGCGCTCGGCGGGCGAGCCCTCGAGGCCGATGTGCCGGAGCTGCAGCCAGAGGCACTCCTGAAGGTCGCGCGCCGCCACGCCGATCGGGTCGAACCCCTGCATCATCCGGAGCGTGGACTCGACCTGGTCCGCGGTCCAGTCCCCCATCAGCGCGATCTCGTCCACCGACGCCACGAGGTATCCGTCGTCGTCGAGGTTCCCGATGATGGCCTCGCCAATCGCCCGGGTGACGTCGTCGGTCGTCTGCAGCGACAACTGCCACTCCAGGTGGTCGGAGAGCGACGAGGTCGTCGAGAGGGTGTTCTCGATCGGCGGGAGTTCTTTCACCTCCTGCTGGGCGCGCGGCCGGTACCCCTCGTCGAGGTAATCTCCGAAGAAATAGGCGTAGTCGCCGTCGTCCCACCCGTCGAGTTTGGCCGCCCCCTCAGGCTCCCCCTCAGGCTTGTCGGGCGCGGCCCCCTCGGCGGCCTGGGCGTCCTCGGCCTGGACCTCCTCCAGCAGCGGGTTCTCGACCACCTCCTGGTTGAGCATGTCCACGAGCTCGAGGGTGGACATCGGCAGCAGTTTGATGGCCTGCTGCAGCGAGGGCGTCAGGATGAGCTTCTGGACGAGTTTCGTGTGCAGTCGTTGCTGGAGCGCCATGGGTCGTCACCCGGAGTGTAGTCGGTCGTGCGGGATCAGTCCAGCCGGAAATCCGCCCCCAGATAGACGCGCCGGACCTCGTCGTCCTCCGCCAGCGTGTCCGGCGTCCCGCTCCGGAAAATGGCGCCTTCATTGACGATATAGGCCCTGTCGGTGATGCGCAGCGTCTCGCGCACGTTGTGGTCCGTGATGAGCACGCCGATGCCGCGATCGCTCAGATGCGAGACGATGTCCTGGATGTCGGCCACCGCGATCGGGTCGATCCCCGCGAACGGTTCGTCGAGCAGGATGAAGCGCGGCGAGATGACCAGCGCCCGCGTGATTTCCACGCGCCGGCGCTCCCCGCCCGACAGGGTGTAGGCGGGCGAATCGGCCAGCGGCGTGAGGTTGAGCTCGGCGAGCAGGTCGGCCAGCCGCGCCCTCCGCTCCGCGGCCGTGAGGTTGAGCGTTTCGAGGATGGCCAGGATGTTCTGGCCGACCGTGAGCCCCCGGAACACCGAGGGCTCCTGCGGCAGGTAGCCGATCCCTTTCCGCGCGCGGATGTACATCGGGTCGTCGGTCACGTCGGCGCCGTCGAGCAGCACTCGCCCGGAGTCCGGCGGCGTCAGCCCCACGGTCATGTAGAACGTGGTCGTCTTGCCCGCGCCGTTGGGGCCGAGCAGGCCGACCACCTCGCCCGACGACACTTCGACGCTGACGCCGCGGACAACCGTCCGGCCGCCGTAGCTCTTGGTCAGGGCCTCGGTTCGCAGCGTCGCCATCTACTTCCGCCCGGGCGCCACGCAGTTGGGAATCGACGTCACCTGCGTCCGGAATTCGTCATTCGGCTCGACGACGATGTTATTGGTCGACTTGTAGAAAGTCAAAGTCCGGCCCGTCGTTTCGCGGCAGTCCGCGTCGATCTTCACCGGCGAGCCCACGACGAGATAGCGGCCCTCGGCCGCGGTGTAGGTCAGGCGGTCTCCCGAGACCACGCGGGTGGCGTCGCGCAACGAGATCGCCGTGTACGCCTCGAGGCGCTGGAGCTCGTTGGCCTCCGCCGCCAGGAACAACTCGATGCGCGACGCCTCGAGATCGCCCTGGGGGCCCGACACATGGGCGCTCCCCGCATAGGTTGCCTTCCGCGTCCCATCGTCGTAGAGGAAGTCGTCGGCGCGGCCAATCGACGGGGTGCGATCGCGCTGCCCGGTCTTCGCGTCCTTCTCGTCGATCATGAAGGTGGTGGCCACCGTGCCCTTGCCGGAGAGGTTGCCCGTGGCGTCGTCCACGGTGAGGCGGTCCGCCTGGATGGTCGTGTCGCCCTGCCAGAGCCTCGCCTGCGCCGGCGCTTCGGCCGTGTAGACGGCGACGCGCGCCGTGCTGTCGTACTCGAGCGCCGCGGCGGCGGCATAGACCGGCTGGTCCGGCTCCAGCATTCCGGCCCGCCTGACATCGCCACCCGCGGCGGCGGCGTCCTTCCCGGCGGGCGTCATGACGCTCCGCACGTCCTGCCGCGCCGAGATGCGCCTCGGATCCGTGGTGATCTCGATGTGCCCCGCGTCGATGGCCACCTGCCCGTCGGTCACCCGAGGCGACAGCCCCGTGGTGTCGTCGACGTTGTCGAGATCGATCCGGCCTCGGTCGACCAGGTACCGGGCCTGGCCGGACGCCGCGCGGAGCTGCCCTTCCTCGAACCGCACGGCGCCCGAGAAGCGGGCATCCGTCATGGCGCCGAGCCCGGGCGCCGTCACTGCGTCGAGAATCCGGGACCGGACGATCCTGGGGGTGCCGCCAGCGGGTGATTCCCGGTATTCGACGTTGTCCGCGAACCGCGCGGTGTCGAGCGACGCCCCGGCCCCGGCCTTCGCGGTGAGCGTGGCCGCGGTGATGGTCCTCGGTGGCTCGTCCGCCGCGGCGGGCAGCGTCAGCACGGCCGACTCGCGCACGGTGAGGCCGTTGATGGTCGCGCCATCCGCCGAGAACCGGACGTCGATCCACTGGCCCGCGACGCGGCGCGTCCCGCCGTCGGCGCCCAGTTCGATGCTCGCCCGCCCGGGCCGGCGGCTCGCCAGCGTCGCGCCGGCCAGCGTGCTGCCATCGCCCGCGAACTCGAGGTTGATGTCGTCGGCGTCCATGGCCCGCAGCGCGCCCGCGCCCTCGCCGACGCCGGTGATGCGCGATTGCCCCCGCATCTCGAGCGACTCGACCCGCGCGCCGTCGTCGGTCAGGTAGGCCGTCGCGAGCGCGCTGGAGAGCGTGCGCGCGCCGGACACGAGCGTGAAGTCGCGCTCGTACCGGACGTAGTGGTCGGCTCGTGCGAAATAGGCCGAGCCCGAGGTGATCCGGACCGGGGCATCGCCGGGCCCCTCCGGCTCGATGGCCATCGACGCGTCGTCCAGCATCGTGATGGCGTCGCGGCCCTTGTCGTAGGTCATCCCCAGCGACGCTCCGGACATCCGGCCCTTGGTGAACGACGCCGGGCCGGGCGCCCGGAGGATGCCCTCGCTCTGGCTGTAATCCGCGGCCTCGGTCTTCGCGACGAGGCCGTCGCTCGACTCGAGCTGCACCGCGCCCTGCATCTGGATGCGATCCTGGCCGGCGCCCACCTCCGCGCCGCGGGCCCGCACCGTGAAGTCCCGTCCTCCGCGATTCGGCACATGGATACGCGCGCCCTCCAGCTTCTGGCGCCCGTCGGGATAGGTGAGCAGTTTGTCGTACTCGAGGCGGAAGTTCTCCGCGTCGCGAACAAGGTTCAACAGTTCGCCGCTGGTGCTCTGCGCCGTCGCCTCCGGGTCCTCGCGCGTCGCGCGCCCGGCGGCCGGGGGGCCGCCGGCGGGGCCCGGCGCGCGGAAGGCCAGGTAGAGCACGACCAGGAAGGCCGCGCCGAACACGGCGATCCCGATCCGCATCCGCTGCTGCCACCTCATCGAGGCTCCGCGCCCGACGCCCGGACGTCCGCCAGCGACACCTCGAGCGATGTGCAACCGTTGAACGTGTTCCGCTCGATCGAGTACGCGACGTCGAGGCCGTCCCGTGCGGCTGTCATCTCGGCGGCGCGCTCGGCCGCGCGCCAGAACACGCCGCGCAGCGCCACGCCGTCGTGCCGCAGGCTCATGCTGAGGTGGCGCTCCTTGATGCGCCGCGGACCGTCGGCCAGCCGGGCGGCGGGCGTCCAGAACGTCGGCTTCGGGTTCCCGGCGCCGAACGGTGCCAGTTGGCTGATCCCGTCGTAGAGGCGCGGGGTGATCTGGCGGAAGCCGAGCTGGCCGTCGATCCGGAGCCGGGGCCGGAGGTCGTCAGGGCCGAGCCGATCATCGGCCCACCGCGTCAGCGCGTCGCGGAACGCACGGATGCTGGTCCGACCCAGGGTCAGCCCCGCCGCGGCGCGGTGCCCGCCAAACTGCGCCAGGTGCTCGGAGCAGGCCGTCAGGGCCGCGAGCATGTCGAAACCCGGGATGCTGCGGCACGAGCCGTGGGCCGTGTCGCCCTCGATCGAGAGCACCACCGCCGGCCGGTGGAACGCGTCGACCAGTCGCGAGGCGACGATCCCGATGACGCCGCGGTGCCAGCCCTCCCCGGCGACCACGAGCGCCGCGCGGGCGCCGATGTCCGGGTCGCTTTCGACGGCCTTGCGGGCCTCGGCCAGGATCGCGCGCTCCTCGAGCTGGCGCCGCTCGTTCTCGGCGTTCAGCTGGCCGGCCAGTTCCCGCGCTTCCGCGATCATCCCGTCGTCGGCGGCGAGCAGCAGCCGGAGCGCGATGTCGGGCGAGCTCATGCGCCCGGCCGCGTTGACGCGCGGCGCGAGCATGAACGACACGTGATAGCTGTCGATGGGCTTGCCCGCGAGGCCGGCGCTCTCGATGAGCGCCCGCAGCCCGGCCTTGTGCGGGCCTTTCGACAGCGCCTCGAGGCCGAGCTTGGCGATCACGCGGTTTTCGCCCACCAGCGGCACCACGTCGGCCAGCGTGCCGATGGCCGCGATCTTGACGAACGCGGGCAGCCAGCTGCTCCGGCCGGCCCGCGCGGTGAGCGCCTGCACCAGCTTCAGCGCCACGCCGACCCCGGCGAGGTTCTTGTCGGGGTAGGTGCAATCCCGGCGCTTGGGGTTGACCACGGCGAAGGCCGGCGGCAGGTCTTCGTCCGGTTCGTGATGATCGGTGATGATGAGATCGACGCCGAGCTCGCGGGCGCGTCGCGCGGCGGCCGCGCCGCGGATCCCGCAGTCGACCGACACCACCACGCCGGCCCCTTCCGCGTGCAGCCGCTCGATGGCCGGCGTGTTCAGGCCGTAGCCGTCCTTCATGCGGTCGGGGACGAAATGCACGACCTCCCCGCCCAGCAGTTCGAGGGTCCGGCGGAGGATGACCGTCGCCGTGATGCCGTCGACGTCGTAGTCGCCGTGCACGGCGATGCGCTCGCCGGTGGCGACGGCCTTGAGCAGCCGCTCGACGGCCGCCTGCATGCCGGCAAGGCGCATCGGGTCGTGCAGGTCGTCGAGACTCGGACGCAGGAAGCGCTCGGCGGCGCCGGCATCGGTGATGCCGCGCACGATCAGCAGACGGGCGACGGCGCGGTCGATGCCGGCGGAGGCGGCCAATTCGCCGGCCGCCTCGTCGTCACACACCTCGTGCTCCCAGCGGTAGGGCACCATCAGCGCGAGCGGGACGCACGCCCGGCCGGCTTCGCCGCGCCGGCGCCGGCGGCCGTGTCCGAGAAATCGACCCCGAGCCGCCCCACCTGCCGCAGCTTCCTGTAGCGATGGTCGAGGCGCGCCGCCACCGGCATGGCCGCGACCTCGGCCAGCGTGCGCCGAATCGCCTCGTCCACCAGTTGCGCGGCCAGCACCGGGTCCTGGTGGGCGCCCCCGAGCGGCTCGGGGACGATTTCGTCGACGATCCCGGCTTTCAGGAGGTCGGGCGCCGTCAGCTTGAGCGCGGCGGCCGCTTCGACCTTCCGCTTCGAATCCCGCCAGAGGATGGCGGAGCACCCTTCAGGCGGGATGACGCTGAAGATGGCGAACCGCTGGATGAGCAGGCGGTCGCCGACGGAGATGCCGAGCGCGCCTCCGCTGCCGCCTTCGCCGCAGACCACAACCACGATCGGGACCGAGATGACCGCCATCTCGCGGAGGTTCAGCGCGATGGCCTCGGCGACGCCTCGCTCCTCCGACTCGATCCCCGGAAACGCCGCGGGCGTGTCCACGAACACGATGATGGGCCGGCCGAATTTCTCGGCCATCCGCATCGCGCGCAGCGCCTTGCGGTAGCCTTCGGGCCTGGCGTACCCGAAATTGCGCGCGATTTTCTCCTTCGTCGTCCGGCCCTTCTGGTGGCCGACGACGAGCACGGGGTCGCCGTGATAGACCGCCATCCCGCACACGATGGCCGGGTCGTCGGCGAACCGCCGGTCGCCGTGCACCTCCACGTAGTCGGTGAACAGCCGCTCGATGTAGTCGAGGGTGCCCGGCCGGCCCGCGTGGCGCGACACCTGCACGACCTGCCAGGGCGTCAGCCCCGCGAACAGTTCCGCGCGGAGCTCGTCGATGCGCCCCCGGAGCCGCGCGATGTCGGCGGCGCGGGCCTCGGTCTGCGGCATCATGCTCAGGGCGTCGATCTCCTTGAGCAGCACGCCGATCGGTTCTTCGAAGTCCAGCAGCTCTGCGGCCATGGTTCTCCCGGGTCGCCCTGATCCTACCGCACCGTCACCGATCCCGGTCCGCAGATCCGCTCGAGGTCCGCCACGAGCTGCTCCGAGGGCCGCACACGCACCTGTCCCGAGACGTCCACCCGCACGCGCAGGGGCGGCTCGGTGGACGTGGTCACGAAGAAGGAGACGCGGCGGTCGCCCTTGTGCCGGCCCAGGATGTCAGACACAGCCTCGAACGTCCGCCGATCGTGGCGCGCCCCGTCGACCGTCACGATCACCTCCCGCGCCAGCTGCTCCCGTACCTGTTCGATCGGGAGGATTTCGGCGGCCAGCAGCCGCGTCGAGTCTTCGTCCCGCTCGAACCGGCCCTTGACGAGGACCACCGTGTCGGTCTGCAGCAGCGAGGCGGCCTTCGAAAAGGCCTCGGGGAACACCACGACCTCGATCGTGCCGTGCG
The DNA here is from genome assembly GCA_046496425.1 of Vicinamibacterales bacterium. Taxonomy (GTDB): domain Bacteria; phylum Acidobacteriota; class Vicinamibacteria; order Vicinamibacterales; family JAKQTR01; genus JAKQTR01. The sequence continues at coordinate 25,056 of JAWOGY010000269.1, forward strand.
GGTCGTCGAGCATGAAGGCGGCCATGCGGTCGCCCTTCCTGGTCTTGAGCGGCCGGATGGAGGCGACAATGCCGCCGACGGCCACCTCCTCGCTCGTCCGGCCCTGGGACCGCCCGCCGGCCATGGCGGCTTCCTCGTCGTCGTCCGGGGCGGCGGGCTCGCCGTGGGCCGCCAGAAGGTCCTCGAGGCTCTTCGCGCCGTACGCCGCCAGGTCGGCCTTGTGCCGGTCGATCGGATGGCCGCTGAGGTAGAGCCCGAGCGCTTCCTTCTCGAAGGTGAGCTGCTGGGCCTCGGTCCAGGGCTGGGCCGGCGGCAGCGGTGCATCCGCGCGCGATCCGTCGCCGTCTTCGCCGCCGCCGAACAGCTGCACCTGTCCCTTGTCGCGATCGCGCTGGTGGCGGTTGCCGTAGTCGACGGCGCCGTCCAGGGCGGCCAGCAGCCTCGGCCGCAGCCGCGCGGACGCGAGCGGGCCGGCGGCCTGCCCGGCGACCAGCGAATCCATCGCGCCGCTCTTGATGAGGCTCTCGAGCACCCGCTTGTTGACCAGTCGGAGGTCGATGTCCTCGCAGAGATGGAGGAGCGACGCGATGCGCCCGCGAGCCGCGCGCGCCTGCAGGATCGAGGCGATGGCCGACTCGCCGGCGTTCTTCACGGCCCCGAGGCCGAAGCGCACGCCCTCGGGGCGGACGGCGAAGGCGAGTTCGCTGCTGTTGATGTCGGGCGCCAGGATCGGCACGCGCAGCTCCCGGCACTCGTGGAGGTAGGCGGCCAGTTTGGCCGTGTTCTGCGACTCGATGGTCAGCAGCGCCGCCATGAAGTGCCACGGGTAGTTGGCCTTCAGGTAGGCCGTGTGGTACGCGAGCAGGGCGTAGGCCGTCGAGTGCGACTTGTTGAAGCCGTAGCCGGCGAACTGCTCCATGAGGTCGAACACGCGCGTGGACTTCTTCTCGCTGATGCCGCGGCCGGTCGCGCCCGCGACGAACTTCTCGCGCTGCGCCTGCATGAGCGCCGGGTTCTTCTTCCCCATCGCCTTGCGGAGCAGGTCGGCCTCGCCGAGGCTGAAGCCGGCCAGTTCGCTGGCCACGCGCATGACCTGCTCCTGGTAGGCCATCACCCCGTAGGTGTCCTCGAGAATCGGGCGCAGCTTCTCGAGCTCGTAGCGCACTTCGACGCGGCCGTGCTTCCGGCCGATGAAGTCGTCGATCATGCCGCCCTTGATGGGCCCCGGGCGGTAGAGGGCGTTGAGGGCGATCAGATCCTCGAACTTCCTCGGTTTGGCCTGCCGGAGGATCTGGCGCATGCCCGAGCTTTCGAACTGGAAGATGCCGAGCGTCTGGCCCTCCGAGAACAGGTCGAACGTTTTCGCGTCGGTGAGCGGCAGGTCCTCCATGGCGACGCGCGTGCCGGTGGTCGCCGCGATCTGCGCGAGGGCGTCGTGGATCAGCGTCAGCGTGCTCAGGCCCAGGAAGTCCATCTTGAGCAGGCCGATGCGCTCGATCTCCTTCATCCCCCACTGCGTCGTGATTTCGTCGCGGCTCCCCTTGTAGAGCGGCGCGAATTCGGTGATCGGCCTCGGCGCGATGACCACGCCCGCGGCGTGCACCGACGCGTGCCGGGCCATCCCCTCGAGCCGCTTCGCGACGCCGAGCAGGTCGGACACCCGCGCGTCGTTCTTCTCCATCTCGCGGAGCACGGGGTTCTCGAGGAGCGCCTTGTCGAGCGTCATCTCGAGCACGGCGGGGATCTGCTTCGCCACGCGGTCGACGTCCGCGTAGGGCATGTCCATCACGCGCCCGACGTCGCGCACCACGGCCTTCGCTTTCATCGTGCCGAAGGTGATGATCTGCGCCACGTTCTCGCGCCCGTACTTGCGCGTGACGTAGTCGATGACCTCGCCCCGGCGCCGCTCGCAGAAGTCGATGTCGATGTCCGGCAGTGAGATGCGCTCGGGGTTCAGGAAGCGCTCGAACAGCAGGTCGAACTGCAGCGGGTCGACGTCGGTGATGCGGAGGCAGTACGCCACCAGGCTGCCGGCCGCGGACCCGCGCCCGGGCCCGACCGGGATGCCCTGCTCGCGCGCGTAGCGGATGAAGTCCCAGGTGATCAGGAAATACCCCGGGTACTGCATGCGCTTGATGACGTCGATCTCGTACTGGAGGCGCGTGCGGTACTCCTCGACCGAATGGCGGAGCGAGCCGGCCGCCTGGCTCTCCCGCAGGCGCGCCAGGCGCACCTCGAAGCCCTCCCGCACGACGTGCTCGAAGTAGCCCTCGAGGGTGAACCCGTCGGGCACCTGAAAATTCGGGAGGTAGGGCCCCGAGTCCGACAGATCGACGTTGCAGCGGTCGGCGATGGCCACCGTGTTCCGCATGGCGTCCGGCAGATGGCCGAAGACCGCCGCCATCTCCTCCGGCGTTTTCAGATAGAACTGGTCGCCGTAGTACCGCATCCGCTCGGCGTCGTTCACCGTCCGGCCCGTGCCGATGCAGAGCAGGATGTCGTGCGGGCGAAAGTCGTCGCGGCGGAGGTAGTGCACGTCGTTCGTGCAGACCAGCGGGATCCCGAGATCGCGCGACAGGGGCAGCAGGCCGTCGTTGACGATCCGCTGCTCCTCGATGCCCTGGTACTGAAGTTCCAGGAAGAAGTTGCCCGCGCCGAGGATGTCCCGGTACGTCGCCGCCGCGACGGCGGCGCGCTCGGCCTGATCGGCCCGCAGCGCGCTCGGCACCTCGCCCTTCAGGCAGCTGCTGAGCGCGATGAGGCCCTTGCTGTGCCGGGCCAGCAGGTCTTTGTCGATGCGCGGCTTGTAGTAGAAGCCCTCGGTGTAGGCCGAGGAGGTGAGTTTCACCAGGTTGTGGAATCCCTCGTTGGTCTCGGCCAGCAGGATGAGGTGGTTCGACGCTTCGCTGATCGGCCCGCCCCGCGTCAGGCGGCTGCCCGGCGCGACGTAGACCTCGCAGCCGAGGATCGGCTTGATGCCACGCTGCCGCGCCTTGTCGTGGAACACGATCGCCGAGAACAGGTTGCCGTGCTCGGTCACCGCCAGCGCGGGCATCTTGAGCCGCTCGGCCTCGGCCAGCAGTTCGCCGATCCGGCACGCGCCGTCGAGCAGGGAGTACTCCGTGTGCAGGTGCAGGTGGACGAACTCGGGCATGCTACTCCCACTCGATCGTCGACGGCGGCGCGTACCACGGCACCACCTCGGAATACGCCGACAGCTCGCGGAGCCGCCGGGCAATCAGCTGGGTGTACGGCGAGCCGAAGTCGAGGACGAGAATGGTCTGGTGCGTCACGGGGCCAACTTGCGGAGTGCAGGACGGGTTTCGAATCCGCTTCTCACGTATTATACCGGTGTGATCCGACGGGCGGTGAGCACATCTTCGGCAGCGGCGCTTGTGTGCCTCCTTGGCTTCTCCCAGGCGGCGCCGGCCCAGGAACTGGCGTTTCCCGGCGGCATCATCTGGCAAATCCGCCTCGATCCTCCCCCGGCTCAGCTCCCCGCCTTCGACGATCACAGCGCCTACCTCGTCCTGCAGGACGGGACGGTGCGCGCGATTGATCACGCCACCGGCGCGACGCGATGGACGGCGGAGGCGACGTCAAGTGTGAGGCCCGCGTCGTCGGGGCGCCACCTCGCGGGCGCAGACGGCGCGACGGCGTGGGCCATCGACGCACACTCCGGCCGCGACGCCTGGCGCCGGGACCTGGGCTCGGCGGCGAGCGCGTCCCCGGCCGCCGCGCTGGTCGGAGTCGTGTTCCTCAGCGGCGCCAGCGACCTCGTGCTGCTCGACTGGGCGGACGGCCGGGAGGTGTGGAAAGCGCGCATGCCCGGCCGTGTCTCGGCGCCAATCGAGGCGGGCTCCGACCTCCTGCTGGTGGGTCTCGACGACGGGCAGGTGCTGGCGATCAGGCTGGCGGACGGCTCGACGGCATGGACGCGCGCGCTCGGCGCCCGTGTGCTCGGGATGACGGCCATCGGCGACCGTGTCTTCGCCGGGTCCACCGACAACTTTTTCTATGCCCTGCGTGCACGCGATGGCGACATCGCCTGGCGGTGGCGCACCGGAGGCGACGTCGTCGGCCACGCCGTCGCCGATGCGCGGCGTGTGTACTTCACGTCGCTCGATGCCATGGTGCGGGCCCTCGACCGCCGCCACGGCGACCTGCGATGGCAGCGGCCCCTCACGACGCGCCCCGCCGGCGAACCGCTGCTGGCCGGAACGCAGGTGATCGCGGCGGGCGTCGCGCCCGAGTTGCGGGCCTTCCGGGTCAGTGACGGCGGCGTCACGGCCACCGCACCCCTGCCTGGCCGCCCGTTGCACGGCCCGTTCCTGGCGCCGCAGGCCGCCTCGGCGCCCGCGCGACTGGTCGTCCTGACGGCGGGCGGGCATTTCATGGCTCTCGGGCAGACGGTGGAGCCGATGCTCGTTCCCCTCGACATGGCGTCGTGGAAGAAGCTGCCGCCGGAGAAATGGTGACCGGTGCAGTTTCCGGCTGGCTCGGACCGGACCTTGTACCTGTCACCGTCTGTAGCGGCGATAGATCGTGAGATAGGCGCCAAGCGCGCTGAGGCTGAGAAACTGGAACACCAGGCCGCGGAACAGCCACGCCAGCAGCTGCAGCGGCACGACGGCAAGCCCCGCGAGGGGCACGAACGCGATCAGGCCCAGGCTCGTCGTCGCCACGATCGACACGATGGTGGCGCCCATCACGAGCAGGAGCACGACGCCGAAGACGCCGACGGTCAGCGCCGGCTCGGCCCGGAGGAACGCGACAACCTTGCGCGCGGCTGACCGTACGCTGCACTCCTCGACGACCACGACCATCTGGACGAGGAGGTAGAAGAAGTTCACAAGCGTCACCCAGACAACGAGTACGGTCGAGCCGATTCCCGCAATCGCCGTCCAGCCCAGCGGGCCGCCGGCAAACCAGTCGGCCCCCCGTAACAGCACCGCGAGATACGCGGCGGCCGATGCCCCGTACACCAGGATGAGCACGAACCCAAGGCGGAGAAACCTCCGCAGATACTGCCGGCACCCCGCCTCGTAACGGGCCACGGTGAATCGCGCGGCCGACCAGAACGGTTCGAGGCGCAACGGCGGGTCCTCGACGGCGGCTGCTTCCCGCTCGGCCACGGCCAGCACCGCCACCGTGCCGCCCTTGAGCAGGAACATGAACGCCGAACCGGCCAGCGCGACAAGGCCGAACGCCAGCAGGAACGAGATGAGGGCGGGCGGCTCGGCGGCGAGCGCCGTCGCGACAAACGTGATGCTCTCGCGGATGTCCGGCGAGAAGAGCTCCGGCAATTCGCGGCCGAGGACGAGGACCACCAGCAGGAGGCCGCCCACGACCGGCACGCTCAGCAGCATCTTGAACGTGGATTCCGCCATGAACTGGATGACGGTGACCTGCCAGTTCGCGGCAGCCACGAGCGCCCCGCGCTTCAGCGCGGTTCTGATGTCGATTCCGGAGAGCATCCCGGCTCCGATTTATAGCACGCTTCGCGAGGCGCTGCCGATGGCGGCGCTTGTCCGGCCCGCCCGGCGGGGCTATGCTGCAGTCAACCGTGGGAGTGGCGTATCGACCCCGTCCGTGGCGGCTCCTGGCCTGGTTCCTCGCGGCCGTCGCCCTCGTGTGGCTCACGGGGCGGTCCTGCGAGTACAGGGGGCTCGGACGGACCGACGACGAGGGCCGGCGCCTCATCGCGGACCGTGTCCGGCAGGAGTTCGACGGCCTGCGAGCGGAGCTCGAGCGGGCCGCCGCCGCCGCGTCGCAGCACCGCGACCTGATGCTCCGCGCGCCGCGCGACCGCGGGGCCGCGCGCGAGCTGTTCGCCGAACTGGCGGCCATCAGCGACGCGAGCATCGCGATGACCGTCTACGGCAGCGACGCGGCGCCGCTGGCCTGGTCCGGCCGTCCTTCGGAACTGCCGGGCGCGCGGCTCGCCGGGCCGCCCGCCCTGCTGGTGGCGCCAGGCGCCTCGGGGCTGAGGCTCGTTCTCGTGCATCCCGTGCCCGCCGCCGGCGAGCAGGCCAGGCAGGCCGGCACCATCGTCGCCGAAGCCGGGCTCCCGACCGGTCGATCGTCCCACGGGCTTGGCACGGAGGCGCTGACCTGGACCAGCGCGCCCGTCCCGGTTTCGATCCGGCCCGGCTACGAAGGCGGCCTCGAGTCCCGCTCGACTGACGCGTTCGTGCTGGCCGACCTCGCCGGCAGGGCGCTCCTCGAAGGGCGCGTCCAAACCGCCCATGTCGCCTCCGCGCGGGCCACCATCCGCGATCGGACGCTGGCCGGGCTTGCCGGGCTCACGGCCCTCTTCCTGGCATGGCTGACGGTGCCGCTGCTCGCGTGGAAGGGATCGGCCCAGTCGCCGAAGGCGGTGCTCGCCCGTTCCGCAGTTCTGGCCGCCATCATCGCCTCGGCGCGGGGCATGGCGTGGATCGCGGTGCCTCTTGCGGGCGCGGTCGCGCCGCTCAGCGGCCAGCGGCCGCTCCCCGCCGTGGCGCTCCTCTGGATGCGCTCCCCCGCGGATTTTCTGCTCACCTCGATCGCGTGCCTCATGGGCGTGCTCCTCGTCAGCGACCTGATGACGAGGCTGAGGCTCGGCCTGCGCCGGGCACGGGTTTCGCCTGCAGACACCTGGCAAAGCGCCGTCACGTTCGGGCTCATCCAGTTACTTGCCGGCATCGCGGCGGTCGCCCTGCTCGCGTGGTATCTCAGGCTCGGCAACACGCTCGCCGCCGTTGCCGGCATCGACTGGCTCCGCTACTCCCTCCACCCCTGGGAAGGCGGCAGGCTGGCCATTGCCGCGGGGCTCGTCTGCATGCACGCCGCCGCCGTCTGGGGCGCGGTCGCCCTCTTGCGCTTCTCGGAGGCGTGGTGGAGGATCCGCTCCTCCACCGCGGAAGCGGCGGGCCTTGTCGCCGCGTGGGCCCTGCCGGCGGTGATGTGGATGTGGTGGCCCGGCGGGCTCGCCGGCGCCTACCCCGCGTGGGTCCTGCTGCCCCCCGCGCTCCTGACGGTCGCGCTCGCGTGGGGGGCCACCCGGCTGCTGCACTGGCGCCGGCACTCGTCCCAGGCGGCGTCGCTCCTGGCGATGTTCCTGGGCTTGGCCCTGCCCGCCGTCACCTTCTACCCTGCGGCCGGCGCCCAGGCCGACCGGACCAAGCGGCAGGTGGTGGAGACGCGGCTGGCTCCCCAGGCGATCGGCCAGCGGGACGAAGTACAGGCCACCGTCAGGCGGGCCATGCTGCAGGTCGATGCTGTACCGGGCCTGATCGATCTCGTGCGGTCGCAGGCGCCTCCAGCCGCAGGCCAGGTGCCGACGGAGTACGCATTCCTGGTCTGGTCGCAGACCGACCTGGCCGCCAGCCGCCTGACCTCGGCGGTCGAACTGTACGACGAGGCCGGCGCCTTGACCAGCCGCTTCGCCTTGAACCTGCCGGAGTACACCCAGGCGCAGCAGCGCTGGCAGGAGGCCAGTTGCGAATGGGAGGTGTTCGAGGAGGTGTCGCCGTTCGGGTCCGAGGAGCGCCGGCTGCTGCACGCGGGCCGCGGCCTCTGCGTCAGCGACGGGGGCCGCACGAGGATGGTCGGCACGCTCGTCATCCACGCGATGCTCGACTACGGCTCCCTCCCCTTCATCACCTCGCAGAACCCGTATGTCGAACTCTTCCAGAGCCGGCCGTCCTTCTCCAGCGGGCACTCGCTGGATCGCGACGTCGGGTTTGTCGTCTACGGCTGGAGCCTCACGCCCATCTACGCCTCGAGCCCGTGGACGTGGACGCTCGACGCGGAGACGTTCCGGCGCGTCTACGCGTCGCGCACGCCGTTCTGGACAAGGCGCGACGAAGGAGGGCGGCGCGACCACGTCTACCTCGCCAACGATCGCGGCGGCATCTACGCCCTGGGCTACCCGGCCATCTCGACCGTGGGCCACCTTGTCGCCCTCGCGGAACTGGTGACGCTCTCCGGCGCCGTCTTCGTGCTGCTGACGCTGCTGCGGTCCGCGGGCAGGGCCGCCGCGGGCGTCAGGGGCGAACGCGGGCGGGACCTGCTCCACGAGATCCGGGCGAGTTTCTATCGGAAGCTCTTCCTGGCGTTCGTCGCCGTCGCCGTCATCCCGGTGCTCACGCTGGCCTTCGTGGCGCGGGCCTACATGATGGTCCGGCTGCGCGCCGACGTGGAGGAGGCGGCCATCCGCACGACGACCGTCGCGCAGCGGTTCGTCGAGGACTCCAGCCGGATCCAGGAGCGCGGCGAAGGCGCCGCCATCATCCTGAACGACGATGCGATTGTCGGGATCTCGCGCGTGATCGACCAGGACGTGAACGTGTACGACGGCCCGCGCCTCGTGGCCACGAGCGAGCGCGACCTGTTCGCATCGGGTCTCCTGCCGACGCGGACCGCCGCCGACGTGTACCGGGCCATTGTCCTGGACCGGCGGGCGGCGTACGTGGGCGAGGAGCGGCTGGGCCAGTTCCCCTACATGGTGGCGGCGGCCCCGCTGAAGATTGCCGGCGCCAACGGGCTGATCACCGTGCCGCTGACGCTGCGCCAGCGCGCCATCGACCGCGAGATCGATGCGCTGAACCGCCGGATCCTGCTCGGCGTCCTGGCGTTCATCCTGATCGGGTCGGCGCTCGGGTACTGGATGGCGGAACGCATCGCCGACCCCGTGAACCGGCTGCAGCGCGCCACGGCGCGCCTCGCGCGCGGCGATCTCGATGCCCGCGTCGTGGTGACCTCGTCGGACGAACTCCGGCGCCTCGTTGAGGCGTTCAACAGCATGGCCGCCGAGCTCCAGCGCCAGCAGGCCGCCCTCGAACGCACGCACCGCCTCGAAGCGTGGGCCGACATGGCGCGGCAGGTGGCCCACGAAATCAAGAACCCCCTGACGCCCGTGCAGCTGTCGGCCGAGCACCTCCGGCGCGTGCACGCCGACCGCGGGAAGCCGCTGTCGCCCGTCCTCGAGGAGTGCGTCGACTCCATCCTCAGCCAGGTGCGCCTGCTCCGCCAGATCGCGGGCGAGTTCTCGAGCTTCGCGGCCTCACCAACGCCGCGGCCGGTGGAGACCAGCCCGGCCGACCTGGTGGCCGAGGTGCTCGAACCATATCGCGCGGGGTTGCCGGCCGGCGTCACCCTCTCGGTCGACGTGCCGGGGAACCTGCCTGATTTCCAGGTCGACCGCAGCCTGCTGGGCCGGGCCCTGACCAACATGATCGAGAACGCGCTGCACGCCATGCCCCGCGGCGGCTCGCTGGAAATCCGCGGGCGGCTGTCTGCCGGCGCCCATGCCGTCATCCTGGAGGTGCGGGACAGCGGCGTGGGCATGGATCCCGCCGCCCTCGCCCGCATTTTCGAGCCGTACTTCTCGACGAAGGCCGTCGGCACGGGCCTCGGCCTCACGATCGCCAAGCGGAACGTCGAGCTTCACGGGGGCACGATCACCGTGGAAAGCGCCCCGGGGCGCGGGACAACCGTGCACGTGGAAATCCCGGCGGCCGCTCCGGCGCTGCCGCCGCTCTCAGGCTGAGCTCGGCGGCTCGCGCCGGCGCAGGCGCGTCCAGAGCGCCGCGCCCAGGCCCGAGAGCATGTAGATGTACGCGAGACCGAGCAGCACGACCTTCGGATGCAGCTGGATGACGGCGATGACGAGCGCGGCCAGCGCGAGCACCTTGTAGGAGCGCCGCTTCTGCGTGTCGATGGTCTTGAAGCTGTTGAACCGGATCGTGCTCACCATCAGGAGCGCGGGCACCACCATGACGGCGAACGCCACCGCCGCCCACCTCGGATCCTGGATGCTCTCCGGATAGAAGAACACCGTCGAGGCGGGAATGGCGGCCGCGGCCGGACTGGGCATGCCGACGAAGTGCCGCTTGTCGGTCGACTTGACGCTCTGGATGTTGAACCGCGCGAGGCGGATGGCCGCCGCGCTCAGGTAGATGAAGCCCGCCGCCCAGCCGAGCCGGTCGAGCGGCTGGAGCCCCCACATGAACACGAGGACTGCCGGCGCGATCCCGAACGAGATCACGTCGGCCAGCGAGTCGAACTCCACGCCGAAGGGCGTGGCGGTGCCCGTCATCCTGGCGATGCGGCCGTCGAGCATGTCCAGCACCACGGCGACGCCGATGAGCGGCGCGGCCACGTCGAACTCGCCGCGGATCGCGTAGAGCACGCACAGATAGCCGCAGAACATGTTGCCCATCGTGAGGAGGCTGGGCAGCAGGTAGACGCCCCGGCGCAGTTTCGGCCGGCGCTCGGCGTGCCATTTGTCGAAGTTCAACGGGTCGATCGGGTATGCCGCGTCACGCCGCGCATCGCGATCCGGGGTCACCATGTCGCCACGACCGTTTCACCCCCGCGGACCCTGTCGCCGGCTGCGGCGCGCAGCGTCGCGTGGGGCGGCAGATACAGGTCGATCCGCGATCCGAATTTCATCAGGCCGAAGCGCTCGCCCGTGCGTACCGCGGCGCCGGGGACGACCCGGCAGACCAGGCGCCTGGCGAGCACCCCGACCACCTGCCGACACACCAGCGACGCGCCGGCGTGCTCGATCCAGACGTCGTTGCGTTCGTTCACGCGGGCCGACTCCGGCCGATAGGCCGCTAGGAACCGGCCCGGCGTGTACTCGACGCGGGCGACACGCCCGCCGATGGGAATGCGGTTGATGTGCACGTCGAGCGGCGACAGGAAGATGCTGATCTGCTGCCAGTCGCCCGGCGGCGCCGAGGATGCCTCGGCGGCCCCGGCGACGAGCACCCGTCCGTCCGCCGGCGACACTACGGCGTCAGCATCGTCCGGGACCATCCGCTCGGGATCGCGGAAAAAGAACACCATGAAGACCGCGACCGCGGCGAAGGCGGCCGCCAGCCAGGGCAGCACCGGGCCCAGCAACACCGCCGGCACCGAAGCCCCGAGCACGAACGGCCAGCCGGCCCGGTCGATCTTCATAGGCTGCCTATTCTACTTCGGCCGCTCTCCCCGGCGGCCGGCGGCCCAAAACGCCAGCAGCCAGCGCCCGCTGTCGGGGCCGCTGGCTGCTGAATCCGCGCGCGGGCCAATCCCCGCGGGGAGGGCCTGGCCTAGGCCGAGAGCTCCGACCCGGCGGTGTCGGCGAAACGCCGCACCATGTCTTCCATCCGGTCCTTGAGCAGGAGCTTCCGCTTCTTGATCGTGACCTGTTCGAGGTGTTCGGGTTCGGTGAGGTGGGACTTGCCGGCAAGTTCCGAAAGTCGGTGCTCGAGTTCCTTGTGCCTGGCGGCCAGCTGCCGGAACTCGTCGTCGGTCTGGAGAAGCATGGAACGATGGTCCTGAACGTTGACGGTCATGCTTTCCGCCTCCTTGTGAAGGGGCTGTCGAGAAGCGCGTGCGTAAGCCTGTGAAGAAGCATGAGGAACCTTGCGGCCCGGGGGCAGCCGAAGGAGTCACAGTCGGTTCAATCCCTAGGCGAACGGTAACACAAGGGTCAGACCGATTCAAGCCACCGGATCGTCTTCAAGATTCTGGACATTCCTGGCCAGAACCAGCGCATCCTCCTCGGGGTGCGCATAGTAGCGGGGCCGATCGCCGATCTGGACGAAGCCGAGGCCCGCGTAGAGCCGCCGGGCCGCGGCGTTCGATCGTCGCACCTCGAGCAGCGCCGTGCGGGCGCCCGCCAGCCGCCCATGCTCCAGCGCCGACTCGATGAGCGCGCGGCCGGCTCCCTGGCCGCGCTGGTCCGGCCGCACGGCCACGTTGTTGATCTGGAGCTCGCCGGCGACGAGGCGATAGGAACAGTAACCGGCCACCGGCGTGCCGGCGGTCCGCAGCACGAGGAGGAACGACGTCTCCGGCTGCCGGAGCTCCTCCTCGTACATCGCGCGGGTCCAGGGTGACGGGAAGCTGAGGCGGTCGATCTCGAGGACGCCGTCCAGGTCTGACGGGCCCATCAGCCATTCGACCTGAAACGGCGGAGTCACAACGTCGCTCGGCGGCGATCGCGGGCCAGTTCGGCGTCGGGGCGCCGCACGTAGAGCGGCCGGATCGCATGGGGCAGCGATCCCTCCCCCGCCTCGGCTCGCCGCTCGGCGATGAGCGCGATCGTGGCGGCGAGCGGCGGCGGATCAACGATCGGCACGGCCGCCCCGGCGGCGTCCTCGATCGTCTGGCGGTATCGGACGGCGCCGTCGCCAGCCACCGGGCACCAGGCGCCGCCCATCAGGCCGTGCCATCGTGCGGCGGTTTCGGCGGGATCGCCCACCGCCGGCCCGTCGATCGTCTCGAGCGCTGTCGCCGGCCCATCCCCGCGCGTGCCGTAGAGCGCGGAGAATACCTCGTGCCGCTGGGCGTCCATCCACACGCCGATGCGCCGGAGGGGCCCGCCGTTCCCTCCGCCGGCCGCCGCGACCGCCAGGGCCTCCAGCGCAGACACCCCGACGACGGGCCGGGCGGCCGCGAAGGCGCACCCCTGGATCGCCGCGATGCCGATGCGCAGGCCCGTGAAGGAGCCAGGGCCGACGGCCACCGCGAACACGTCGACGTCCGCCAGTGCGGCGCCGGCGCGCGCGAGGGACCGCACGAGATCGGCCGGCACCCGCTCGGCGTGCGGGCGGGCGGCGTCGCCTTCTAGCAGGTCCAGCACGCGGCCGTCCCTGGCCACCGCCACACTGCTTCTCCGGGTCGTCGTGTCGAGCGCCAGCACGAGCATGCTGAGATTGTGCCCCAGACCGATGGGGTGATGCTATATTCCGAATCGTGTCTCCTTCGGATCGATCCGCGCCGTCGAGGGCCCTGGCGACCGCCTCGCCGGCGATGCGCCAGTACCTCGAGGCCAAGCGCCAGTATCGCGACGCGATCGTCTTCTTCCGTATGGGAGACTTCTACGAGATGTTCTACGAGGACGCGCTGGTGGCCGCCCGCGCCCTCGATTTGACGCTCACCTCGCGCAGCAAGGACGCCGACGGCGGCAGCATCCCGATGTGCGGCGTGCCCTATCACGCCGCGGAAACGTACCTCACCCGCCTCGTCAAGAAGGGCTTCCGCGTCGCGATCTGCGAGCAGGTGGAGGACCCGCGCAAGGCCACCGGGCTGGTGCGCCGCGAGGTGGTGCGGGTGATCAGTCCGGGCACGTTCACGGAAGGCGGCTATCTCGATGCGCGGGAGCCCGCCTTCCTGATGGCCATCGCGCCGGCCGGACCGGAAGGAGGCGCCGAACCGGCCGCCATCGGCGTCGCGCTGCTCGACCTGTCGACCGGGGAATTCCTGGCGGCCGAGTATCTGGGCCGCGACGGACTGCAGGCCCTCCGGGACGAACTGCCGGTCCTGCGACCCCGCGAGATTCTCGCGCCCTCCGACACTCCGCTCGACCCGCTGCTGCCCGCCGCCGCCAGAGGATCGGCCAGCGTGACGATGGTGGACCCGTGGGCGTTCGACGCCGCGAGCGCCAGGCGGACGCTGCTCGAACAGTTGCGCACGCACTCGCTCGAGGGGTTCGGCCTCGAGGGGCATCCGGCGGCCGTCCGGGCGGCCGGGGCGCTGGTCCACTACCTGAAGGACACGCAGAAGACGGATCTCACGCACCTGCGCGGCATCGCGTTCAAGGAGCACGCCGATCGCCTCGTCGTGGATCCGCTGACGCTCAAGCACCTCGAGATCGTCGAGGCGATGGACGGCGCCCGCGCCGGCTCGCTGCTGCACGAGCTCGACCGCACCATGACGCCCATGGGCGCGCGCCTCCTGCGCACGTGGCTCATCCGGCCGCTGCTGTCGCTCGAACGCATCCGCGACCGCCTCGATGCCGTCGAGGACTTCGCCTTCCGCACGACCGAGCGGGGGAAGTTCCGCGACGCCCTGCGCACGATGCACGACATCGAGCGCCTCGTGGCCCGCACCGCGCTCGGCACCGCAGGGCCGCGCGACCTGGTGGCGCTCCGCACGTCGCTCTCGGCCGTACCCCGGCTCCGCCAGCTGCTCTCGGGGTTCCAGGCGCCGTTCGTGGCGAGCCTGGCGGCCGAACTCGACGAGGTCGTCGAGGTGCGCGAGGCCGTCGAGCGCACGCTCGTCGATGAGCCGCCGGCGCTCGCGCGGGAGGGGGGCTGCGTCCGGAGCGGCGTCGACCCCGAGATCGACGACCTGCGGCGCATCTCGTCGTCGGGCAAGCAGGTGATCGCCGAGCTCGAGGAGCAGGAGCGCGCGCGCACCGGCATCAACTCGCTCAAGGTGCGCTACAACCGCGTCTTCGGGTACTACATCGAGGTCTCCAAGTCGAACCTGCACGCGGTGCCGGCCGATTACCACCGCAAGCAGACCATAGCCGGCGGCGAGCGCTTCGTCACCCCGGCGCTCAAGGCGCACGAAGAGCGCGTGCTCGGCGCCGACGAGCGAATCCTCGAACGCGAGATCGAGATGTTCGAGGCGCTGCGCGCCAGCGTGGCCCTCGAGGCGCCGCGCCTCCAGGAGACCGCGCGGGCCGCCGCCACCCTCGACGTCCTGGCCGCGCTCGCGGAAGCCGCCGCGCTGCACAACTACGTCAAGCCGAACGTTCACGACGGAGACGAACTGACCATCCTCGACGGCCGGCACCCGGTCGTCGAGCGCTACAGCCCCGACCCGTTCGTTCCCAACGACACCCAGCTTGACGGCAAGGACCGGCAGCTTGTCATCCTGACCGGGCCGAACATGGGCGGGAAGTCCACCTACCTCCGCCAGGTGGCGCTGATCGGCATCATGGCGCAGGCCGGCTCCTTCGTGCCCGCGCGCGACGCCAAGCTCGCCATCCTGGACCGCGTGTTCGCCCGTGTCGGCGCCTCCGACAACATCGCCCGCGGCCAGTCCACCTTCATGGTGGAGATGCAGGAGACGGCGAACATCCTCCACTCGGCGACCTCGCGCAGCCTCGTGATCCTGGACGAGATCGGGCGGGGCACGTCCACGTTCGACGGGCTGAGCATCGCCTGGGCCGTCGCGGAGCACCTGGCCACGAATGCCCGGGCCAGGCCGAAGGCCCTCTTCGCCACGCACTACCACGAACTGACCGAACTGGCCGACACCCTGCCCGGCGTCGTCAACGCGCACGTGGCCGCGCGCGAGTGGCACGACGACATCGTGTTCCTGCGCAAGGTCGTCGCCGGGCGCTCCGACAGGAGCTACGGCATCCAGGTGGCGCGCCTGGCGGGCCTGCCGCCGACAGTCATCGGGCGTGCGCGGTCGATTCTCGCCGCGCTCGAGCAGGACGCGCTGGCCCGCGGAGGCCGGCCGACCGTGGCACGCGCCGGCCCGGACGCGCGCCAGCAGCTGGCCCTGTTCGAGACCGCCAGTCCCGCTGACGCCCTGACGCAACGCCTGCGGGAGATCGACCTCGACCGCCTCACGCCGATCGAGGCCCTGGCGCTGCTGGCCGAGCTGCAGCGGGAGGCCGGCGGTTAGGCCGCGCATGAGCGCGAGACGATTCGCGCCGCCGCTGGCGGCACTCTGCTCGGCCCTCGTGCTCCTGGTCTCGGCCAGCGGCTTCGCGGCCGGCCGGTACGACCCGAAGCTGCGGTTCCGCGTCATCTGTACGCCCCACTTCACGATCTACTTCCACCAGGGCGAGGCCGCCATGGCCGCACGCCTCGCCGCGATCGCCGAGCGTGTGCGGTCCGATCTCGCGGCGCGCACCGGGCTTGCGGCGCCCCCGCACGCGCACGTGGTGCTGGTCGACCAGTCGGACATCGCCAACGGCTGGTCCACGCCGACTCCCTACAACCTGATCGAAGTGGCCGCGATCCCGCCGCCGCCGTCGTCGTTCATCGGCCATCACGACGACTGGCTGCGCATCGTGTTCACGCACGAGTACGCGCACATCTTCCACCTGGACCGCGTCGGCGGCGTCATGAAAGGCCTCAGGTGGATCCTGGGCCGGAACCCCGCGACGTTCCCGAACCTGTTCGTGCCGCAGTGGCAGGTGGAAGGGTTCGCGACGTGGGCCGAGAGCGCGCTGACCGGCTTCGGGCGGGTGCGCGCGGCGGACGTCGCCGGCGTGGTCGCCGCCGCGACGGAGAGCGGGCGCGCGACGATCGATCGCGCGAGCGGAGGCCTGGTGGCGTGGCCGTCCGGGAACACGCCGTACTTCCAGGGCGGCGTGTTCGACGAGGCCGTCGCCGAACGCTATTCGGCGAAGGCCCTGGGCGACCTGTCGCGGGAAACCGCGCGCCGCATTCCCTTCCTCGGAGGTCCCGCCTACCGGAAGGTGCTGGGCACGTCAGCCGGCGACCTGTGGGAGGACGTCTTCGTCGCGCCAGGCGTCCGGGAAGGCGCTCCAGCGGCGGGTGCGAGGCGGCTCACGCACGAGGGATTCGCCGTCAGCGGCCCGCGTATCGTTCGCCGGCGGACACCGGCGGGAGCCGAATCGGAGGCGGTGTACTACAGTTCGCAGGGGCCGCACCGGTTCCCGGACATCAGGATCGTCGATCTTGCCGGCGGCATGCCCGCGCACGTGGAATCGAGGTTCGACGGGCAGTCGCTCACAAGTGACGGCAGCTGGCTCTACTACGATCAATTGGAATTCGACGGTGCCATCGCGATCGTCTCGGACCTTCACGCGCGCGACCTCGAGTCGGGACGCGTGCGACGCCTGACCAGCGGCGAGCGCCTGACGGACCCTGACATCGATCCGACTGGAACCCGGCTGGTCGCCGTCCGGGCGCGCGATGGCGAGAAGCGGATCGCGATCTGGCGCGTGACCCGGATGGCTGACGGAACACCCGTGCTGGCGGCCGGGCCCGAACGCCTCGCCGGAGAGCAGGGGTGCCAGTACGCGACGCCGCGATGGTCGCCGGACGGCGCGGCCATCGCGGCTGTCCGCCAGTGCCTCGGCGCCCTCCCGGTCATCGTCGAGGTGTCGCCCGCCGGCGGCGCCGAGCGCGTTATCGCCTCCGGCGGGCGCAACGTCACGCCCGTGTGGTCGCCGGATGGCGAGTCGGTGCTCTTCGCGTCGGACCGCGCGGACGGGCGATTCAAGCTCTACGCCGTTCGCCGGGCCGTCGGCGCCCCGCCTGACGCGACGCCGGAACTCGCGCTCGACTCGGCGGGCGGTGTGATGTGGCCGGATGTTGCCGCCGACGGCCGCACGGTGGTCTTCACCAGCCTGACAGTGGACGGGTATGACGTGTTCGCCGATCGCCTTCCGGACCGCGGGGAGCGGCCTCCGGGCGAGCAGGTCCAGCCGGCGCCCTCGACGCCGGCACCGGGCACGCCACAGCCGCCCGGAGGAGAGGTCACGCCCGGCGAGGAGCCTCCCCCGGCCGGGCGCGAGTACTCGCCGTGGACGACCCTGCTGCCCCGGAGCTGGTCCCCCCTGCTCGACGTCGACGGCGACGAGGTGGACGTCGGAGCCACGGCCGGGGCCACCGACGTCCTCGGCTACCACGCCTACAGCGCATCGGTGCTGTGGCGCGCGTCCGGTCAGAACGCCGACTTCACGTTCGACGCGACGCCGGTCAACTGGCTGGCCTCCTACGCCTACAACCGCTGGAGACCGTCACTGCTGCTCTCCGCGTGGTCCGGCCTCGACACGATTCTCGTCGCCGAGGAAGGCTCGAACCGTACGCTCGTGTCCCAGGAGCGAAGCCAGGGCCTGTTCGCGGCCGTGATCGTCCCGTGGCGGCGGATTCGCGTGGCGCAGAACTGGCTCGCCGGCGTGGATGTCGACCAGCGCCGCCTCCCGGCATCCACCGGGGTCCCGGACCGGTTTCGGAATGGCGTCCGCGCCGGCTGGGCCCTGAACACCTCCCGGCAGTACGGCTACTCGATCAGCCCTGAGGAGGGCACGTGGGCGGCCGTCAATCTGGAACGTGTCACCACCGCCCTGGGCGCGGACGGTCACGCCGTCAGTCTCACCGGCGACTGGCGCGTCTATCTTCCAGGACTCGGCCGCCATCACGTGGCGGCCTTTCGAATCGGCGCCGCATCGAGCACCGGCGATTCGGGGATGAAGCGCGCCTTCAACCTCGGCGGCAGCGGAATACCGCAGGCGCCATTCGCGCTGGGGCAGCAGATTGTCGGACTGCTGCGCGGGCTGCCCTCCGACGAGCGCCAGGGAAGCGCGGCGCTCGTCGGAAACATCGACTACCGGTTTCCGCTGGCGCGGGTCGAACGCGGCATCAGGACCTGGCCGTTCTTTCTCCGCGACATCCACGGTGCGGTGTTCGCCGACGTGGGATCGGCCGGCAACGCGATCGACGCCCTTCCTGCCGCCGCCTGGTCGGTTGGCGGCGAGCTCGCCGCGCGAATCACGCTCGGCTACACCTGGAACCTCAGCCTCGCCGCAGGCGCCGCCTGGGTGCGCGACCCGTCCCGAGCCGGCGAGCGCGATCGCGTCGCGGCGTTGGTGCGCACCGGCTACGCCTTCTGATCCCAGGCCATGCCCCCGCCTTCGCCGTGGTCCGGCTTGCCCGTTCCTCCCACGGCTTCGGCGCGGCAGGCCATGTCCCATGCCCCCGACTCCGCCTCCGTCCGGTTGGGCACCTTCCTCCGTCGGCTACGTCGCGGCAGGCCTATCCTCAGTCCCCTGTCCCCGAGTAAGATTCGCCCATGCTCACCGAGTCGCCTTACCACGCCCAGTTGCCCTTCACCTTCGGCGCGCTCGAGCAGGACGCCGGTTCATTCGATCGTGCCGGGGCCATCGTGCTGCCGGTGCCGTTCGAGCGGACGACCTCCTACGTGCCCGGCACCAAGAACGGCCCGCGCGAGATCATCGCCGCGTCGGGGCAGGTGGAACTGTACGACGAGGAACTCGGCCGCGAGATCTGCGACGTCGGCATTCACACGCTGGCCGCGATGGAATCGCCGTTCGCCTCGACTGACGAGGCGTTTGCCGAGATGCGGCGGGTGGCCGCGTGGCTGGCCGGGACCGGGAAGTTCTTCGTCGCCCTGGGCGGCGAACACGCGCTCACCGCGCCGCTCGTGGCCGGCGTGGCCGACGTGCATCCGGGCGTCACCGTCCTGCAGATTGACGCGCACGCGGATCTGCGCGAGAGCTACATGGGCGACCGGCACAGCCATGCGAGCGTCATGCGGCGCGTTCTGGAGTACGCGCCGACGGTGCAGGTCGGCATCCGCAACCTGTCCGCGCCGGAAGTCGAGGCGATTCCCGGGCTCGCGACCACGGTGTTCTACGACTGGAACATGCGGAACGATCCGGAGTGGATCGCGCGCGTCATCGAGGCGCTTGGCGACGAGGTTTACATCACGATCGACTGCGACGGCATCGATCCGGCCGTCATGCCCGCCGTTGGTACGCCGGAGCCGGGCGGCCTGAGCTGGCGCGAGACGCTCACGCTCCTGAAGAGGGTGATGGCGGCGAAAACCGTCGTGGCGGCCGACGTGGTGGAACTCTGCCCCATCCCTGGCCTCGTGGCCCCCAACTTCCTGGCCGCCAGGCTGGTCTACAAGCTCATCGGCTATCGGTTCTTCGCGCGGTAACTGCTACGCCCCCTCCCCTTCGGCTTCCCGGCGGGCGGCCGGCGCGTAGGGGGACTGCGGGAACTCGTCCACGACGCGCTTGAACGTCTTCTGCGCGTCCTCGCTCCTCCCCGCCAGCCGATAGGCGCGGGCAAGCTGCATGAGCACGCCGTCAACCGGCACGTCGTCCGACTTCAGGGCTTCCACGTCCTTGAATGCCGCGATGGCCTGGTCGAACTGCCCCGCCATCAAGTGGGCCTCGGCGATGCCCAAGCGTGCCATTACCTGGTAGGCCCCCTTGCCCATCTCCACCACTTCCCCGTAGCGGTCAGCGCCTTCCTGGGTGCGCCCGACGGCGACGAGCGCGGCCGCGGCGCGGTAGCGCGCCATGAGGCCCGCGTCGCTTCCGGGGTACGCCTCGGCAACGGCCATCAGCTTCGGCAGGGCGGCCTCGAGACGGGCGCGGTCCGTCGCGTAGGTGCCGGCCCGCTGGACGGCTGGCTGGCCGGCTTCCCCGGGCGCGGGCGGCAGAACGGGCGCCTCGGCAATCGCGAGCGCCTCGGCCAGGGCCGACGTCGCCTTCCCCTCGTTCATCTGCCGGTAGGCCATCGTGCCCATGACCGCCGCGAGAGCGAGCGCGGCCGCGATGCCGATGTAGCCGACCGTCTTGCTGTTCGCCTCATACCAGGCTTTCGCCCCGAGCAACCACTCGGCGAACTCGTTTTCCTTGAGGTGATGGCGTTCCGTGCGCTTCATGCCCTGGAAGTCCCTTCGGTTCTTATGGTGCCCGTGGCCTGACTCGAACAGGCGGCCTACGGTTTAGGAAACCGTTGCTCTATCCACCTGAGCTACACGGGCACGAACCTCAATCGTAGCACGGAGTGGCACTTACCGGGATCCGCTGGAAGTCCGAGGCCGCCCGGGCTGCCCGAGTGCCCCAGTCACTGCAGCTCTCTCCGTGCTTCGGGCGGGTCCCGCCGTTCGGCCCGAGGGCCTGGCCGCCGAGGCCGAGTCCACACCCCCTGCGCGGTGCGCCGTTCCCCGGCGGCGGGTCGGTGTCGCAGCTCTGACACACCGTCTCGTCAGTATTTTTGTGATTACCATTGACAGACCCGCCTACACGCCTATGATGGCTGTAACAGCACTCACCTCGGCAACTCGGCGCCAAGGAACTGTCGCAATGGTGCGCCGTCATCGTTGTTCGTCTGCTTCCATCCGCAGCCCTCCGCCGCATCAGTCGACCTGAACCCTGCTAGCTGTGAGGCCCCCTGAACGGGCGGATGCGGCTCGCGCACGACGCCTCGTGCCCGCGTGGCAGACCGGGAAGCGCAATGGGGAGGAGGGTGACAACGATGTCCGGACTATCCGTTCGCATCATGATGGTGGCAGCAGCGGTGACTGCTGCATTCGTCTTTGCTCAGCTGCCTGCGAATGCCCAGGAGGACGGCTCGCTGGTACTGAAGACCGGCACGACATTCACATACCAGGGCGTCATGGTTCCCGAAGGCGGTTGCCAGGAACATGTGCCGTACCAACAGTTCTTCAAAGTGAGCGGTCGTGTCATCCTCCCGGAGACCGCCGCAAACGTCTACAGCTTCATCGAGTACTGGGGTCGTGATAGCGGTACTCAGATCCTCCGGTTCTCCCCGAGTGGACGCGGATTCATGTACTACATGGGGAAGGAGTACGCCTACTCGCCCTTTGGGCCGGTCGGCACGTCTCTCGAAATGACGGATCCGGAATCCGGAGTGACCCTCAGACTTGTCATCGTCGGAAACGACATCACGGCCGAGTTGCCCACGGGCGTTGTCTACGACAGCCTGACGCAGATGGACATGTACTGCATCAGCTGTGGGCCTGTTCCGGTACGCATGGAGTCGCGCTGGTACAGCCGCGAGTACCCGCTCGGCGTCTTGTTCAGGGCAGACAATCCCGCCCCTTGCTGGGCCAGATGGCATTGGCTGGTAAGCATCAGCACCAAGTAGTTGCGTGCTGCGCTCCGGGTATTGAGGCTCGGCTTCTGTGCAGCACGGGCGCCGTTTTCCCTGCGCCGCCCCCGCAGCCGCGAAGCGGTCATGATCGCCAGCGTCGCCTGCTCTGCGCGATTGCCCGCATCTCCGCTTCTACGCCGGCAATCACGTCGTCGGGCGTGGACGTGCCCGCGGTGATGCCGGCCACCCGCACACCCTCGAACCACTCGGGCCGCAGGTCCCGGGCGCCCTGCACCAGGAAGACACTCCGGCAGTGGTGTCGGCACGTGGCGGCGAGTTCGCGCGTGTTGTTGCTCCCCGCGCCGCCGACTACGACCGTGACGTCGCACTCCCTGGCCAGCATCTCCGCCGCCTCCTGCCGCAACCTCGTCGGGAGGCACACGGTCTCCGCCACCTTGACCTCGGACTGGGGGAATCGTCTGCGTACCAGCGATACCAGGTGCCGCACCCTCTCGATAGGCTGTGTCGTCTGAGCGGCCACCCCGAAACGGGGCTGCGGCCGGAGCGCCGCCACGTCCTCGTCGCTCGACACGACATCGAACGCGGCCAGATCCTCCGTCAGTCCGCGCACCTCGACGTGGTGCGGGGTGCCGACGATGACCGGGTGGAAACCGTCGCGCACCAGTGCCGCCACGGCTCGATGGGCGGCTTTGACGATCGGGCAGGTGGCGTCGACGACCGTGAGACCGCGCACGCGCAAAGCCGTCCGGCGCCGGTCGGACACGCCGTGCGCCGTGATCGCCACGCGGGTCGTCTCCACCTCGTCGACCTCCTGGCGAACTCGGACGCCGCGGGCGGCCAGCCCTTCCAGCACGGTCTCGTTGTGGACCAGGTCGCCCAGAACGGTCATCGGCTCGCGCTCGGCAGCCCGGAGGACCTTCGCGATCGCCTCGCGCACGCCGAAACACATGCCCAGGTGGCTCGCCCGCAAGACGCGCATCGCCTCCCCGCCGCGCTGCCGGCTCCCGGCGATGCCCTCGTGGCTTTGTATCGCAAAGTGACTGTCCAGCATGGAACCGGCTCCTGTTCGCTCCCACCAGCACTATCGGGGTTTGGCGTCCCTGACGATCCGCTCGAGCAGCGCGAGGTACTCGCTGAAGGCCCGGCGCCCGCCGGCGGTCATCGAGACGGTTGTCAGTCGCCGCCTGTCGCGGTAGCTCTTCGCCACCGAGACGTAACCCGCTTCCTGGAGGCTGCGGATGTGGGTCGTGAGGTTGCCGTCCGTCATCTGAAGGCTCTCGCGCAATTCGATGAAGGACAGTTCCGGCGACGCGGCGAGCATCGCCATGATGGCCAGACGCCCCTTCTCGTGGATGACCCGATCGATCTGCCGCAGCGTGTCAGGATTCACGCCTGGGTCTTCTCTGGCTCGGTCATGAAGAGGTACGCGCTGTAGGCCAGGTGCGCACCACCGAAGAACCCGCCCATGAGGGCGTGATCTACGGCGGCGGCGGCGCTCGCGCCCGGCGCGAACGCGAGCCGCGTGAACACGGCGGCTGACGCGAAGACGATGATCAGCCAGCCGAAGAGATTGATCCCGCGCGGCATGAAGAAACCGGCCGCATGCACGGCGCACCCGTAGAACAACGCGTTCCCGAGGACGAACAGCCAGCGCAGGTGCTCCGGAGCGTACACGGCGAGCGCCAGGCTGAGCAGCAGGCCGGCGACGAGCGGCGGCAGGAGCGCCCGCGTCACCCGCAGGGCCGGCGGCGACCAGAAGCGTTCGCCGTCCTGGAGGGCCTGCCGCCTGGCGATCGTGAAAGCGCCCGCGATGGCCACCACGGCCGCCACGAGCCACCAGGCACCGAACGCCCGGATCGCCTCGATGCCCAGCGCGATGCCTCCCAGCGCCGCCACGCCACCGACCGCGCCGACGTACAGCATGATGGGGCCGAGCGTTCGGCGGTAGAGGGCGGACCGCTCCATCAATGTGCGGATGACCTGCAGGTGTTCGGCCGCGACGTGCTGCTCCATGCGGCCTACTTTGCCACACAAAGCACTCGGGCGCAAGCACACGCCTCCGCTCCGCGATCCGAGCGCCCCGCGACCGCTCTACTTTGCCGTGATGAGGAAGCTCCCTCGCCGGTTGCGCGCCCAGCACTCTTCGGTCTGCTCGGTGCAGACAAGCTGGGTCTCGCCGACGGCCACGACCTCGATGCGGTCGAGCGCGATGCCCTGCGACACCAGGAACGCCCGAATCGTGTCCGCGCGCCGCATCCCGAGGCCGAAGTTGTACTCGTTGGTGCCGCGGGGGTCCGCGCACCCGTCGACCCGGACCTTCACCGACGACCACTTCCGGAGCCATTCCGCATTCCGGCGTAGTGCGGCCTCGCCATCGGGCCGGATGTCCGACTTGTCGAAGTCGAAGTAGACATCGTCGAGCGGCTTCTGCCGGTTCAGTTCGTCGAGGCTCATCGAGGCGAACAGTTCCTCTTCGCTCGGCGCCGGAGGCTGCGGCGGGCGCGCAGGCGGAGCGACGACGACCTCGATCGGAGCAGGCGGCGGTGCGGCCGCCGGCGGTTCCCAGGGAATCGTCGCCGGCACCGGCGCGTCGCCGAACACGATGCGGTACAGGGCCTGTCCCCGGCCGGTTTCGGTCGAGGGGAACAGGTACCACGGGATGCCCGCGGCAACGCCCCGGAGCACGCGAATCTCCATGCGTCCCGTGTACGACTCCCCGGGATTCGTACCCGTGACCTTCACGTCGTACCAGGTCCAGTCGGCGCGCGAGTAATCCCGCCCGATGTGGCGGACGAACTCGATCTGCCGGATGCGGTTGAACGGCAACTGGAAGTGGCCGGCCGCGCCGCTGACCCAGACATGCTGCACGCCGCCGTAGTCCCACACGGTCTCGTTGATGCGGAAGTCGTCGACCGCCACGACCAGGTCAGGGTTGGCGCGGTCCGGATACACGAAAGCCCGGTATCCGCCCGCGGCGCGCGCGGGCGCCACGAGCACCAGGACGGCGGCAGCGATGGCGACAAGCGTATGTGTCCTCATCACCCCGTACCTATCGGCGGATCGCGCGCGAAACTGGCGGGTTGCCCTGATTTGCTCAGTAGTGCAACACGCTGGTCACCTGTTCGCCGGCCAACTTGTCCCGGCCCTTCAGGAAGTCCAGCTCGATCAGGAAGGCCAGGCCGTGAAGCGTTCCGCCGAGGCCCTTCACCAGCGCCGCTGCCGCCTTCGCCGTTCCCCCGGTCGCGAGCACGTCATCGATGACGAGCACGCGCTGGCCCGGGTGAATGGCGTCGGTGTGGATCTCGATCGCGTCCGTGCCGTACTCGAGGCTGAACGACTCGCGCAGCGTCTTCGCGGGCAGCTTGCCGGGCTTCCGGATCGGGCAGAAGCCCGCCCCGAGCCGGTCGGCCACCGCCCCGCCGAGGATGAAGCCGCGGCTCTCGATGCCCACGACCATCTCGATGCCCGCGCCGGCGAACGGCGCCGCGAGGCTGTCAATGGACGCTTTGAACCCTTCCGGGTCGCGAAGCAGCGTCGTGATGTCGTAAAAGAGGATGCCCGGCTTCGGAAAATCCGGGACGTGCCTGATGCGGCTCTTGAGGAACTCGACTGTCGTGCCCTGCTGTGACATGCGTGAGATCATCCTTTGATGGAAAAGTCCTGGTAACGGCCAGACGCCGGCCCCGTCTCGTGGTTCACGTGATCGACGCGCGCGCCTCTCGGCCCGCTCGAGACCTTCCATTCGAACCGGTCCAGCGCGTCGTGCTCGCCCTCGGCAACGACTTCGACGCTGCCGTCCGGCAGGTTGCGCACGAAGCCGGTCAGCCCTTCCTGCATGGCCGCGTCCCGGGCGAACCAGCGGAATCCGACCCCTTGCACGCGGCCGACGATGAGGTAGGTGCGCGATTCGATCATGCGTCAGCGCCGAAACGGCGGAGCCCGGCGATTATAGCTCGATGACACTTGCCCCGCCGAAGCCCCCGGAAGTACGTTGATAGACTATGAGCCATCCCGCGAAGCCATCCACACCGACCCTCGGTGTCCCCGGGTTCAGCTACGCCGACCTGTACCGGCCCGAACGCCTGCGGGATCTGCACGAGGTCTTCCTGCGCGAGGTGGGCGGCGCCGACCCCGAACTGCTGCGCCGCTGGGACGAGTACCGCGCCGATCCTGGCGCGCCGAGGCCCGCGCCGGACGTGTCGCTGCTCTACGTGCGGATGGCTCCCTATCTCAGCGGCTTCCTCGCCCGGCTGTTCGGCATCGTCGACGAGGTCCGAGGCCTTGCTGCCGCCACGGCCGAGCAGGATGTGCTGTTCCGCTTCAAGGCCGATTTCGTGAGGCGGCGTGTCATGCCCCTGCTCAAGGGCGGGCAGCCCGTCGCCCTCACAGACGCCGAGCGTGTGCTGGCCGAGTCGCTCGTCCGGGGCCAGCACCCGAGCGACGGCGAGATGGCCCTGGCCCGTGCCGGCTGCCTGCTGCTCGACCGCGAGATTGCGGCGGGCAAGGGCGGCGACGAGTCGGAGAAAGCCGCCGTCGCGTCGGCCATCGACGCCCTGAGGAAGTGGTGCGCCGCCCGCCTGCACGACGAGCCGTACCGCTCGTGGGTCGTCTTCACACTCGCCGGCAGCGTCGACTACTTCAAGCTGGTGGAGGTCGAGCACCGCCATCCGGACCTGCCGACCGCCATGGAAGGGCCGGAAGCGCACCTCCGCCGGCGAGACGGCTTCACGCTCACCGACCCCCGGATGACGGGCCGCGAGGTACTGAGCGAGATCAACTACTGCGTGCTGTGCCACGAGCGCGAGAAAGACTCCTGCTCGACCGGGCTGCTCGGGAAGGACGGAAAGATCCAGGAGAACCCCCTCGGCATTCCGCTCGAGGGCTGCCCGCTCGACGAGCGGATCTCCGAGATGCACATGATCCGCAAGCGCGGCGACGCGGTCGGCGCCCTGGCGCTCGTCACGGTGGACAACCCCATGTGCGCGGGCACCGGCCACCGCATCTGCAACGACTGCATGAAGGCCTGCATCTTCCAGAAGCAGGACCCGGTCGACATCCCGCAGATTGAAACGGGCATCCTCACCGACGTCCTGCGCCTGCCGTGGGGCGTCGAGATCTACGGCCTGCTCACGCGCTGGAACCCCCTCAACGTGCGGCGGCCCTACGCCCTCCCCTACAACGGCAGAAAGGTGCTCGTCGTCGGCATGGGACCGGCGGGTTACACGCTGGCGCACTACCTGGTGAACGAGGGCTTCGGCGTAGTCGGCGTCGACGGCCTGAAGATCGAGCCGCTGCCCGAAGCCCTCACCGGCACCGACACCGCGCTTCCCGAGCCGGTCCGCGACTGGGCGGCCATCTACAGCCCGCTCGACGAGCGGCCGCTCGAAGGATTCGGCGGCGTGTCCGAGTACGGCATCACGGTCCGCTGGGACAAGAACTTTCTCACGCTGCTCCACCTGACGCTCGCGCGGCGTTCCTCGCTGCGGATGTACGGTGGCATCCGCTTCGGCGGCACGCTCTCGATGGACGATGCGTGGAGGTACGGGTTCGACCATGTGGCGATCGCGGCCGGGGCGGGCAAGCCGACGATTGTCGACATGAAGAACAACCTGCTGCGCGGCATCCGGCAGGCCAGCGACCTCCTGATGGCGCTGCAGCTCACGGGCGCCTTCAAGCGCGGCGCATTCGCCAACCTCCAGGTGCGCATGCCGTGCGTCGTCATCGGCGGCGGCCTGACCGCCATCGACACGGCCACCGAGGTGATGGCCTTCTACCCGCTGCAGGTGGAGAAGATCCTCGACCGCTACGAGGCGCTGGGCGCCCCGTCTGGCGAGTTCGCCGTCCGGAAGGTGTTCGACGAGGAGGAACTGGCGCTGCTCGACGAGTTCCTCGCGCACGGGCACGAGGTACGCGCGGAGCGGGCCCGGGCCGCGGCGGCTGGAGAGAAGCCCGACTTCGTACCGCTCATGCGGCGCTGGGGCGGCGTGTCGCTCGTGTACCGCAAGGGCATGCTCGACTCCCCCGCTTACCGGCTGAATCACGAGGAAATCACGAAGTCTCTGGAGGAAGGCATCGCGTTTGTCGAGCGGATGAACCCCGAGGAGGCCATCCCGGACGCCTTCGGGCACGTGTCCGCGGTGCGCTTCCGCGAGCAGATCAACGAGAACGGCAAGTGGCGCGACGGCGACGCCGTCGTCACGATGCCGGCGCGATCCGTGTTCGTCGCGGCCGGCACGACGCCGAACGTCACGTACGAGCGCGAGTACCCGGGCACGTTTCAGATGGACGAGCGGCGGCGGTTCTTCAAGCCCCACGTTGCCGCGCGGGCCGCAGACGGATCGATCACCCTCGTGCCGGCGTCCGAAGGATTCTTCACGTCTTACAGCCGGGACGGCAGGTACGTCACCTACTACGGCGACAATCATCCCAAGTACGCCGGCAACGTCGTCAAGGCGATGGCCTCGGCGCGCGACGGCTACCCGCACGTGGTGCGGCTGTTCCCGGAGGCCGCCGGGGAAGCGCAGGCAAGCGAGGCGGCGGCACGCACGGCGGAATGGCAGCGGTTCACGGCCAGCCTGGATGAGGACTTCCTCGCGCGCGTCGAGCGCGTGATACGTCTGACGCCGACGATTGTCGAACTGATCGTCAAGGCGCCGGCGGCCGCCCGGCACTTCCAGCCGGGACAGTTCTACCGCCTCCAGAACTTCGAGACGACTGCGCCTGTTCTCGGGGCCGGCGAGAACGGGCCGCGCATGCTCATGGAGGGCCTGGCGCTGACCGGCGCCTGGGTGGACAAGGAGCAGGGGCTGCTCTCGATGATCGCCCTCGAGATGGGCGTGTCGAGCCGGCAGTGCGCGTACCTCAGGCCCGGAGAGCCCGTGCTCGTGATGGGCCCGACCGGTGCTCCGACGGAGATCCCGCACGGCGAGAACGTCCTGCTGGCCGGCGGCGGGCTGGGCAACGCGGTGCTGTTCTCGATCGCGAAGGCCCTGCGCGCCAACGACAACAAGGTCCTCTACTTCGCCGGGTACAAGAACGGTGCAGACCTCTTCAAGCGCGAGGAGGTCGAGGCCGCCACCGACCAGGTCATCTGGACCACAGACGCCGGAGTGCAGATCCCTCCCAGCAGGCCGCAGGACGCGCACTTCCGGGGCAACATCGTCCAGGCGATGATCGCCTATGCGAAGGGCGAGCTCGGCGACGTGCTGGTGCCCCTGAAGACCGTGGACCGCATCATCGCGATCGGGTCCGATCGCATGATGTCGGCCATCAAGCTGGCGCGCCTCACGACGCTCGATCCGTATCTCAAGGAAGACCACGTGGCGATTGCGAGCATCAACTCGCCCATGCAGTGCATGATGAAGGAGGTCTGCGCGCAGTGCCTGCAGCGCCACGTCGATCCGAAGACCGGCAAGGAGACCATCATCTTCACGTGCTTCAACCAGGACCAGCACATGGACCAGGTCGACTTCCCGAACCTGTCGGCGCGCCTGCGGCAGAACACCGTGAAGGAGAAGCTCGCCAGCCTGTGGTTCGAGAAGCTGATGGCCGAGAAGCCGCTGCCAAGCGTTTAGGGGTCGCTGGATTGCAAGGACTGGCACGTGAAACCGACTGCCTGTGGCGTTGCTGCCCTGCTCGTCGTTCTGCTGGCGGCGATCCTGCCGGCCTTCGCGGCTGAACAAGAGTCGGACCGCCCCGTTCGGCCGACCGTGGTGATTCCCAGACTTGATGCGGCTCCTCGTCTCGAGGACTTCCTGGAGATGAAGCCCAGCCCGAAGCTGGAAGGCCGCATGCTGAAAGTCAGCGGTTTCACCCAGACCCTGGCCCGGGATGGAGAACCTGTCAGCCAGCCCACCGACGCCTACCTTGGTTACGACAGCGAGCACATCTACGTGGTGACCGTGGCGTTTGACGCCGAGCCAGGTTTGATCCGCGCGCGAATGACCCCGAGGGAGAGATTCAGCGGCGACGACAAGATTGACGTGTTCCTGGACACGTTCCACGACGAGCGCCGCGCCTACGGGTTCACGTGCAATCCTCTCGGCGTCCAGATGGACGGCCGCTGGACCGAAGGCAGCAACTTCGATTCGTCGTTCAACGCGCTCTGGCATTCCAGAGGCCGGATCACCGACAAGGGGTGGGTGGTCTGGATGGCCATCCCGTTCAAGAGCCTCCGATTTCCCGCAGTCCAGAAGCAGGAATGGGGCCTGGTCCTCATTCGCTGGATGCCGCGGAACAACGAACAGGCCACCTGGCCCTGGGTGACCAGCACGATCAACGGGCGCATCAACCAGGGCGCCACTCTGGTTGGGATTGAAGACATCTCGCCGGGGCGTGATCTCCAGCTCATCCCCTACGGATTCGTCCGCTCCTTCCGGGCTCTCGATGCCCGCGATCAGAACCGGGTCGACTTCAACAGCGAGACCGCCGAGCCTGATGCCGGGCTCGACGCCAAGTACGTGATCAAGAACCGCTTCGCCCTCGATGTCGCGGTGAATCCCGACTTCAGCCAGATCGAGTCCGATGAGCCTCAGGTGACGGTCAACCGGCGCTTCGAAGTCTTCTACAGGGAACGGCGCCCTTTCTTCCTGGAAAACACGGATTACTTCTCGACGCCGATCACGCTCTTTTTCAGCCGGCGCATCGTGGAGCCCCTGTTCGGAGTTCGATTGACCGGAAAACAAGGGCCTTACACCATTGGAGCGCTGATGGCCGACGACGAATCCCCGGGAAGATCGGCCTGGCCCGATGATCCCCATCATGGATCCCGGGCAAGATTCGGCGTCATGCGAATCAACCGGGATCTCTTCCGCGAGGCGACGGCGGGCTTCCTCTTCACGGATCGCGAGTACGAAGGGGGCTACAACCGGGTGGCAAGCCTGGATACGCGGTTCAAGCTGGACCCGAACTGGATCGCGATGCTGCAGGCGGCAGCAAGCGCAACGCTCTCTCTTGATGGAGCCACCAGGGCCGGCCCGGCATATTCCGCTGAACTTCGACGCGAAGGGCGCCACTTCACCCAAAGCACCCAATACCTGGATATCAGTCCGGATTTCCAGGCCCAGACCGGTTTCGTGAGCAGGACGAATATCCGCAGCGTCACCCAGGCATTCAGTTATCTGTTCCGCCCGGAGGGGAAATCCCTTCTCTCCTGGGGGCCTTCTGTGGGTGGAGGCGCGATCTGGGATCACGAGGGCACTCGCCTCGACTGGGAACTCGACGCCCGGCTCGATTGGGAGTTCAACCGGCAAACCAAGGTCGGAGTCTTCTACAGGCCGGGGCGGGAACGGCTCCAGCCGGAGGATTTCACCGGACTGTCGGAAGGCATGGACTTCCCGACGCGCGGCTACGGCGTCTCATTCGGTTCCCAGTACATCTCACAGTTGACGTTCAGTGGCTCCTACTCCTTCGCGAAGGAGATCAATCTCGTTCCCCTGCAGGGTGACCCGCCTGCCCTCGCTGATTCCATGGTCGCGAACATCGCGTTCACGGCACGGCCGAACCGTCACCTGCTCAGCGAGAACTCCTATGTCCTGTCCAGGCTCACCAGCATCGGCACGGGAGACCCCATCTTCACCAACCATATCCTGCGCTCCAAGTGGAACTGGCAGTTCAACCCCGAACTGGGCCTGCGCGTCATCCTCCAATACGAAACCGTGCTCGCGAATCCGTCTCTGACCAGACTGGAAACCACGAAGAACTTCAATGCCGACTTCCTCTTCACCTACCTCCTGAACGCGTGGACTGCGCTCCACGTCGGGTACAACGGAAACCTGCAGAACATCGCGATACTGCCTGCTGGTCTCGGGGGGCAGTTCATCCGTACCGACGACATGCTCCAGGACGCCCGCCAGTTTTTCGTCAAGTTCTCCTACCTCTTCTCCTTCTGATTCACGCTGCGGTCTGCAGCCATCCCGGAGCACGACGCGCCCGCACCGCATTGACAGGCGCGAGCCATGGGCCCATGATTGGCCCGTGCCCACCCACTCACTCGCCCCATTGCTCCTCGCGCAGGCGATGGTCGAGCGCGGCCTCCTCGATTCGATCGCGGCGGGTGTTTCGAGCGCCCGCTATCGTCTCGAACTCTATGTTGGCGAGGGCAACGCGATCTACGTGGTCATCGCCGCCGTGTTGCTGCTGGTTCTGACACGGGTCAAGCGCAACCGCTGATTGCGGCCGCAGCCGCGCCCTGCGTGGGCGCCGCAGCCTGCCGGCCGGGGCCCGAGGCGGGCATCCTGGTCGCGTGAAGGTTCACTTCCCGGATTGGCTGTCTCCAAAATCCACGTCGTCAGGGAGCTCGTTCTGGTCACGCGGGCCCTGGCTGGGAAAATGATCCGCGAGCTGGCTGCCCGCCTCGGTTATGCCATGAACGAGGCCGCCCGTGAAGTCGCCGTCCTTGAATCGCGCAGACATCGCCGCCGCCACAGAGTCCCAGAAATCCTGGCCGACCTTCGCGTGGATGCCCTCGTCGCCCAGTACCACGAAGGTCCGGCGGGACGGAACCACGAAAAAGAGGACGCTGTTGCGTTGCGCGGTCCGGTCCATGCCGAGGCGCGCGAATGCCCGCTCGGCCGTGCGGCGAACGTTGCCCCAGAAGAACGTAGAAATCGACACGCGAATCTCGCCAGACGTGCGGCGCTCCGCCTGCTCGATGGCCCGCTTGACCGCCTCCTCGTCAACGAGTCGTTTCAGTGCCCGCCTGTGCATGGGGTTACCACCTCCCCGAGGCTCCCCCGCCGCCAGAGGACCCGCCGCCGCCCGAGAATCCGCCGCCGCCCCTTCCTCCGCCCCGCCCCCCCGAGAGGATGATGAAGAGGAGGTACAGGGCAAGCCCCGGGTTGGTGACCAGCAACACCAGGAATCCGAGGACGAGGAGACCCACGAGCACCATCTGGGGATAGCTCATGGGGCGGGCCCTCGATCCGGTCCGGGATGGGTCCTCGCTCCGTTCGGTCGGCGTCCCTACCGCAGGGATCCCGCCCGTGCCTCTCGAAATGGCGGCCATCAGGGCGTTCACCCCAGCCTGGACGGCCCCATCCCGGTCACCCGCCCCGATCCTGGGGAGGATCACTTCGTTGAGGATACGCGAGGCGCTGGCGTCGGGAACCTCGTCCTCCAGCCCGTAGCCCACTTCGATCCGCGCGCTACGATCGTCGGCGAACACGAACAGGATCAGACCGTTGTCCAGTCCCTTCCGCCCCACCTTCCAGCGCGCGAATGCCCTGACCGTCCAGTCCTCCAGAACCGCGTCGCCTGTCGTGTCGCCGATCCAGACCAGGACCTGGGTTCCCGTCGCCCGCTCGAAGTTCTCGAGAATCCTGTCCACTGCCTGGAGAGCCTGCGGGCTCATGAACTCCGCCGTGTCCGTGGCCCACCGCGCGGGCGGAGGCGGGATGGGGACTTCGGCGGCGCGCGCTGTGACCAGCGGCAAGCACACCAGCGCACAGGCGAGGAGAACTCGCTTCATCTACTTGAAATCGACCCTGGGAGCCGTTTCGGCGCCAGCCTGAGACTTGAAGTACGGCTTCTCATTGAAGCGGCCGCCGAAGAACCCGGCGATGAGCACCGTGGGGAAACTCATGCGCTTCGTGTTGAAGGCCTGGGCCGCCTGGGTGAAACGCATGCGCTCCACCGCTATCCGGTTCTCAGTCCCTTCCAGCTGGGCCTGAAGATCGCGGAAATTCTGAGTGGCCTTCAGGTCCGGATATCGCTCCACAACCACCATGAGGCGGGATAGCGCGGAAGAGAGGCCGTCCTGAGCTTGCTGAAACCTGGCGAAGGCCTCGGGGTTGTTCGCAATGTCTCCGGCGTTCACCTGGCCGACCTGGGCGCGAGCCTCTGCGACCGCCGTGAATGTCCCCTTCTCGAAGGCCGCCGCCCCCTTCACCGTTTCCACCAGGTTGGGAACCAGATCGGCGCGCCGCTGGTACACGTTCTCCACCTGCGCCCATTGGGCCTGCACGCTCTGGTCCAGCGTGACAAGGGAGTTGTACGTCGAGACGCCAGACGCGGCGGCAACCAGAGCGAGCACGACGATTCCGATGCCAATCCACTTACCCATGGTGTCCATCCTCCTGTCGTGCACCCGGAGGCCGCGTCGGCGACTGCGTCGTCTGGCCTCGGGCCACACGCCCTTGTCCAGTATAGGACTGAAAAACGAAACGGAGGCGACATCGATGACCAGGCCGACGGGGATGTCGTGGAACGGGTCAACGGCGCTCAGAACCTCCGAGCAGGGCGTGTGTGCAGAATTGAACAGTCGGCACGCTGCGTCGGAATTATGCTGCCGCAAAAGGAGGTGCCGGAATGCTCGGGAGTTCAACAGCGCGCGTCATGGAAAGGGTTGAGCGCCGTCGCGCATTGGGCAGAAGGCCCATTCCTTCGTGGCTGTGTGCGCTCGGGCGTCATGCCTGGCTGCCAACGACCCGCGGCCATGCGGTGAGCTGCGTTCGCTGCGGGGCAATCGCAACAATCAAACCCTACGAGGCGCGGAAAAGGTGAGTTTCCGCTCTGGGCACTCACTTCCCGGCAGGTGCCTCCGGACGAGTAATCTCCACGAAACCGGAACTATCCCAGCGCCGGACGGGCCAGAGAAAGCGACTGTCATTCTCGCCGCTGAAGGGATGGTCCAGGAGACCTCTCTGCTCGAACAATTCATGAACGGATGGCAGCCTCTCGCCCAGTTCGGCGCCAATCACCCGAAACCCGCTGTCCAATCGGTACTCCGTCGTCGCGTTCCCGCGGAGCTCCTGTGGCACGCCGTCACCCACGTCATGGAAGACGCCGACGAGTATCTGCCCCAGTCGGTCCACGAACACGTTCGACACGTGCGAGTGCGAGCCGATGGCCGCAGTCACGTCTAGCCGGGGAAACACGAAGAACGCCAGCGGACCGCCCGCCGGGCACCCGGCGCACCGGTAGGTGTCTGCCATCGCCGGAGCCGAACCGGATAGATGCTGCGCGTCCAGGACAGCGAGGCTGGCGCCCTTGGACTCGTTATTGATCGCACCGACGAACACCAGCGGAACGCCCTCGACCTCGCCCGTCCTCACCGAGGCAATCTGGCCGTTCGACCAGTACTCGGCAGTCACTTGGCCCGCCGGGTCCAGCTTCTCGAGCAGCGTCGGGAATTCTACAAGGTGCGTCGAGACGAACCAGATATCCCGTGGACGGCCCGCCTGACCGGAGACGTACACCGAGACGCCCCGCCATGGCGGCGCGTAAATCTTCCCGCCGAACCTCACTGCACGAGCCGGGACGTGATTGAAGCGAATCGACCCGTCGGCATTGAAGCAGAAGAGGCCCTGCCCATTGGCGAGCCACGGCTCCGCCACGAACAGGACCTCAGCGGCGCCGTCGTGATCGAGGTCGTCGACGACGATTGAGGCATAGTCCTTACCGGGTTGGAGCCTGCTGTAGACGTCCTCGGTCAGCGGGAAGTCAAATCGCTGCCTCCACAACACGTTGCCGGCGGCGTCGCTAACAACGAGCTCGTCGTTCGCAACCTCCGCCGAGGCCGGCAGTGGTGGGTTGGTGGAACCAGCGATCCAAACCCAGACGACGATGGACAGGATCGTGAGCAGGACAACGCCGGCGGCAACCGCAGCCCCTGCCCTTGCCGACCTTCCGCTATTCGACGTCTGAATCGGCGACGATGACGCCCCTGTCCGGCCCGTGCTCTCGCTTATGGTGTGCGCGTTGCCCTCAGCCTCTCCGTTGGCACCGGTGTCCAACGCGGCCTTCGTTGCAGCGGCCGACTCCCGCCATCGATCCAGTTCATCGACGAACGCGTAGGTCACCTGGCCCCGGCCCGTGTCAATTCGCCTTACGGGCAGCTGCAGTTCCCTTTCCCAGCGCTGGACAGTGCGCACGCCCCTGCCGAAGTGCGCGGCAATCTCCTTCCAGCCATCGAGCCGGTCGCGCTCGGGCGACGTCGTGTGCTGAGGGTCGGTCACTGATGCCATCCGCAGCCGAGTTACTGTGCGCTTCCTTGACGCGCCAAGAGCATACTTGGGCCGGCCCGAGACTTCAATCAGACCACGTGCTGGCCACGCGCCTTGCTGAATCGGGCCTGTCCTCCGTTCTGGGTCATCTGCCTGCGCCGGCCGACGGCGCTATCTCGACGAGAGGCCTCGGCCCCCATGATGGCAGGCGTTCCCTCGTCTCTTTGGCTCGCGTGTGCACGGTTTACCTGGTCAGACCAGTGTCGAGACCAATCGGGACTGGTTCGGCGTCTCAGTAAACGGCCGTTAGATGAGACAGAGGGAGAACCCCCCAGAGCGCTTCATTGGCGTTCAACGGTCCGCGCCGGCAGGGCCGGGACGCTGCCGTCTGCCTATTTCGCTTCCCCCGCCGGCACCTTGGCCTTCAGCTCCTCGAACCAGTTCAGGATCAGGTTGATGTGCGTGATGGGAGTCACGGGCGGGGCGGGCAGCGTCCTCGTGGTGAAGAAGCGCTGACCGTCGGGCGACACGTCGTAGCAGCGCAGGGGCGAGCAGACAAAGGCGAGCGACTTCAGGTCGAAGTCGAAGAGCGCTTTCGGGCGTCCGATGCGAAGGGCCGGCGTCGTCGCGATGTCGACCGCCATCATGGACCGCCTGTCTGCCGCGTTCCGTGGGCCGACGAAGAACAACTCCCTACCGCTCGGATGCCAGGCGGGGTCGCTGCCGCCGTCGATGGACACCTGTGCGGCGGGTCCGGGTCCCGGATAGGACCGCAGGTACACATCGTTCCGACCGGACACGTTCGACCCGTACGCCAGCCAGCGGCCGTCCGGGGAGAACTCGGGAAAGCGCTCGGTGTGAGGTGTCTCGAACAGCGGGCGCGCGCTCGCCTTGCCGTCGTCGAGTGACACGATCACGATGTCACCACGCCGCACGGCCGCAAGGCGCCGCCCATCAGCTGTCCAGGACGACGGAACCGGGCCGCGCTCCAGGAGGACCTGCGGCGGCGCCGTGCCATCGGCGGGCTGCACCGCAAGCAACCATCGTCCGTCCTTCAGCCACGAGAACGCCAGGCGTCGCCCATCCGGCAACCAGGCAGGCCAATCCGCCTCCCCGCCCCCGGCCAGCAGCGTCGAAGTGCCGCGGTCAAGGTCGTGGGTCCACAAGGCCGCTTCGGTGAGATCGCGTACCGTCACGGCGAGTTGTCGGCCGTCGGGCGAGAGACGCACCTTGGCGGCGTATGCGCGCGCCGGTCCGGGCAGACGGGCGACCTGCCCCCGCCGGTCGACGGCGACGAGTTCGCACTCCTCACTTGGCGCAATCGGCGCACGAATCCACGCCAGCGTACCGGTTGGCGCCACGTCGAAGTGTCCAGCGCCGGTCACGTCGTTCGAATTGCCCGCTGTCAACGCCTGCGCGACCGTGTCGAGGACGGCCACGGCCGGGCCCTGAACCTCCAGCCGTTCCGCGTCGAACGGGACGGCGAACAGAGTCCCGCGTCGCAGGAACACGAGATGGCCCGTTGACAGGTACCGCGCGTCGGCGGCATCCGTGAGGATTACCTTGCGCATGCCGGTCGCCAGCGTGTGCCCGATGATGTCC
>JAWOGY010000280.1:0-79003 GCA_046496425.1 Vicinamibacterales bacterium
GGCGGGTTGCGGGAGCGTGAGGCCGCCGCGATGGGCATGAAGGCCAACCTGCTCGCCGCACAATCGCTGGTCGACAAGGCCGCCCCGGTCGTGACCGCGGCCGACACGGGCGCCGACAGCGCCACCACCGCGAACATGCGCAACTGGATGGAGTGCGTGCGCAGCCGGAAGACGCCGAACGCCGACATCGAGGCGGGCTACAGCCACTCGGTCGCGCTCTGCATGACGATTGCCGCCGTGCAGACGGGCCAGCGGGTGGGCTTCGACGATGCGAAGCAGGACGTCGTGGTGGGGGCGAAGTAGGCCATGACCGCGCTGATGCGAATCGCCGGCCGCGCGGCCGGCTTGTGTGTCCTCGCCGCTGCCGTGGCATGGGGCGCGTCGGGGACCGGCCGGGCCGCCGAAGAAAAGGGCATCCGCCTCGTCCGCGACGACGCGAGACAGCGGGTGGACGTGTACGTGGACGGGCAGCCGTTCACGGCGTACATCTATCCGCCGACGATTAAGAAACCCGTACTGTTTCCGCTCCGCACTGCGAAGGGCACGCTGGTGACGAGAGGCTTCCCCCTCGAACCGCGGGCCGGAGAGCGCGTCGATCACCCGCACCAGGTCGGCCTCTGGTTCACGTACGGCGACGTGAACGGCGCCGACTTCTGGAACAACTCGGACGCCATCAAGCCGGAAGACGGGCCGAAGATGGGCACCATTGTGCACAGGTCCATCGCGGCGGTGCGCAGCGGGCCCGACAGGGGCGAGCTCGAAACCGAAATGGACTGGGTCCACGGCAACGGGACCGTCGTGCTGAAGGAGCACGCCCTGTTCGTCTTTCGCGGCGGGGCGGGCTGGCGCAGCGTGGACCGCATCACGCGGCTGCAGGCGCAGGGCGGGCGCGTGGCCTTCACCGACAACAAGGAAGGGATGTTCGGCCTCCGCGTCGCGCGCCAGCTCGAGATTCCCGCGACCAGGCCGGAGGTGTTCACCGACGCCAGCGGCCGCGCCACCGCCGTGGCGACAATGAACAATACGGGCGTAAACGGCGACTACCTGACGAGCGAGGGCAAAACGGGTGATGCGGCCTGGGGGACACGCGCCCGGTGGTGCGCGCTCAGCGCAAAGATTGGCGACGAGCCGGTCGCGATCGCGATTCTCGATCACCCCGCGAATCCAGGCTTCCCGAGTTACTGGCACGCGCGCGGATACGGGCTGTTCGCCGCGAACCCGCTGGGCCAGAAGGCGTTCAGCAACGGCAAGGAGGAGCTGAATTTCGCGCTCGAGGCCGGCGAGAGCGTGACGTTCCGCCACCGGATCCTCATCCTGTCGGAGCCCGCGGGGGCCGGGCGCTTCGAAGAGGCGTTCAGGGAATTTGCGGCGGCATACAGGTAAAGGGCGGCGCGTCTCCGGTGCCGGCTACCCGTGAACGTGGACGTCCCATCCGAGGTACGTGTCCATCGCCTCCGCCAGGATCGCGGCGGACCGCGACGCGTTCATTGCCGCGTGATGTTCGAACCCGTTCCGGCAGATGAACCGCATCAGTGCCTGGAGGCCGGGCACCTCGACGACCGCGCGCGTCCCGAAGGTCTGCAGCGGATCGTCGGTGAAACGACCCTCGCCCACGTAGGCGGCGATGCGGCCACGCCGGTCGTCGGTCGAGACGCGGCCGAAGGTGATCGGCGCCGCGCCCGGGGTCCTGCCTGCCAGCGCGCCGAAGGTGTTCTGCTCGCCGAGCGTGGTGCCCAGGATCGGGGCCGTCGCGATGGTCGCATCGGGCACGAACGCCTTTGCCCAGTTCCCGCAGTGAAAGAACACGCACTTGTCAGGGTCGTCCCCGTAGTTGTTGTTCCAGTCCACGAGCGCGCTGGGCCTCCCTGACGCGAGCTGCAGCGCGTACATCGATACGGCCCCCGCGACATCCACTTCGCAGGCGCTCGGCATCAGCCGTTCGCTCATCATGCTCATGAGGGTGCAGCAGTTGACGCCATAGTGTGCCTGCAGCGAGCTCCAGCACTGAATCGCGGTGGCCTGCAGGTCCAGCGGGACCGCCCACTCCAGCACCGCGACACCCAGCTTCGCCATCGAGAGCAGGGCGGCGTCCGGGACGCCCGGCGCCGGCGCGTAGCCGGCAATTTCCGCGAGCTTCGCCTTCACCCGCGGGTCGTCGTCGCTGAGCTTGCGCGCGCCTTCGATGACCTCGGACAGGTCGAGCGTGCTGACGCTGATGCCGGATGCCTGGAGGAGCTTCTCGCTGTACCGGGTGGTGTTGAACGCGTTGGGCCTCGCTCCGATCGCCCCGATCCGCGCGGTTCTGAGACCGTTGACGACCCGGCACACGCCGAGGAACTTCAGGAGCTCGTCACGGAATTCGGGCGAGGCGACCGGGAGCGTGTGGCGCTTTGTGAGGCTGAAGGCGATGCCGTACTGGTTCAGGTTGTTGCAGACGGAGATCTTCCCGCAGAACGCGTCCCGACGCCGTTCCACGTGCAGCTGCCCGAGGTCGTCGGGGTACGCCTGCACCAGCACCGGAACGTGGAGTCCCGACAGCTTCAGGGCGTCGGCCACGCCCTTCTCGTCACCGAAGTTCGGCAGGCAGACGAGGACCCCGTCGATCCGGTCGCGGTGCCGCCGGAACAGGCCGCCGCAGGCGTGAGCATCCTGCCACGTTTCCACCGCGCCCAGCTTCGTCTCGTGCTCGCCGAGCACGACGCACTCGAGGTCGAGCGCGTCGGACAGCGCGAGCACGTCGCGTCGCGCCTCCGACACGAGCGCGTCCGGAAAGAAGTCCCGGTTGCCGATGATGACCGCCAGGGTCGGCTTGCTGGTATTCACCGGGTCTCCTTGCTGATTCGCTGGAAGATGCCGAACTCGCCGGCGTTGGCCTGCGTCACGAGCTCGCAGTCGATTGCCTGCTTCTCGGGCTGTCCCGTCGAGCCCTTCGTGATCAGCGCGTGCGCCTGGTCCACGGCAAGCCTGGCGATGTACGCAGCGGGCTGCAGGACCGTCGCCTTGATCTCGCCGGCCTTGATCGAGGCGATCGCGTCCGGGCTGCCGTCGAAGCCGACCACGACGACGTGGCCGAGCCCGGCTCCTTTCAGCGCCGCCATCGCGCCGAGCGCCATCGTGTCGTTGCCCGCGATGACGCCCGAGATGCCGCGGTTGGCCTGGAGGAGCGTCTCGGTTTTCTGGAACGCCTCGCGCTGGTCCCAGTTCGCGCTCTGCCGCGCGACCATCCGGAGATCCGGGTACTTGTCGAGGACGTCGTGGAACCCTCGGCTGCGCACCGCCGCGTTGGTGTCCGATTCCCGGCCGACCAGCTCGATGTAGCTGCCCTTCTCGCCGAGGAGCCTCACGAACTCCTCCGCGCCCACGGTCGCCCCCTGGTAGTTGTTGGAGACGATCTGCGCCGCGGCGACCCCCGTGACGTTGATCTCGCGGTCGATGAGGATGCTCGGGATGCCGGCGGCCCTGGCCTTGCTGATCGCGGCCACCGAGGCGTCGGCCCCGGCGTTGTCCAGGACGATCGCGGAGACCTTCCTGGCAATCGCGACGTCGATCAGCTGGTCCTGCTTGTTCGCGTCATCGTCGTGAACGCTGACGATGACGTCGTAGCCGAGTTCGCGGGCACGGGCGGAGGCGGCGTCGGCCTCGGCCTTGAAGAACGGGTTGTCGTGGGACGGCGTGATCACGGCGATGAGCCTGGCACGGCCGGAATCCGCATCGGCCCCCGGCCCTGGCCCGGTGGAGCACGCGGGCGGCAAGACCGCACAGCACAGCAAGACGAAGCAGCGGGTGAGACGAAGACGGGGGCCTGCGCCCATCACGATGACCTCCTCTGGAACTGGTCGAGTACGACGGCGAGAACGATGACGAGTCCCTTGACGACCATCTGCCAGAACTCCGAGACCCCGAGGAGCACGAGCCCGTCGGCGAGGACACCGATGACGAACGCCCCGACGAGCGTCCCGGCGATCGTCCCGCGTCCGCCCATGAGCGACGTCCCGCCGAGCACGACCGCCGCGATCGCATTCAGCTCGAACGTCTGGCCCGTGGCGGGGTGCGCGGCGCCGAGCTGGGCGGCGATAATCACCCCCACCAGGGCCGAGCAGAAGCCCGAGATCAGGTAGACGAGCAGCTTGACGCGCCCGACCCGCACGCCGGCAAGGAGCGCGGCGCGCTCGTTGCCGCCGACCGCATAGACCTGCCGTCCGAATGGCGTGTAGGCCGCCAGAAACATGGCCGCGACCGCGAGCAGGGCCATCACCCACACGGCCGCCGGGAGTCCGAGCATCCCCGCCGTGCCGAGGCGCGTGAAGCCCGTGTTTCCCAGCGCCTCTGACCCGGCGAGGTTCGGGAAGGTGGCGCCTCCGGTGGCGAGCAGCGCGGCACCCCTCGCGACGTACAGAGTTCCGAGTGTCGCGATGAACGGCGCGACGCCGAGGCGCGCGACCAGCCAGCCGTTGAGCGCGCCGACCGCCATGCCGGTAGTGACCGCGATCGCCACGACGAACCAGGCGTGGAAGTAGACCACGACGCCGAGGGCCTCCAGTTCGAGTCCCCGGCTGAGGAGTCCCCCGGCGACCACCCCGCACAGACCGGCAATCGACCCGACGGAGAGATCGATGCCGCCGCTCAGGATCACGAACGTCATCCCGATGGCGAGGATCGCGTTGATCGCGACGTGCTTGACGAGAATCGAGAGATTGCCGGCGGTGAGGAACTCCGGGGACAACAGCGAAAACGTGACGGCCAGCAGCGCCAGCGCGATGAGCGCGCGGAGCCTCATCACGATCGCGGCGGCGGACCGCCCCTCGCTGCGGCTATGGCCGGCCATGCTGCTCTCCACGGCCCGGTGGCGTCGAGGACGCGGCCGACGCCAGCACGTCGGCAGTTGCCTCGCTCACCGGAAGGTTCGCAGTGAGGCGGCCCCTCGCCATCACGAGAACCCTCGTGGCCGCGGCCTGGATCTCGGCGAGATCGGCCGTCGCGAACACGATGCCCATGCCCTCGGCCGCGAGGCGCCGCATCGAGCCGATGATCTCGCCCTTTGCTCCGACGTCGACGCCGCGCGTCGGCTCGTCGATCAGAAGGACCTTCGGGCGGCTCATGACCCCGCGCGCAAGCACCACCTTCTGCTGGTTGCCGCCACTGAGCGCAGTGACCGGTGCGTCGAGGGAAGGCGTCTTGACGCGGAGGGCCTCGACCAGCGGCCGCGCCGCGCGCGACTCCTCGCGCGGCGAGAGATATCCATGCCTCGAGAGGCGGCCGACGCTCGACAGCGTAATGTTCTTGCGGACGGACAACGTCTGGACGAGCCCCGCCGCCTGACGGTCTTCGGGCACCATGGCCAGACCGGCCTCCACGCGCTTGCTGACGCCGCTCCCGCGTACCTCGGTCCCGTCGAGGACGACCTTCCCCGTCCAGTCCGGGTGCACGCCCATCACCGACTCGAACAACTCGGTGCGGCCCGCGCCCATCAACCCGTACAGGCCGACGAGTTCACCGCTGCGGACCTCGAACGAGACGGCGTCGAGGGCCGTGCGCCCGGGCTTCGCCGGGAGGCTCAGTCCCTGCACGTCGAGCACGACGCCACCCGGCAGCGTCGAATCGTCGATTGCGCCCCGGCCGGCGCCGCCTCCCGTCATGCGCTGGACGATCCAGGCGACGTCCACGTCGGCTGCCGGCGCCGATCCGACGACCCGGCCATCCCTCAACACCGTCACCTCGTCGGCGATGGCCAGCAGTTCCTCGAGCCGGTGCGAGATGTAGACGATCGAGACGCCATGGCGGGTCAGGTCGCGGATCACCTGAAACAACACGGGAACTTCGGCACTGCTCAGGGCCGACGTCGGCTCGTCCATGAGCAGGACGCGCACGTCGTGGACCAGCGCGCGCGCGATCTCCACGATCTGCTGCTGTCCGAGCGCGAGGGAGCCCACGCGCGCCAGGGGGGAGATCGCCGGGTGTCCGAGCCGCTCGAGCGTCCGGCGCGCGGCGTCCTCCTGCGCCTCCCACGCGACCGTGCCCCAGCGCGTACGCCGTTCCCGTCCGACGAAGAGGTTCTCCCTGACGGTCAGGTCCGGGAAAAGCTGCAGTTCCTGGTGGATCATCCCGATACCCCGCGTCGCGGCATCGCGGGTCGAGGCGAACCGGACGACGTGACCGTCGACCAGGAGGCGCCCCTCGGTCGGCCGCTCGATGCCGGCGAGGACCTTGAGGAGGGTCGATTTCCCGGCGCCGTTCTCGCCGATCAGCGCGTGAACCCGCCCCCGGTCGAGTCGGAAATCCACGCCGGCGAGCGCCACCGTGCCGTCGAAGACCTTGACGATCTGTCTGGCCTCGAGGACCGCCGGCGCGACAGAGGGGGCAGTCAACGTCCATCTCCCTCGACCCGCAGCCTCACCGGCACGAGGTCGATGGGGCGATCGTCTGCCTCCCCCGCGAACGACGCGGCGCCGATCACGGTAAGCGTCCGCCCCTGAAGCGACGCGGCGTCCAGCCCGGCGAGCACATCGCGCAGCACCCGGTCGTTGAGCGCGTTGGAGACGGCCGCGAACTCGGACTGGTTCGCGAAGTCGGTGAATCTCAGGAAGCGGACCGCGTCGCGAAGCGCCGTGCCCCTGATCACCGGCCCGATCTGTACGGCGACGAGCGCGGGCGACCCGGTGCCTGCCCGCACATGGGCCACCCCGACGCGCGAGCGGCGGTCGACCTCGGTTACGACGCCCGTCACCGTGACGAACACCGGGCGGCGCGGCAAGGGCGCCCCTCCGCTGCGCTGAGCCGCCGCGGCGGAACGCGCCGCCTGGATCTCGAGGGCCGTCCGCTCGGCCTCGTCGAGCACGCGCGGCCAGGCTTCCGCGATGTACGCGTCGGCATCGAACCCCGCGGGCTGCGAGGTCTGAATCGGCCGGATGGTCCACGGCCGGAGGATCGCGAGCGCGCCCACCGCGAGCGCGGCACCGAGCATCAGACGGACTCCCCGGCTCGCCATCGCCGTCACTTCCGGCGGTTGGCGCCGCCAGGCGCCGGCACGGGGCGCTCGCGGCCGGCGTCGGGCGCCGCACGCACCAGCCGCTCGGCGGTGGCGAGGTCGGTGATGAACACGTTGATCCAACGCCCCTGCAGCGCGCCGCGGATGGCCGCCGTCTTACGCCTGCCCCCCGCAAGCCCGACGACACGGTTCACGCGCTTCAGATCCTCCAGTTCGATCGCGATCACGCGGTCGTTGAGCGGGGTCACCACGGGCGCCCCCTTGGCGTCAAAGAAGCGGAGACAGATGTCGCCGACGGCGCCGCGCGAGCGCAGCGACTCGAGTTCCTGGTTGGAGAACACGTTGCCGCTCGAGGCGAGGAGCTTCGACGGCTCCACGGCGCCGATGCCCACCAGCGCCACGGTGATCGACTTGAAGAGCGCGATCGCCTCCAGGACGTAGCGCTCTTTCAGCATGACCTGCTTGGCCTCGACGGACCCGACGGCTCCAGGCGCCGGAAGCAGCGTCGCCGTCCCCGACAACAGGTCGGCCAGGCGGCGGGTCAACTGCGTCGCGTGCACCTCGGCGCCGGGGTTCCCGATGCCGCCGAGGATCTGCACGACGCGCGCGCCCTTCGCCCGCGGGCTGGGGCGCATCGACTCGACCATGGCCAGCAGCGCGGCGCTCCACGAAGAGATGCCGACGACGTCGTTCGGCTTGAGCGTGGTCTCGAGGTAGAACGCCGCGGCCGCTCCGAGGTCGCGGACAATCTGGTCCTCCTGATCGAGGCTGTCGACGACGATCGCTTCACGCAGTCCGTAGGCGGACTGCAGGGCGTCCTCGAGATCCTGGTGGAGCCCGGACGGCGCGCGCAGCGTGATGCGCACGATGCCAGCCTCCTCTGCGCGCCGCAGCAGTCGCGAGACGGTGGACTGAT
The DNA here is from genome assembly GCA_046496425.1 of Vicinamibacterales bacterium. Lineage (GTDB taxonomy): Bacteria > Acidobacteriota > Vicinamibacteria > Vicinamibacterales > JAKQTR01 > JAKQTR01. The sequence goes on from JAWOGY010000280.1 coordinate 7,902, forward strand.
GGATGTCGAGCCGATCCGTGATCTCGGCCTGCCGGAGGCCGTTGCTGTAGTAGAGGCGCGCCACCTTCGCCATGAGCCTGAGTTCGTCGATACGCGCCATCTCTACGCCTTCCCTTCGACTGCGCTCCGCGTCCTGGCGCGAGCGACCGCGTTCCGCCAGCCCTCGCAGCGCCGGTCGCGCTCGGCAGCGCTCATTATCGGCTCGAACCGCGACACCTCGCGCGGCAGCATCGCAAGCGCTTCGGTCGAAGGCCAGATGCCCGCGGCGAGCCCCGCGAGCCACGCCGCCCCCTGCGCCGACAGGTCGGTGGAGCCGCTCCTGAGCACCGGGCAGCCGAGGATGTCGGCCTGGAACTGCATCAGGTCGTCGTTGCAGCTGGCGCCGCCGTCGGCGAGAAGCGCCCGGGGTGCGGCGCCGTCCTCGCGCATCGCCTCGAACACGTCCCGCACCTGGTACGCGACCGCGTCAATCGTCGCGCGCGCGACGTGCGCGGCCGTCGTGCCCCTCGTCGCGCCGCAGAGCAGGCCGCGCGCCTCGGCGTCCCAATAGGGCGCGCCGAGTCCGGCGAGCGCCGGCACCAGGTAGACCCCGTCTGGATCGGCGACCGTGCGCGCGAGGTCGGCGACGCCACGGGCAGGATCCGCCAGGCCGAGCAGCCCGCCGAGCCAGGCAACCGCGCCGCCGGTGACCGTGATGTTCCCCTCGAGGGCGTAGGTCGTGCCGCCCGCCGTCGCCCACGCCACGGTCGTCGACAGCCCGTGCTGCGATGCGAAGGGCTCCGGGACCAGCGTCATCAGCGACGACCCGGTGCCGTAGGTCGCCTTGACGCTGCCGGGGGAGAACGCGGCGTGACCGAACAGCGCGGCGTGCGAGTCGCCGATGGCGCTCGCGACCGGCACCCCGGCCTTGAGCCTGCCGCGCGCGATGGTGACCCCGAGCATGCCGCTCGACGGCCGTACCTCCGGGAGCATCGCCCGCGGAACGTCGAACAGCGCGAGCACGTCCGTGTCCCACTCGCGCGACCACAGGTTGAACAGCTGGGTGCGCGAGGCGTTCGTCTGGTCGCAGGCGTGCACGGCTCCGCCCGTGAGGTTCCAGACCAGCCAACTGTCGACGGTGCCGGCGCACAGCTCGCCGTTCGCCGCGCGCCGGCGCCCGTCGGGCAGCGAATCGATCAGCCAGCGGAATTTGCCCGCGGAGAAGAGCGGGTCGATCGTGAGGCCCGTCCGCTGCTCGAGGAAGGGACGGGCGCCGCGGCGGCGCAGTTCCTCGCAGAAGGGCGCCGTGCGGCGGCACTGCCATACGATCACCGGCCCGAGCGGCTGCCCCGTCGCCCGATCCCAGACCAGCACGGACTCACGCTGGTTGCTGATGCCGATCGCGTCGACGGACGCACCCGGCGCGGATTCCAGGCACGCGTCGATCGCGTCCTCGACGGTCCGCCACACGGCCAGCGCGTCCTGCTCCACCCACCCGGGCTGCGGGAAGCAGGTATCGACGGGCCGGCTGGCTCGCGAGACGACGCCGCCCCGCTCATCGAACAGCAGGACCTTCGTATTGCTCGTGCCCTGGTCGATCGCCAGCACGTGGTGCCGGGACACGGTGCCGCCCATCACGATTCCCGCACCAGGGAGCGGGCGGCGCTGCGAATCCCCTCGGGCGTGAGACCGAAGTGCGCGAACAGGAAGTCCGCCGACCCCGTTGGCGCGAACACGCCGGGCACCCCGAGCATCCGCATGCGCACGGGCCGCGAGGTCACGACGACCTCGGCTACGGCGCTTCCCAGGCCTCCGTACACCGTGTGCTCTTCGACCGTCACGATCGGTCCCCTCGATGCCGCCGCGACGATGCTCTCGCGGTCGATCGGCCGGATCGTCGACAGGTTGAGGACGGCGGCGCTGATGCCGTCGTGCTCGAGCAGCGCCGCCGCGTCGAGTGCGCGCGACACCGTCACACCGGCCCCGATGATGGTGACGTCCGAGCCCGGGCGCAGCAGCACAGCACGCCCCACCTCGAACTCGTAGGCGGCGGGATGCACGGCCGGCACCGGCATGCGGCTGAGGCGCAGGAAGACCGGGCCGTCCATCGCCCATGCCGCGCGCACGGCCTGCGAGGTCTCGAGCGGATCTGCCGGCACGATGACCGTCAGCCCCGCGATGGCACGGGTCCACGCCAGGTCCTCGATGGAGTGATGGGTCGGGCCCAGCTCGCCGTACGCCAGCCCGCTGGACATGCCGCACAGCTTCACGTTGTGGCGGCTGTACGCGAGATCGGCCTTCACCTGCTCGAGGGCGCGCGCCGTCAGAAAGCAGGACGCCGCGCAGGTGAACGGGATCTTTCCGGCACTTGCGAGGCCGGCGCTCACGCCGACGAGGTTCTGCTCGGCGATGCCGACGTTCACCAGCCGTGCGGGGAACCTGCGCTTGAACTCCTTGAGGTTCGAGGACCCCACGGAGTCGCTCGCCACGACCACCACGCGCGGGTCGGCCTCGCCCAGGGCAATGAGCGCGTCGGCGAAGGCGATGCGGCAGTCGGTCTTCGCGATCACTGCTCGCCTCCTTCACCGTCGAGCTCCAGCAGCGCCGCCGCCAGCTCGGCGTCGGTCGGCACGCGGTGGTGCCACTCGACGCGATCCTCGATGAACGAGATCCCGCGGCCCTTGAACGTGCGCGCGATCACGCACGTCGGGCGCCCCTGGACTGCCGGAAGCGCATCGAATGCGGCGGCCAGGGCGGAGACATCGTGCCCGTCCACCTCGACAACGCCCCAGCCGAAGGCGCGCCAGCGGTCGGCCAGGGGCTCGAGCGCGACGATGCGCTCGGTCGCGTCACCCTGCTGCAGCCGGTTGCGGTCGATGACGGCGGTGAGGTTGTCCAGGCCGAACTGGGAGGCGGCCATGATGGCCTCCCAGTTGCTGCCCTCCTGGAGTTCACCGTCGCCGGTGAGCACGAACGTGCGCCAGGTGGCCCGGTCCATCTTCGCGGCGAGCGCGGCGCCGACGGCGATCGGCAGCCCGTGGCCGAGCGGCCCGGTGTTGGCCTCCACCCCGGGGACCTTGTTGCGATCCGGGTGGCCGTTCAGCAGCGAGAACGGCTGCATGTACGTGTCGAGGTCGCCGAGCGCGATGAATCCGGCCTCCGCGAGCGTCGCGTACAGCGCGGCGGAGGCGTGTCCCTTGCTCAGGATGAACCGATCGCGGGACGGGTCGTGCGGGTTGGCGGGGTCGACGCGCAGGACGTGAAAGTACAGCGTGGCGAGGATGTCGGCGCACGACAGGTCGCCGCCCGGGTGACCCAGGCGCGCCGCGTGCACCATCCGGAGGCTGGCGCGCCGGATCGACGCGGCCCGCTGGTGCAACGCCGCCGCCCGGCCGGTGGCTTCCGTCTGCGTGGAGGGGAGTGGGAGAGGATGCATGTATATGCCTATCAGCATGCGAATGCTACGCCGATGCGCGCGTCGCGTCAAGGGGCGTTCCGCGCGTCCCGGTCAGTCGGAGGGAACGCCCACACGGACGCCGCGGAGCCATACGGGCACTGGCCACCGGCCCGTTGGCCCCGGACCCTGGCCCTTCCCGTCGCTCTCCCACTTGACACGCCGGCCAGCCGGTGGTAAGGTTCGCCCGGCATGTTCTATGTGTCGTGCATAAATATGCGACCCGGCGAACGGCACCCGCCACGCCGCCCGTCGCGCACCGCGTTCGAGGAGGAGTGATGACAGCCCTGAGACGCCCACTTCTGGCCCTCGCCTTCGTGGCCCTCGCCCTGCCCGCCTTTGCCCAGGACTCCCGCGGCCGGCTCCAGGGTACCATCACCGACTCGACCGGTGCCGTACTGCCCGGCGTCACGGTGACGCTCCGCAACGACGCCACCGGCCTCGAGACCGTCCGCAGCAGCGGAGGCACCGGCCGCTTCGTCTTCGACCAGGTGGACCCTGGCCTCTACACGCTCACGGCCACCCTGGAGGGGTTCGGGACGGTCGCGCAGAAGGACCTGCGCCTGCGCCAGCGCGGTGACCTCTCCGTCAATCTCACCCTGCAGGTCTCGAGCCTGAGCGAGACCGTCTCGGTCGTCGCCGAGGCGCCGGCTCAGGTGCAGTTCAACACCACCACCCAGAACCTGACGGTGGAGTCCGACCTGTTCAAGCAACTCCCCCTCGCCAGTCGAAACCCGGCCACGCTGGCGGCCCTCGATCCTTCCGTGAACGGCGACTGGGCCCGGAACGCCAACTTCGACCACTACGCGGCCAACGCCTACGACATCGGCGGCCGGACGATGGGCAGGAACGAGGTGCTGATCGACGGATCGCCGCTGGCGAACTCCTCGAAGCTGGGATACAACCCCCCGGTCGACGCCGTCTCGGAGTACACCGTCAGCCAGAACTCGGTCGACGCGGAATTCGGGCACAGCGCGGGCGGCGTCATCACGATGTCGATGAAGTCGGGCACCAACAGCCTGCACGGCAGCGCCTACTACTACGGCAACAACCCGGATTGGAACGCGGTGACCAACCGCATCACCGGGCAGAAGGCGACCACCCGGAGCTGGAACGCAGGCGGCTCGGCCGGCCTGCCGATCGTCAAGAACAAGCTGTTCCTGTTCTCCATCTTCGAACGGCAGAACGACCCCAACTACTTGACGTCGGCCTACACGCTGCCGACGGCCCTGGAGCGGCAGGGCGACTTCTCGCAGTCCTACAACGCGGATGGCTCGCTGCGCGTCATCTACGACCCGCTGACCTCCCGCATCGTCAACAACGTCATCGTGCGGGACCCGTTCCCCGGGAACAGGATCCCGGCCGACCGGCTCGACACGACCGCGAAGCTGATGCTGGCCAACCTGTGGAACGCGACCAGCGCGGGTGATGATCTCACCGGTCTCAACAACTTCAAGTTCGGAGACACCCGCACCTACCGCTACCTCAACTTCTCGAACCGGGTCGACTGGAACATCTCCAGCAACTGGCGCACCTCGGCCCGAGTCAGCTTCTTCCTGACGGACCAGGACGCGACCGACTACACCAACGGCCAGGATCCCTTCAAGATGCGCCGGTCCGAGGGCTCGCAGCGCGATGGCCTGAACATCGCGGGCGACTCGGTCTATTCGTTGTCCCCGACCAGCCTGCTCACGGTGCGCGCGTCCTACTACAAGACCATCGATCGCCGCGTCTACCCCGAGATGACGGTCGACGAGTCGGAGTACGCCCAGTTGTGGCCCAACAGATGGTACACGCCGAACCTGGAGGGCCGCCCGCTCCTGTACTTCCCGAATTTCCAGATTCCGAGCGGCGACACGTTCGGCGTGCGGAACTTCTGGTACCAGCAGCCGCTTGGTTACAGCTTCGGGGCGCAGTACACCAAGATGATGGGGAACCACTCGCTCAAGGGCGGACTCGAAACACGGTTCAAGCGCGGGAACGCGGCGCGGTACAACAACGCAGCCAACCTCACGTTCAACTACAACATGACCGCCAACACCGCGTCCGGGGGCAATACGAAGACCGGCAACCCCTGGGCGAGTTTCCTGATCGGCGCGCAGGACCCCGGCGGAACGACATCGTTGTACGTCCCGCTGCAGTACTCGAACACCGAGATGTACGCGGGTTACGTTCAGGACGACTTCCGCGTCACCCAGAACCTCACGCTGAACCTCGGGCTGCGCTACGAATACGAAGGCGGCTTCTGGGATCCTGAGAACCGGATTCCGCAGCAACTTGACCTGGCCGACCCGATTCCCGGGATGCAAGCTTCGATCGACCCGAAGCTCTCGGCGCTCCTCGCCGGGAACACGGGCAAGACGATCAACCAGATCATGGCGGAGTCTGCCGGGCAGGGGTCCCACGTATACAACGGCGCCTTCTACTTCACCGAGGAGGGGAACAAGCGGGCGACCAAGAGCTACGCCCTCCAGTTCATGCCGCGGATCGGGGCGGCCTACCGCGTCAACGACCGCACATCCATGCGTGCCGGCTACGCGCGCTTCTACACGCCGAGCTCGGCCACCGACGGCGGCAACGAGCCGCTCGGTTCCCTGAATCTGGGAGCCTTCAGCCCGATCACGACGGCCCTCCCGGCGCTGGCGGGCGTTCCCCAGGCGTTCCTCTCCAACCCGTTCCCGCAGGGATTGACGCCGGCCTACGGCAAGAGCTACGGGAGGTACACGAACCTCGGCGACGCCATCACCATCGCCGAGTACGAACGCCGCCCGCCGGTGAGCGATCGCATCAACCTGTCGCTGCAACGGGAACTCTGGTACCGCACCGTGCTGGACGTCTCGTTCCTGATGAACTTCATCAGCCACGACCTGCTCACCGTCAACCTGAACCTCATGGATCCCAGGCTCAGCTACACCTACAAGGCCGAGCTCTCGCGAACGGTGCCCAACCCCTTCTACGACTACGGCACGGTCTCGACGTTCCCGGGCGCGCTGCGGACTCAGAAGACCGTGTCGGCCGCCACGCTCCTCAGGCCGTATCCGCAGTATGGTGACCTCAACCAGACGTTCACCGATCTGGGCCACTACCGGAACCGCACCTTCATGCTGCGCCTTCAGCGGCCGTTTGCGAACGGGTTCTCGTTTCTCGCCTCGTACGCGTACGTGAATGCGACGTCACAGACCTTCTATGACAATCAGGACCAGTACGACAGAATCCTGAGCTGGGTGCCCGACATCGCCGCGCGCCACCGCGTCGTCGCCACGGGCGTCTGGGAATTCCCGATCGGCCGCGGCCGGGCCCTCGGAGGAAACATGTCGCCCGCGCTCGACATGGTCGTCGGCGGATGGCAGGTCGCGGGCACCTACACGTACCGGTCGGGCAGCCTGCTGTCGTTCGGCGCGATGCTCGCGCCGGAGTCGGTGGAGGTGCTGGGCGGGACCGGGAAGAACGACTACTGGTTCGACACGACCGGCTTCAAAGCCCTCCCGGCCTACACCCGGCGCACGAACCCGATCACCTACGAGGACCTGCGCGGTCCGAGCTACCGGAACCTGGACCTGGTGCTGGCCAAGTCCGTGGGCCTCGGCAGGGGACAGCGCCTCCAGTTCCGGCTCGAGGCGTACAATGCGCTCAACATCATCAACTGGGCGAACCCGGTGGTGACCATCACGTCCTCTGATTTCGGCAGGACGAACAGTCTGTTCGCCGGCACGACAGGCCGTCGCCTCGTGTACAACTTCCGCTACGAGTTCTAGACGAGTTTCTCGCTCGGCCGCGGGCGGCGGGCCACTCCGGCCCGCCGCCCCTGCGTTCCGGCGCCGGAAGGGGGCCTACGGTGGGCGCACGCAGGCGGTGGCATCGAGCCACGACCGCGGCCGCGGTTGCCGGGGCGATCTGCGCGCTGGCGGCGGCGGCCTTGGCGCGGGCTGAGCGGCAACAGGGGCCACTGCCCGACCCAAGGCCCAGAGTCATCGTGTCGTCGGACATCGGAGGCACCGACCCCGACGACATCCAGTCGATGGTGCACGTCCTCCTGTACGCCGACATGTTCGACGTGGAGGGCCTCATCTCGTCGCCCTGGGGACCGGGCCGACGCGAGCACATCCTCGAGGTGATCGACCGGTACGCCGAGGACTATCAGGCGCTGACGACGCACTCCGGGCGCTACCCGGCTCCGGACCTGCTGCGCAGCGTGGCAAAGCAGGGGGCGATCGACGCGGCGTCCGGCAGCGGGGTCGGTCGCCCGACCGAGGGGTCCGAGTGGATCGTAACGTGCGCGCGGCGGCCCGACCCTCGTCCCCTCTGGGTGCTCGTATGGGGGGGCATCGAGGACCTCGCCCAGGCGCTGCACGACGCGCCCGATATCCTCCCGAAGCTCCGCGTCTACTTCATCGGCGGGCCGAACAAGATGTGGAGCGTTGATGCCTACGATTACATCGAGACACACCACCCATCACTCTGGATGATCGAAGCGAACTCCACGTACCGAGGCTGGTTCGTGGGCGGCGATCAATCGGGCGACTGGAGCAACCAGGCGTTCGCCGGCACCTACGCCAGGGGCCGGGGAGCCCTGGGCACCTACTTCGCGGGTATCCTCGGCGGCGCGCTGAAGATGGGCGACAGTCCCTCGGTCGGGTACTTGCTGAGCGGCGCCTCCGTGGACCCCGGCCGCGGCGGTTGGGGCGGTCGGTTCGTGGGGGTCTGGGCGGACCGGAAGACGGTCTTCACCCGGCTGACCACGGCCGACGACGAGGCCGAGGCGTTCGGCGTGGTCGAGTTCAGGCTCCCGGCGCCGGCGGGCATGACGGCCCGGCATCACGCCACCATGATGTTCGACGCTCGCGTTCCTGCCAGGGGCGCGGTCGACGGCGGTCAGGTCCGCTTCAGGTTCTCACCCCGGGACGCGAAGGTCTGGGAGTACGAGATTCAGAGCGACGTTGCGGCCCTCCAGGGGATGAAAGGCGGCTTCACCGCCGTGCTTCCACCGCCGGCCCGAACGGCGCATCGCGCGCCGGCGCATCCGAACTGGTGGACCGACGACCCGGACCCCGCCGCCGCCGAGGGGATGCACCGCGGAGCCCGGACCGTGAACCGATGGCGTGCGGAGTTCCTGCGCGACTTCGCCGATCGTCTGCGCCGTACGGCACCGCTGGCCGAGGTGCCGTGAACCCATGACGCGACCCGCCAGAGGCCTGCCGACATGACGTCCACGCGGATGCCCTCCGGCTTCGACACCGTTGAACTCGGCGCTGCCGGGCAGACCGTGGCCTACGTGCGCGGACTGATTGAACACGGTGATCTGCGACCCGGCGATCGTCTCGCACCGGTGCGGGAGTTGGTGCGTCGGATCGGCGTCAGCCGGACGGGCGTCCGCGAGGGGCTGTGCGCGCTCGCGGCGATGGGCGTCATCTCGATTCGGCGGGGCGCTGGCGCCTTCATCACCGCCGGCCCGCCGACGCTCGTGAGCCAACCGCTGGACCTGTTCACGGTGATGCATCACATCAGCCGGGAGAGCCTGTCCGAGGCAAGGCAGATGATCGAGAGCAGCGCGGCGGCGCTTGCGGCCGAGCGCGCCACCGGCGATCAGCTGGCCGCGATATCTGACGAGGTCATCGGGTTGTACGCGTCGTTGGACGAGCCCCGGGCCTTCCTGCGGCACGACGCCGGCTTTCACCGGGCCGTGGCGGCGGGCGCGAACAACCGCGTGCTCGGCGCGCTCATCGACATGGTTGCTTCGCTGCACGACCAGCAGCGGCCCGCGACAATTGACGGCGACGGCGTGGGTTTGCCCAGGACGGCGGACCTGCACCGACTCATCTTTCTTGCGATCCGAAGACGGGACGCCGAGGGCGCGCGGGCCGCCATGACGGCGCACTTCCGCCACGCGCAGGCCCGCCAGTGCGCGGAGCGCGAGATCACCGTGGGGAGATCGGCGCGGGCATCATGAGGAGGGGATTCCCGTTGGTGCGCCTCGCGCTGCTGCTCCTTGCCGCGCTCATCCGGGCCTCGGACGCGCCCGCCGCAGGCCCCGTCCTGCCAGGGTCCCGCGATGATGGCGTCCAGCCGACCGGCCCGGTGGTTGCGCCAGGCGCGATCGCTCCCCAAGTGACCGGCACGCCCACCCGGATTCGCTGGGATACGGCCGTCCTTCGGCAGCCACCGGCATGGTATGGGTCGGCCGAGGCGCGCGCCGTCGCCGACAGCGTCATCCAGTACCAATCCCTGCACGGCGGCTGGCCCAAGAGCACCGACCTGGCCGTTGCTCCCCGGTCGCCCGACGAGCTCCCTCAGCCCGGAGACGGCCGCGCGAACAGCCTCGACAACGACGCCACGACCCTGCCGATGCAGTTCCTCGCGCTGGTGGCGCATGCGACCGGCGTGACGAGGTATCGCGAGGCGTTTTTGCGGGGTGTCGACTACCTGCTGACGGCGCAGTATCCCAGCGGAGGCTGGCCGCAGTTCTATCCGCTGCGTGGCGGCTACTATTCGCGCATCACCTACAACGACGATGCAATGGCCCGCGTGCTGACCGTGCTGCGCGATACCGCCGCCGGCAGGCCGCCTTACGGCTTCGTGGATGCGGCCCGCCGCGCCAGGGCAGGCGCTGCGGCGGCGCGCGGCATCGACTGCATCCTGCGGACCCAGATCAGGGACCAAGGGAGGCTCACCGCCTGGGGTGCCCAGCACGATGAACAGACGCTCGCTCCTGCGTGGGGGCGGACCTACGAACCGCCATCGCTCTCGGGAAGCGAGAGCGTTGGCATTGTCCGATTCCTGATGGAGATTGAGGAACCCACACCGGAGATCGTGGCCGCGGTCCAGGGCGCGGTCGACTGGTTCAGGGCCGTCGCGATCCGCGGCCTGCGCCTCGAGGCGTTCATCAACGTCGAGGGCATGAAGGACCGGCGAGTGGTCGCGGATCCTGCTGCCGTGCCCCTGTGGGCGCGCTTCTACGAGCTGGGCACCAACCGTCCCATCTTCCTCGGTCGCGACTCGGTGGTACGCTACGCGTTCCGAGAGATCGAGCTCGAGCGGCGCATCGGCTATAGCTACTACGGCACCTGGCCGGCCACGCTTCTCTCGCGAGACTATCCGGACTGGCGCCGGAAGCACCCCCTGCTCGATCCACGCACGCTCTTACCGGTGGACCGACGGCCCCGACCCGCCGCCGGGGGCATCCACCGCGGGACCCGGGCCGTGAACCAATGGCGAGTGGCGTTCCTGCGCGACGTCGCCGGTCGTCTGCGTCGGACGACACCGCTGACTGAGGTGGCTGACAGACCATGAGACGATGGCATGCTGGAAGTGTGATGCTCGCGGCCGGGCTGCTCGCCTATGCCGCACCGCCGCGTGCGCAGGTTCCTGAGGCCGTGCCGGTCAGGCCGCGCGTCGTCGTCCTGACGGACATCGAGAACGAACCCGACGATGCGCAGTCGATGGTCAGGTTCCTGGCGTACGCGAACCAGTTCGACGTCGAGGGCCTCGTCGCCACCACCTCGATCCACCAGCGCGACAAGACCGCCGCGGCGCGCATCCGCCAGATCGTCCAGGCGTATGGACAGGTCCGCGACAACCTGGAACTGCACGAGCACGGCTTCCCGACGGTCGGGCACCTGCTGTCCGTGATCAAGGAAGGGCTGCCCGCCTACGGCATGGCGGCAGTGGGGGAGGGCCGGGACTCCTCCGGCTCCGAGGCGCTCATCGCCGCCGTCGATCGCGACGACCCGCGCCCCCTGTGGGTGCCGGTCTGGGGCGGGCCGAACGTCCTCGCGCAGGCCCTGTGGAAAGTCCGTGCGACGCGCCCGGCAGCGGCGCTCGATCGCTTCGTGGCGAAGCTCCGCGTCTACACGATTTCCGACCAGGACGACAGCGGGCCCTGGATTCGACGGGAGTTCCCGAAGCTGTTCTACATCACCAGCCCCGGCTTCAACGCCGGAGGGGCGTATCACCACGCCACGTGGAGCGGGATCAGCGGTGACTACTTCCATGGGAGATTCGCCGGCGCCGACTTCACCCTGGTGGCAAACGAATGGCTCGACCGGAACGTCCGCCGCAAGGGCCCGCTCGGCGCCGAGTACCCCAGGTGGGAGTTCCTGATGGAGGGGGACACCCCCTCGTTCCTCAATCTCGTCGGCAACGGCCTGAGCGATCCCGAGCACCCGGACTGGGGCGGCTGGGGCGGCCGCTACGAGCTCTATACGCCCCCGCTGAAGAAGTGGCACATCCAGCCGGAAGCAAGGCCGATATGGACGGATGCGGACGACGAGGTGCTCGGCGCGGACGGCAGATGGCACACGGACAACCACGCCACCATCTGGCGCTGGCGGGAGGCCTATCAGAACGACTTCGCCGCGCGGATGGACTGGACGATCCAGCCCTACGACAAGGCCAACCACCCGCCGGTTCCGAAGCTCGGCCACTCGGGCGAGCTCTCGGCGAAGCCCGGGGAGCGGGTCGCCCTCAGCGCGGAAGGCACGACCGACCCGGATGGGGACCCAGTTTCGTACTTGTGGTTCTACTACCCGGAGCCCGGCACACTGGGGGCGTCGAGCGCACGCGACGGCCAGCCGGTCCCGATCCAGGGCTTCGACCAACCGAGGGCGTCGTTCACCGTCCCCACGCAACGCGTGATGCCGCCGGGAACGGGGACGATGCACATCATCCTCGCGGTCACGGACCACGGCACTCCGCGGCTGACGCGGTATCGACGCGTCATCGTCACCGTCTCGAGATGACATCCGCGGCGTCTTCTCTCGCGGCGGCGACGCTTGCCGCCACCAGGCGCAGGCGACGGAGTGCGAGGATGCGCGTATGAAGCAGCACCTCCTGCAGGGTCACTGGGGATCGACTGAGCTATGACCATGAATATCCGCAGCCGATTCCGGGCACGCCACGCGGCGGCGATCCTCCTGCTGGCGACGCTCTCGCCGGCGCAGGGCGCACGCCTGCCACCCCGCCTGGCGGTCGCCGATCCCCGATGTGAGGGACTGCGCGAGGCGCCGCAGGTCGACACGGCCGTGCCACGCTTCTCCTGGCAGCTCGCGGCGGATGGCCGCGATGTGCGCCAGACCGCGTTCCAGCTGCGCGTCACCGAGGTGGACGGCCGCGGCCGGTCCGTGGGTGCGCCGGTGGAGGCGTCCCGGGTCGAGTCGGATGAGACCCGGTGGGTGGTCGTGCCGGGCTTCACAGCCCGCCCCCGCACCACGTACGCCTGGCAGGTCCGCGTCTGGGACAATCGTGGCAACGTCAGCGAGTGGACGGAGCCGCGCCGGTTCGGCACGGGCCTGCTCGGGGAGAACTGGCCGGCCGACTGGATTGGCGATGGCCGCACGTTGCCCGTCTTCGAGACGGCGCCGGCCCGCCACTTCCGCGGCACCTTCACCGTCGAGCACCCGCCCGTACGCGCCCGCCTCTACGTGAGCGCGCTCGGACTGGTCGAGCCGTGGCTCAACGGCGAGAAGGTCACGCAGGACCTCTTCGTCCCCGGCTGGCCCGACTACCGCCGGCGGGTGTTCTACGCGGCGTTCGACGTGACGCCCCTGCTGAGGTCCGGCGAGAACACCCTGGGGATGATCCTCGGTGACGGCTGGTACAGCGGCACGATGATCCCTCGCCACCAGTACGGCCAGCAGGCGATGCTCTCGGCGTTCCTTGATCTGACCGGCGGCGACGGGCGCGTCACGACGATCACCACCGGCGAGGCGTGGCGCTGGACCGACGACGGCCCGATCACGATGAACTCGATCTATCACGGCGAGACCTACGATGCGCGCCGCGAGCTCGCCGGATGGTCGGAGCCGAGGCGGTCAGCGGACGGCGAAGGCTGGCGGCCCGTCAGCGTGCGGGCCGGCCGCCACACGCCGGCAGAGTTCACCGCGCGGATGTCGCCCCCCGTGCGCCGGATCGAGTCCGTCCAGCCGGTCGCCGTCCGCCGCCGCGGGCCGGACGTGCATATCTACGATCTTGGCCAGAACATGACGGGCTGGGTGCGCTTGCGCGTGCGGGCCGGCGCCGGCCGGACAATCCGGCTCCGCTTCGCCGAGATGCTCGAGCCCGACGGCAGCCTCCACACCACCAACCTTCGCGCGGCCCGGGCGACCGCGGTCTACATCGCGAAGGGCGCCAATCTGGAGGAATGGGAGCCGCGCTTCACGTATTTCGGATTCCGCTACGTCGAACTCTCCGGCGTGGAGCAGCCGCTGCAGGACGCCATCCAGGGCGTCGTCGTGCACTCGGACCTGCCGCGCACGGGCCAGTTCGAAAGCTCCAGTCCGGAACTGAACCGGCTCTGGCGAAACACGCTCTGGAGCCAGAAGGGCAACTTCCTCGAACTGCCCACCGATTGTCCGCAACGCGACGAGCGCGCCGGCTGGACGGGCGACGCGCAGGTCTTCGCGCCTGCGGCGCTCTACAACATGGATGCGGGCGCGTTCTTCCGCCAATGGCTCTTCGCCGTGCGCGACGGGTTGCGCGACGGCCCTCGCGGCGGGTTCCCCGATGTCGCTCCCTTCACGGGCTTCGGCCACGGCAGTCCCGGCTGGGCCGAGGCCGGCGTGATCGTCCCATGGACGGTGTGGCTCCACACCGGCGACCGGCGCGTGCTGGCCGAGAACCTGCCGGCGATCCAGCACGCGATCGAGCTGATGGCAAGTCAATCCCCCGACGGCATCCGGATCTCACCGCCGGCCTGGGGCGACTGGCTGGCGCCCGGCTTCCCGCGGTACAAGTCCCCGCCGCGCCAGGATCTCATCGCGACCGCTTACTACGCGTACGCCGCGGATCTGGCCGCCCGCATCGCGGACGTGCTGGGCCGGCCGGAGCTCGGGGCGAGCAACCGGGCCCTGCGCGATCAGGCTCGCGCCGCCTACCAGCGCGCCTTCATTTCGAAGGACGGCCGTGTCGCCGATGACGTCCAGACGTCGTATTTGCTGACGCTGGCCTTCGACCTCGCGCCTCCGGCGCAACGCGAGCAGATCGCCTCGCATCTGGTCCGGGCCTTCGCGGAGAAGGACAACCACCTCGCCACCGGGTTCCTCGGCACGCCGCTGATCATGCCGGTGCTCACGGGCATCGGACGGCCAGATCTCGCTTACGCAGTGCTGCAGAAGACCGCGTATCCCGGCTGGCTCTTCCCCGTCAGCAACGGCGCCACGACGATCTGGGAGCGTTGGGACAGCTGGACGCCCGAGCAGGGTTTCCACAAGGAGAACATGAACTCGTTCAACCACTACGCGTACGGGTCGGTGGTGAGCTGGTTCTATGACACCATTGCCGGGCTGCAGCCGCGGCCCGAAACGCCCGGCTGGACGCACTTCCGGATCGCCCCGCTGCCCGGCGGAGGACTCACGCACGCTGCGGCCACACTCCAGACGCCGCACGGGGAGGCGTCGTCCGCCTGGCGGATTGCAGACGGCCAACTGTCACTGATCGTCGGCATCCCGCCCAACACGCGAGCCGACGTCGTCCTTCCTGTTCAGAGCGCGGCGCACGTCCTGCTGGACGGCGTGCCGCTCGGCCGTCATCAGTCCGCCATCGTCACGCGAACCGAGGACGGACGCCCACTCCTCTCGCTCCCCAGTGGTCGGTACGAGTTCGTGATGCCGGCCGGGACACGACCGGCTGCGGGCGAGCACGGCCCGGTTCCGGAACGAGGCAATCAGCAGAGGTGACATGAACACGCCTGATGCACGTGACAGCACGTCCATACCCGACTGGACCAACGTCGCGGTCGAGCGGATCGCCGACGGGATCGATCGCCAGACGGTGTGGGGCGAGCCTGCGTGCGTGGCCATAATGGCCCACCGGCTGCGGACGAGGCGCAGCACTTCGATGGTGGGCGCGAGCGGGTCTACGAGCCACGCATGACGCACGCCTTCGGCGGCGTAGATGCCCGCCTGTTCGCCCGCCCCAGCGCGCCTTCCGCGTCGCGCCGAGCACGGGCGTTCGGGTTTTCCGGTAAGCTATCCGGGCGGTCGCTGATTGGCCGACGCGGGGCCCCCGGCCCGCCGCCATCCTATGCGCAAACACCCATCCCGCCCCGCTGCGCCGGGCCTCCTTGCGGCCGCGGTGCTGCTGGCCGCCGCTGGCGCCGTGTCGCTCGACGCGGGCGGAACAGGCGAGCGGCCGACCGCGTCCTTTGCGAGCCCCCGAACGCAAGCCGCCGTCCTGATGGCACGGTCGCTCTCGAGCATCAAGGCGCTCCGCCTCGAGAAGGGGCTCGCGCTCGACCGGGCGCTCGACCCGAACGAAACCGGCATCGTCGGCGAGGAGTTCACGCCGTTGACCACGTCTCTCGGCGACGTGGCAGCGAAGCGGACATCGGCCAACCCGGCGTTCGCGGCCGTCGTGGTGACGTACTTCGAACGCGCCGGCCTGGCGCCAGGCGACGTCGTCGCGATCGGGGGCAGCGGGTCGTTTCCGGCGTTCGTGCTCGCGTCGCTGTGCGCGGCTCGCGCCCTCGAACTCCGGCCGATCCTGCTCTACTCCATCGGATCGTCGATGTACGGCGCGAACATTCCGGGCTTCACGTTCGTGGACATGCTCGCGCGGCTTCGAGCCGAAGGACTCCTGCCGTACACCATCGCGGCCGTCGCGCCGGGCGGCGAGCGCGACACCGGCCGCGGGGTGCTCTTCGACGAGGAGGGCACGACGCTCGTCGATGAAGCGCGGCGCGGCGGATTGCCGGTGGTCGCAGGGCCCACGCTCGGCGACCGCATCCGACGGCGCCTCGACATCTACGAAAGCGCGGCAGCAGGCCGGCCGATCCGCTGCTTCGTCAACGTCGGCGGGGCCACGGCCAATTTCGGCGACACGGCGGCGTCGCTGGACGTGCCGAACGGCCTCGTGCTGAAGCTGCCCGGCATGCCGGCATCACCCACGCGAGGCCTCGTGTTCGAGTTCGTCGCCCGTGGCGTTCCCGTCGTGCACCTGCTGCACGTGAAGGGCCTCGCGCGCGCCAACGGACTCCCGTGGGACCCGGTGCCCTTCCCGCCGCCTCCGGAGCGCTGATGGAGCCCGGGGTCCTGACACCCCGGGCCGTGCCTACCGGCGCGCCCTGCATGACGGGCCACTCCCGGGCAAGGCGCGTTTTCAGCCTTCCTCAGTCAGAACACCGAGAAGATCCCGGTGCCGTAGGGCAGCCCGGTCATCACGACTGGCCCGGTCTCGTAGATATGGCGGCCCTTCAGCACGTTGTACTTACCGCTCCCCTCGGTCACCACTCCGGCGCCATCCCACATGCCGTCCTGGCCAATGGGCGTGACCGTCTTGCCCGAGCTCTCGCCGGCCAGCAAAAGGACGCCGCCGTCCCAGATTTCCCACCGCGCGGCGTAGTAGTTGACCTGGCCGCCGGCGTAAACGAATTTCGGGGCCGGCGAAGGGACGGCGAACCACCACCTCATCGTCCCGTTCAGGTCGCCTTCGATCGTCGCAATCCACAGCAGCTTCCTGCCGGCCGCGTCGTACTCGTTCAGGTGGCCGGCGAACTGGAAGTCGATCCGGCCCGTCAGCTGGGGAGCCTTCACGTCGTTTCCTTGGGCGAAGCTCGCCGGCGCGGCCACGAGCGTCACGGCCAGCATCAGCAGGGAGGCCACCGCCAGGCGAACTGGTCTTCTCTTCATGCCCGACTCCTTTCGATTCTCCGCGCGTTCCGTTTCCCTGTTGGCCGGGCCTCCTCCCGGCACCCTCGGCCGGGGAGCGGATCCGAGCCAGCACATCCCCTGATCCGTAAGGCGCGATTTCGCGCAGGAAGGGGCCGCATCGCCACCCCCTCTGGTGCCTTGGGATATGGTCGGTCCCGCCGGACGACACCAGCCACCGGCTTGATCGAGGTCCTCAGGCTTACCGGTGCGCCCTGATCCAGTCCAGGATCGGCTGCCAGATCGCGCTCGCGGCGTTGTTCGCCAGGAACAAGTCCGCGTGGCCGTACAGCGACGGGTCGAGCGTGGGGTTGACGGTCATCTTGGTGACATCTTTGCTTCCCGTCAGCGTCGTCGTATAGAACCCCGTTTCCGCGCGGGCGATGTAGAAGATCGGGACGTCGATGTCGCCCAGGTGATCGTCGAATGCCACCGGAAAAGCGTCACTGGCGCAGCGGGACGCGGGATTGTCATACGTCCACTGATTGGGCGCGTAGGCAGGCATCGTCGCCACGAGCGTCACGAAGCGCATGCCATCCGTGAAGAACGGCGACACTATAGGCGGGCTGACGGTGTATGCGCCTCCCAGGAACTTGCTGCGGACGAAGGTGACCAGTGGCGCCTGGAAGTTCGTGAACGTGTACGCGGGGAATGCGGGAAACGTCCCGGAAGCCGTGCCGGAGAGCGGCGACATTCCATCCGGATCGCTGAGCGCCGCGAGCCCGCCAATCACGGTTGAGCTGCTGTCGGAATGATACACGCCCGCCTCGAGGCTTGCGAGCGCGGCTTTCGCGTTGTTGCAGGAGTTCAGCTGCTGAGCACTTCCCGGCACGGCCTTGAACGAGGTGCCGTCCACCGGGATGATGCCCTTGACGTTGCGGAGATTGCCCGGGCGCTGGGTGTCTTCGCCAGCAGCGGCATAGAGAAGGAACCCGCCATAACTGAACCCGAGCAGGTGGATTGGGCCGTTCCCCTGCTCCGAAATGACGCGCAGGTATCGCGCGATCGAGAGGGCAACCTGTGTGTGTGCCGCGTCCTTGTCGATTCCCCAGCCGCGCAGGAAGCCGAACTCACTCGTCGGATACGGGATGAACGACCATCCGTAGTCCATGCCCCAGACGTCGATGTCGTGGCTTGCCAGGAAGAGCGCGATGGAGCCCTGCTCGGCAGGCACGGAGGGCGCGGCCTCGGGCAGGAATATCGGTTCGAACTGTTGTGGCAGGCCGGGCAGCAGCAGAATCCCCTCCATCTTCTTCGCCGGCCGGCCGGGACTGACTTCTTTGACCACCCGGTGGATGCGAATCACGTCGTACGGTCCCGGCCCGACCTGGACGTCGAACTGGTAGTGGACGACATCGCCGTGAACGACCACCCGTTCCGCCAGGCCGTAGGCCTTCTTGGCCTGTGCGTGCTCCGGTCCCGGAAAGCCTCCGCTGTTCTGCGCCCACGCGGGCGTCACGGCAAGGAGACAGACGCACGCGGCAATGACGCATCGAAGCAACAGTCTCATGACAACCCTCCTGTCAGGATGCAGCAGTCGCTCGCGGCCGGATCGGGCCGCGGGAACCTCCATCGACTAATGCGGGAACCGGCTTCGCGGGGGGCCACTTCTCGCAAGTCCAGCCGGTTGTTCGGGTTATAATCGGCGCCGTCTCACGACATCGGGCCACCGGAGGGGAACTCCGTGAGCCATACACAGCCGCAGGAAGTCACGCAGCTTCTCCTGGCGTGGTCGCACGGAGACCGGGCTGCGCTGGATCGGCTCATTCCGCTCGTGTTGAGCGAGCTCCGCCGCCTCGCCCACCACTACATGCGCGGCGAGCGCGCGGGGCATACCCTGCAGACCACGGCGCTCGTCAACGAAGCCTACATCCGGCTCATCGACGCCAGCCGCGTCGAGTGGCGGGATCGCGCGCACTTCTTCGCGGTGTCCGCCAACCTGATGCGCCGGATCCTCGTCGACTTCGCGCGCAAGCGCCGGTACCAGAAGCGGGGCGGGAGTGCGGTGATGATCGCGCTCGGCGAAGGCGACGTCCCCAGCCCGCAGCCCGGTCTCGACATGGTCGCGCTCGACGCGGCCCTCGAGGCGCTTGCCGCCTTCGACCCCCGCGCGGCGAGCATCGTCGAGTTGCGGTTCTTCGGCGGACTGACCGTGGAAGAGACGGCCGAGGTCGTCGGCCTGTCACCCCGGACGATCAAGCGTGAATGGGCGGCAGCGAAAGCCTGGCTGCTTGGAGAGATGGGCGGCGGAGAAGGCTGATGGATCCGGGCCGATGGGCACGGATGAAGGAGATCTTCCAGGCCGCGCGCGAGTGCGAGCCCGCCGAGCGCGAGGCCCTCCTGCGGGAGCTGTGCGGGAACGACGACGCGCTGAACGCGGCCGTGGAGGCCATGCTGGCCCGCGAGCACGACGCGGCGGGATTCCTGGAGTCGCCTGCGCTCAACGTGGAGGCGGAGGCGCTGGCGCGCGAGCCCGCCCGCGGGTCTGAAACGTCCGAGCCGACCCGGCTGGCGCCGCCGCAAGCCCACTCTCCGAAACAGGCCCTGCGCCCGACGTGGTGGATCGTCGCGCTCGCGCTGGTCTTCCTCGCTGACCTGCTTCTGAAGACGTGGGGCCTTGTCCTCGGGCCAGTAGGGTTCGGAATCACGAGCCGTGTCGAGAAGGGCGAGCAGGTCATTACCGCCATCGTGCCCGGCAGCCTGGCCGAGCTCGCCGGGATGAGGGTCGGCGATGTTCTCGTGACCCTCGACGGGCGACCCGTCGCCGAATTGCGAAGTGGGCGGGTGAGGAGGCCGAACCTCGAAATCGGCCGCGTGTACCGGTTTCAGATCGAGAGGAACGGGCAGCGGTGGCAGGCATCGATCGAAATGCCCGGGGCCCGGTTGCTTCGCACCTTGAACGATCTCGTGGTGCTGCTCTGGCAGGTCGCCGCGGCCTCTCTGCTGGCGACCGCGGTTCTCATCGCGTTCGTCAGGCCCAAGGACCCGGTGGCGTTGACGGGGGCGCTGACGCTGGCCAGCCTGTCGAGCGCGCTGTGGTTGTTCAATCTGCCTCCCGGCTACGCGGCGGCCCTGAGGAACGCGCCTCTGGGCTTGGGCGTGCTCCTGTGGATCCCCAATTTCTGCGTGGCGCTTGCGGGGCCGATCGGCCTGAGCTTCTTCACGCGGTTCCCGCGCCCGTTGTTCCAGGCGCGGTGGGTCTGGATTCCGCTCTGGCTGCCAGCGCTGATGCTGCTGCCGTTCCAGCTCTACTCGCTCTTCCTGGTCCTGTACCTGCCGGACCTGGCTGACGGGCGGCGCATCCCCTGGGTGTACCCGGCGACAGCAGCGCTCTTTGCCGCCTACGGCCTGGCGATGCTGGCGGCGATTGGCGCCAACTTCGCCAGGCTGACCGACCAGAACGAACGGCGCCGGCTGCGCCTGCTCGTGGCCGGTGGAGCGGCGGGCACGCTGCCGGCGCTGCTGCGCCTCGGTGTCTTCGGCCTCGCGCCGGAGGAGTCGGCGCTCCGCAAGTTCCTGATGTCGGGAGTTCCCAACGTTTTTATCACGCTGGTCTTCCTGCTGTTCCCGGTGTCCTTTGCCTACGCGGTCCTGAAGCACCGACTCCTCGGGATGCGGGTGATCGTCCGGATGGGTCTGCAGTACGCGCTTACGCGCGGCCTCGTGTTGTCGCTGGTCCCGCTGCTCGGCGTGATTCTGGTGGGCGACGCGCTCGTGCACGGTGACCAGCCGCTGCAGCAGATCCTGGCGGCCCGAGGGTGGATCTATGCGCTGCTCGGCGCGATCGCGCTGGCGGTCCACACACAGCGGCATCGATGGAGCGCGGCGATTGACCGCCGTTTCTTCCGCGAGGAGTACAACGCACGGCACCTGTTGCGCGACGTGGCGGAACGGGCCCGCCGCGCCGGCAGCCTGCAGCGTGCAGGGCCCGGCGTCGTTGCCAGGATCGAGGCCGCCCTGCACCCGGAGTACGCGGCTCTCATGTTCCGGCCGTCCGGCGGCGCGAGCTTCACCTGCATCGCGTCCGCGCCAGCCGGTCAGGATCCGCCGGCGATCGCGGAGGCCGGACGGCTCGTGGCGAGACTGCGCGCAGCGGCGGGGCCCGTGGAGTCGGCCGGAGAGGACGCAGAGTGGTCCCACAACTGGCCTTCCGGTGTCCAGGCGGACGAGGCTCGACCGCCACGGCTGCATCTATTCCTGCCGATCGCGATGGGCGCGGGGCGCCATGAAGCGATGCTCGCCCTGGGACCGAAACGATCAGAGGAACCCTACTCGGACGACGACCTGGAGATGCTCGAGGCGGCCGCGTCCAACCTTGCCCTGCTCCTCGACGCGCCCACGCCGGCGCCCGACCGGCTGAGCAGTGAATTCGAGGAATGCCCGACGTGCGGCACGTGCTACGACACGGGAGCGGCCCGCTGCGCGAACGAACAGGCTCGGCTTCAGCCGATTGGCATGCCGCGGACCCTCGCGGCGCGCTACCGGCTGGAGCGGCGCCTGGGACGCGGTGGCATGGGCACGGTCTACTCGGCCGTCGACGTCGCCCTCGATCGCCCCGTGGCCGTCAAGGTGGTCCGCGACGAGTGGGTGCACAACACACTGGCGACGCAGCGGTTCCGGCGGGAGGCCCGGGCCGTCGCGGGCTTCGCCCACCCGAACGTCGTCACCGTCTACGACTTCGGCGTCGAGACGGGCTCGCGGGCCTTCCTGGTCATGGAACTGCTCAGCGGCGCCACGCTGCGCGAGGAACTGCGGCGAAGCGGCCGGCTGAGTCCGGCGCGCACGCTCGACGTGCTGCGGGGCGTCTGCAGCGCCGTTGGAGCGGCCCACGAGCGCGGGTTCATCCACCGCGATCTGAAGCCCGAGAACATCTTCCTTGTCGACGGCGGCGGCCCTGTCAAGGTCCTCGACTTCGGCGTCGCCAAGCCGCTGGTGCGGGTTGAAGCCGCCGACGTTGGAGGGGCGCCGGAAACCGAGGTCGGCGTGCTCGTCGGCACCGTCGGCTATATCTCTCCGGAACAACTGCTGGGCGACAGGCCGGATGTCTCCTGGGACGTGTGGGCTCTGACCGTCGTCGCGTACGAATCCCTCACCGCGGCCCTTCCGTTCCCGGTCGAGTCGCGGGACGCCTGGCGCCAGCACGTAATGGCGGGACGGCACAGGCCGCTCTCCGACCACCTCGCGGACCCGCCCGCGCCGTGGCAGGCCTTCTTCGACGCGGCCTTCGCGATCGATCAGGCCAGGCGCCCTCGTTCGGCGGCGGAGTTTCTCCGGCGCCTCGAGCGCGCCCTGGTCTGACGCCGCCCTCTGGCCGGGTTCACGGCAGGAAGCCCTAGAAGTGGCACCTCTGAATCCACCGTACAACGAGAGCGCCGTCGTAGGCTGGCATTCAGTCTTGCCAGCAGGCTTGTCCGGAGGCCCCGGCTCACATCCAGTGCGTCGACTCTGCCGATCAAGTACTGGACTTCGGGCGCCGGGTCGGCGAAACACCGGCGAACCGCCGACGGGCGATAGTAAGATACTCTCGCCCGCGGGCCGGCCGGCCCGCCTGTGGAGGATTGCGATGACGCGTACCTGGTGGTTCTACGTCGCGCTGGTCAGCCTGCTGGTGGCGGCGCCCCGTGCGGAGGCCGCGATTTCCGGCGCGCCGCCCGTGAAGGGCCAGCAGCCCCTGCTCATCACCAACGCGGGGCAGGGGCCCGGCGCCAAAATGGTCCGCCTGCTCGTCCAGCGGACGGGCGTCGTTGCCGACTTCGAGTACAACGCCGAGCCGCAGCCCGCGGACCTCAAGACGAAGCCCTACAAGACGCTGATGGTCGTGCTCGGCTCGACGGCCAAGGGCCTGGGCGCCTCCGGCATCACCATCGACCAGGAGATCGATCGCCTCAACGCGATGATCGCCGAAGCGAAGAAGCTCAAGCTGCAGATCGTGTGCGTCCTGCTCGAGGGCAAGACCCGCCGCGGCAAGCCGGGCGGGGCCGACGAGCGCTGCATCGACGCCATCGCGCCCTTCGCGAACTACCTCGTCGTCAAGAAGGACGGCAACGAGGACGGCCGCTTCGACGTGATCGCGAAGAAGACCGGCGCGCCGCTCACCTTCATCGACGATGCGGTGGACTTCGGCGAAGTCGTGAAGGCGATGTACGCCAGATGAGCACGTACGCGTCGACCTCATGGACGCTGGCCGCCATGGTGGCCGCCTTCGTCCTGAGCAGCTGGCGCTTCAAGTCGCCCGAGCTGTCGATGGTGGTGACGGCGCTGGTGGGCGCGCTGGTCGCCGGCCTGGGCTTTCCGGCGCATCTGTTCGTCGAGGGCACTTTCACCTTCCTCGACCTGGCGTTCATCTTCATCACTGCGTGCGTCTTCATGAACGCCTATTCGGAGGTGGGTGCCATGAACGCCCTGGTGCGGACGCTCGTGGTGCGGCTGCACCGGCGCAAGTGGCTGTTGATGATGGTGCTGGCGCTCGTCATGCTGATCCCGGGCGCGCTGACCGGTGCCGGCGTCGTGTCGGTGCTCGTCGTCGGCGGGCTCGTGGCGGCCGTGCTGCGCCTCA
Organism: Vicinamibacterales bacterium; assembly: GCA_046496425.1. Lineage (GTDB taxonomy): Bacteria > Acidobacteriota > Vicinamibacteria > Vicinamibacterales > JAKQTR01 > JAKQTR01. The sequence continues at coordinate 31,528 of JAWOGY010000280.1, forward strand.
TGGGCCTCGCCGAGGGCCGGGTGGCGGCGTTCGTCTTCATGCTCGGTATCCTGTCGGCCATCGCGCCGCCCATCAATGTGTGGGCGATGCTCATGGCGGCCGGCGCGAACATGCCGTACGTCGGGTTCGACCTGGTGCTGCTGGTGCCGGTGCTCGTCGTGGCCGCCATCACCGTCGTGTATCTCGGCTGGGGGGCGGTCCCGCAGTCGAAGGAGGCGATCCTCGCCGGCCTGCCGCCGATCTCGCCGAAGATGACGTGGTGGCGGGCGGCGGTCCCGCTCGTCGTCCTGCTCGCGCTGGCGCTCGCGGCGAAATACGCGGCCTTCAGCCTGCCGATAATCGGGTTCCCGCTGATGTTCGTCATCTGCGCCGCGACGACGGTCGCCATCGACCCGGTGCGACGGCCGCTCCGGCGCTGGCTCGAGGTCGTCAATCAGACGGTCGAGCAGGTGTTTCCCCTCGTGGCCACCATGGTGAGTGTCGGGGTGCTGGTGAACATCCTGGCGGCCACCGGAGTGCGCGGGCTGATTGCCATCAGCTTCGTCGCGCTGCCCATCATCGGGATCTACGCGACATCGCTCGCCGTGTGCCCGCTGGCGCAGGGATCGCTCGGCTTCGGCAGCGCGGTGATCCTGGGAACGCCGCTCATTTTCGTGTTCAATGCCGTCGGCGCGAACGTCACCGTCGTCGCGGCGGCCTTCAGCATGCTGTTCGCGCTCGGCGACTGCCTGCCGCCCTCGCGCATCGTCGGCCGCACGGCGATCGAGACGGTGGGCTACAAGGGCAGCTACGGGTCGTTTCTCAGGGCGACCGCCGTGCCCTGGCTCGCCATGGGCATCGTGGCGCTGGCGATGCTGATGTTTCCGGGGAGGGTGGCGTTCTTGGTGCGGTACTGAAGAAGACAGAAGCAAGAAGCAAGAAGTAAGAAGTAAGAAGTAAGAAGGTGGGCTCAATGTGCGCTCGTTGTCCTTCTGACAATCGTCAGTACGCCATTCTTGCTCCTTGATTCTTGCTTCTGACAACGAAGAGAGACCGCGATGATTCTGCTACAGTCGCTCATCCACCAGATCTACTTCCTCATGTCCGCCATCATCGCGGTCGTACTGCTGCTGCGACTGTTCCGCCGGAAGAGCAGGCCGGGTCTGGCGTACGACATCGTGTACGCCTACGCCATCATCCCGTTCGTCCTGCGGGCGCTCCACATCAAGTGAGGTGACGGCATGAGCGAACGCACACTCGTCGCGCGCCGCCTGGTGCTGCTTGCCGCCTCCTTGGTGCTGATGGTCGTCGGCTCGAGCGACATCCGCGCGCTTCGCGCTTATCGGGAGACGGTGGTCGTCTCTGAGGCGTTCACCCGGCAGGTGCCGCTCAGCACGTATTTCGACGGCGTCCGCGGCACGCTGATGGACGTGCCGGTGTTCCTCTTCGATTCGGGGGTGCCGGGCGGGTCGGTGCTCATCCTCGGGGGCGCGCACGCCTACGAGCCGGCGAGCCCGATGATGGCCTATGTGGTGATGGAGAACATCGCCGTCACGAAGGGGCGCGTATTCGTCATCGCGCGTGCGAACATGAGCGCCTCGACGCTGGGCATGCTCGGTAACGCCTATCCGCCCTTTTTCCGCGTGAAGACGCCGTGGGGCGAGGCGAAGTACCGCATCGGCGACCGCGAGACGAACCCGCTCGAGCAGTGGCCGGACCCTTTCACGTTTGTGCACTATCCGTCCACGCAGAACCTCGCCTACCAGGACAGCCGAAACATGAACCGGACGTTTCCGGGGAGGCCCGACGGGAACCTGACCGAGCGCACGTCGTTCGCCATCAGTGAACTCATCCGGCGCGAGAAGATTGACATGACGATCGACGTCCACGAGGCGTCGATGGGCTATCCCGTTGTCAGCACCTACGTCTGCCACGAACGCGCCGAGGAGATGTGCATGATGGCGGCGATGATGCTCTCGGCGGAGCAGTTCCCGATGAAGACCGAGAACTCGCCGAAGTCGCTTCGGGGCCTCACCCACCGCGAGATCGGCGACTTCACGGAGAGCTTTGCCGTGCTCATGGAAACACCCGAGCCGTTCATCGACAAGTTCGTCGGCCCAATGACCGAGGAACTGATGCTGACCGGCCGCGACGAGTTCATGCAGACCGCCGCCGACCGCGGTCTGCTGTACGCGGAGTACGACATGAAGACCGGCGCCACGCTGGATTACCGCGTCGGGCGCCACCTGGGCGGCGCAACCGAGGTCATCAAGCAGATGGGGGAGTTCTACCCGGAGAAGGCGGTCGGTGTCAGCTGGCCGACCTACGCCGAGGTGATGGAGCAGGGCATCGGCGCGTTCCTGCACGACCCGGGAAAGGCGCCGCGCGAGAGGGTGTTCAGGCACTAGGGGCATGGGGCATGGGACAGGGGGCTTCGCCCTTCGGCTCGCCGCTGTCGCGGCTCGCTCAGGGCAAGCCCGTTTGAATCGTGACGGGCTTGGAGGAGTGGCATGAGAAGGCGTTCGCGGATGATCGCGTGGCTGTTGATGATCGTGGTGGTGCTCCAGTGGGGGCCGGTGCTCGACGCGTGCACGATCCTGGGCGTCGGCCGGAGAGCGACCGTCGACGGGTCAGCCGTCATCACCCACAACGACGACTCGAGCGTGGCCGACTATCCGCTTCGCATCGTGCCCGCGGCGGACTGGCCCGAGGGCGCGAGGCGCAAGATCGTTGCCAACGGCCACATGCGCGACGGCGGGAACGTACTGGGCGACATGCCGCAGGTCCGGCACACCTACCGGTACTTCATGTCCCGCTACTCCTTCATGAACGAGAAGGGCGTGGCGATTGCCGAGTCCACCTTCGGGATCGACAGCAGCACGGACCTCGGCAAGAAGGTCAGGGACGTGATGTACACGAAGGGCGACGGGCTCATCGACTGCTGGATGGCCCAGGACGTGGCCCTCGAGCGGGCCGCGACGGCCCGCGAGGCCGTGCGCATCATGGGCGCGCTCGTCGAGGAGTTCGGCTTCCTCACCGAGACCGGCGGCGGCGGCGAGACGATGACGGTGACCGACGGGACCGAGACGTGGGTGGCCGAGTTCTACGGGCGCGACATCTGGGCCGCCGTCCGCATCCCCGAGGACCACGTGTTCGTCGCCGCCAACCGCGCGCGGATCGGCGAAATCAACCTGTCCGACAAGTCCGGCATCATGGCCTCGCCGAAGATCGTCTCGTTCGCGGTGGAGCAGGGATGGTTCGACCCGAAGGCTGGCAAGCCGTTCCTCGTGAACAAGCTTTACGCCCCCGACGAGCCCATCACCTCGTCGCGCCGAGAGTGGCGGGTGTACGACCTCATCGCGCCGTCGCTCAAGCTGCCGGCCAACCTGATGGACTACCCCTTCTCGGTGAAGCCCGACAAGCCGCTCACGCTCGAGGACATCCGGAAGATCCAGGCCGACTACTACGAGGGCACGCCCTACGACATGACCAAGGGCCCGGCGGCCGGGCCGTGGGGCAGCCCGATCCGCTACGTCAACCGGGGCGGCAAGGGATCGTTCGAGCGCAGCATCAACGTCCAGCGCACGTACTACCTGCACATCGGCCAGGTGAACGCGGCGCTGCCGGAGGCCCTGCGCGGCACGAGCTGGTTCGCGTACGGCGCGCCGGCCACGTCCTATCTGACTCCCCTCTGGGCCATCATGGACGAGCTTCCGGCCCACCTCGGGCGCGGCGACCGCTACGGCGCCTTCGATCGCGAGTCGGGTTTCTGGGCGAACATCTACGTGCAGCAGATGGCCGAGCTTCACTTCAACGAGGCCATCAAGCACGTCAACGCGGCGCGCGAGCCGCGCCTGAACATGTTGTACGCGGTGACGCCGAAGGTCCTGGAACTGGCCGCTCAGGCGTACGCGAAGGACCCGAAGGCGGCCGTCAGTCTGATCACCCAGTTCGGATCGGCAAACGCCATCGCCTGGCAGCAGGAATGGCTCAAGCTTGGCGACATCCTGCTCGGCAAGTACGCGATGGGCATGGTCGATGGCCATCCGGCCGGTTACCCGCAGTGGTGGAACGACGTCATCGGCTACAAGCCGCTCATCCGGTAACGCGTGGAGCCCGCGTGCGTGACGGGGCGGACGGCGCGCCGGTCGTCGTCAGGCGCCGGGACCGCCGGGCGTCGTGAGCACAGGGTCGGTCAGGAGGCATGGAGATGAACGTCCGAGGATTCATGGTCGGAGCGATCCTGCTGGCCGCTCCCGCGAGTGCCCAGACACCGCCACCGGCCCTGCCGTCGTGCCAGGAACTGGCCGCGGCCGTGCAGGCGGCGGCGCGCAACGACGCGCGGCTCAGCGACTGGCCCAATCTCGCGCGGTACCGGGAGGCGAACCGCGCGCTGGCCGCTCCGGGGCCTGGCGAGCACCGCATCGTCTTCATGGGCGACTCCATCACCGATGCGTGGCAGCAGCCCAGGTTCGGCGGGTTCTTTCCGGGCAAGCCGTACGTCGACCGCGGCATCAGCGGCCAGACCACGCCGCAGATGCTGGTCCGCTTCAGGCCGGACGTGATTGCGCTGCGCCCCAGGGCGGTCGTGATTCTGGCCGGCACCAACGACATCGCCGGCAACACCGGGCCGATGACCGACGAGCAGATCCAGGGCAACCTGGCCTCGATGGCCGAACTGGCCCGAGCCAACGGCATCCGCGTGGTCCTGTCGAGCATCCTGCCGGTCGGCGAACACCACGTGCGGCCCGGCGATACCGCGCCGCCACAGACCACGCGCCGCCCCATGGCGCGGATTGCGTCGCTCAACGCGTGGATGAAGGAGTACGCGGCGGCGAACGGCCACGTGTACCTGGACTACGCAGCGGCGATGTCGGACGCGAGGGGCCTGCTGCGCGCCGAGCTCAGCGAGGACGATCTCCACCCGAACGCGGCCGGCTACGCCATCATGGGTCCGCTGGCCGAGGCGGCGATTCAGGCGGCGCTGCAGAAGTAGGCGGATCCGCGAGGGCGGTTCAGCTGCCGCCCGTCCGGCGGGACGGGACGCGCACGCCGTGCTGCTTGATGCGGCGCCACAGGGTGACCGTGCTGATGTTCAGCGCTTCGGCCGCGCGGCGGCGGTTGCCGCCGAACTCGGCGAGCGCCTTCTCGATGAGCGCGCGCTCGTGCTCCACGAGATCGAAGCCCGAGTCGACAGGGGTTCCGCCCTGCTGCCGCAGCAATTCCGGCGGCAGGTCTCCGGCGCCGATGCGCGGCCCCGAGGCGAGGATGGCCGCCCGCTCGACGGCGTGCTGCAGCTCGCGGACGTTGCCGGGCCAGTCGTAGTCGACGAGCACGCGCATCGCGTCCGGGCTGATGCCCTGCAGATCCTTCCCGAAGCGCGCCGCGGCCCGCCGGAGGAACTCCTGCGCGAGCGCCGGCACGGCCTGGCGCCTCTCGCGCAGCGGCGGCACCGCGATGACAAACGCGGCCAGCCGGTAGAACAGGTCCTCCCGGAAGGCGCCGGCGTGGACCTTGGCCCGGAGGTCGCAGTTGGTGGCCGCGACGATGCGCGGGCTGGCCTTGATGCTGGTTTCGCTGCCCACCCGCCGGATCTCCCGCTCCTGGAGCGCGCGCAGCAGCTTCGCCTGGAGGGCGGGCGACATCTCGCCCACCTCGTCGAGAAACAACGTGCCCGCGCTCGCCACCTCGAACAGCCCCGCCTTGTCCCGAATCGCGTCGGTGAACGCGCCGCGGACGTGGCCGAAGAGCTCCGACTCGAGCAGCGTCTCGGTGAGCGCGGCGCAGTTGACCGACACGAACGGCTGGCCCGCCCGGGCGCTCTGCTCGTGGATCATGCGGACCACGAACTCCTTGCCGGTGCCGCTCTCGCCGCAGATCAGCACGCCCGTGTCGAGCGGGGCGACGCGGGCGGCGAGCTCGAGCGATTCGCGCATGCCGCTGCTGACGAGGATCATCTGTGAGCGCAGCGCGTACTGCTCCACGCGTTCCCTGAGCGCCTCGAGTTCGTGCCCGCAGCTCGTGCAGCGGCGTTCCCGGCGGCGGGGGGCGCCGCCGTCGGCCGGCGCCGTCCGGCGTTGTTGCGCGAGTTCGGCGACGAGCGCATCGGCGCCGAATTCGTGACCGAGACGCCCCAGCTCGTCCCCCCAGCCCTCGGCGTCCCTGGCGACCACGACGCAGTGGGCACCCGACACCGCGGCGCATTGCGTCTCGCGGAAGTAGACCTCCCGCTCGAGGCATGCGCTGGCGTATCCGCTGGCGTATCCGCACAGCGTCCAGCACGCCGGCTCCCCGGCCGTCCCGCAGTGCTGAAGGTGCTGCTCGGCTTCGTAGGAGTGGCGCCACAGGGCCTCGGCCTCGAAGCCGGCCGGGCCCGGGCCAACGGTCAACCGCACGATGTCCGCGTGCACCATGCCTTCGGCGCCATGCAGCATGACGCCAAGTCGCAGGCCCTCCAGGGGGTCGGTCCACGGGAACTCTTCCTGCAGGCTGACGGCATCGCGATAACCGTTCGTGAAGCCGAACCGGAAGAGCAACCGGCGGGCCGCCTCGAGACCGACCGTGGCGATGAGGTCCCGCCGAAGCACACCAAGAGCCTCGGCGCTCACCAGGAGGACGCGCTGATCGTGGAGCCGGATGACGCCTTCGTCGGGCCGGAACTCGACGAGGTCCGGGATCCGGAATTCAGTGTAGGTTGGCATCGCGGCACCAAGCGGGGGCGTCAGCGTGCGCTGGGGGCCGTTTCGCTGTCGTCATCATACAGCCGCCTCTCTCGAACGCATGCACTCTGAAAGCGAGCGTTGCGCTCGGAAATTCTGCGTACACCGGGTATACACCTCGTCTGACAGATAAACCATTGAAGCGCAAGGGCTTACAGTCCAACTCCAGTCTCGAAAGCCTGGCCCGATTCGTGCCTGCAATGTAAGGGGAGGTCTACCGGACGTGGGCTGTTCCGCATGGCTTGAAGCGCTCGGCACGAAGCGGTGTGCGCCCGAACCGATCAGGGCGATGCTCGGGCCGGACGGCGCCGTCGATCCGCTGCCCGAACCTCAGGCCCGGGACTGGCTGGCGATTCACGAGGAGCAGGGGCAGACGTTCGACGAGTTCGTTCGTACCGCCGCACGGGTGCCGGCCGGCGAGCGCACCATTTACCTCCAGCCGGTGGATGCCGCGGCCGCCCTTTCGGAGACGTGCCTCGCGACGCTGGCGGGATTTGTCACGGCTTTCTTCCAACTGGACGTGCGTGTACGTCCGCCGCTCGTTCTGGATCCGGCGACGCTTGTGACGAGGGCCGCGCCGGACCACGGCACTCGGCAAGTGTACGCCGGGGACATCCTGGCCCGGCTGTTCGCCGACAAGCCTCAAGACGCGTTCTGTGTGCTCGGGATCACCGCGCACGACTTGTTCCCCCATCCCATCGTGAGCTTCGCCTTTGGCGAGGCCTCGGCGGCGTGCCGCGTGGCGGTGGTGAGCGTCGCGCGCTACGGCCCGCCCTTCTGCGAGGATGGGCCGGGCCGCCAGCCGGGTGAGATGCGGAAGCGCTGCTGCCGCGTCATCGCGCACGAAATAGGCCACATGGCTGGCATCGGCCACTGCATCTACTACAGCTGCCTCATGAACGGCTCATCGTCGCTGGCCGAGAGCGATCGGCGGCCGCTACACCTGTGCCCGGTCGATCTGCGCAAGCTCCAATGGCTCGTCGGGTTCGACTTCGCGGAGCGCTACCGTCGCCTGGGGCAGTTCTGGCGAGAGGCGGACGACGCCGCCGAGGCCGCGTGGATGGCCGCCCGTGACGGTCGGCGTCCGACGTCTTCTCGAGCCACTCACTTCGCGATGATGAGCATGCGTTCGATGAGATCGCATTCGAGGATGCGATCGAGTACGTCGGAGCCCGCGGACACGCGTCCGAACACCGTGTAATCGTGATCCAGCCGCGGGTTGTCGACGAGGTTGAACCAGATCTGCGCGTCGCCGGTGTCGCGGCCCCGAGTCGAGATGCTCGCCGCGCCCCGGACGTGAGGTTCCAGCCCAATCTCGTCGCGCATGAAGGGGCCGTCTCCGACGAACTCATTGGCGCCGGGGCTTCCGCCCTGCACGATGAACGCGGGGATGACCCGGTGAAACGTCAGTCCGTTGTAGTACCCGGCCCGGGCGAGTGCGACGAAGCGGGCGACGGTGGCCGGCGCCTCGTCAGGAAGCAGCGTGATTTCCAACGTGCCGCGGCCGGCGACCTGGATCGAGGCGCGGGCACCGCGGAGACGATCGATGTCGGCGAGCGTGGGGACGGCGTGCTGCCTCGGCCTGGGGCTCGCGACAGGCGTGCGGCCGGTCAGTCTGCCGATCGCGCTGGCGGACTCAGCGGCGATGCGCGGATCGAAGTCGCTCAGGCAGGGGACGAGCGCGGGCCCATCCGACGCCTGTCCGAGCTCGCCAATCCGCGCGAGGAGGGCAAGGCGGGCGTCACGAGAGGTGTCGCGCTGCTCCGCCGTGATGCGTGAAAGGGCGGCCAGAAGCGCAGCCGCCGCCTCGTTACGGTTCGGCGTGCCGATGAGCGCGTTTGCGGTCGTGATAATGAGTTGGTCGTCGGAGCGGCCGAGCGCCTCGACGTAGAGGTCGTCGGCGTCGTGTCCCGCGACCGTCTTCAATCCGGCGACGGCGGCGTCGCGGACATTGTCGTGCTGATCGCGGGCAAAGCGTCTCAGCCATTCCACGTCGCGTGCGGTCGCGGCGGCGCGCGCCGCGTACATGCGTACCGGCCACCAGGCGCTGGCGGCATATCTTGGCAGCAGCGCTCGCGCCTCGTCCGGGGCGATCCTCGCCAGCGACACCAGCGCGTGCGCCGCCCGATGCCACTCGACGGCGTCTTCCGCCGCCCGGCCGGCCGCCAGGGGGCCAGGCGGGCCCTGGCTGCTGCCGGGCAGCGATGTGGCCTCGCGTTTCAGCCGCTCGACGGCCTGCGCCCGCTGCGGGTGAGGCCCCCAAAGCAGATCGATGGCGAACAAGGCGATGTGCGGGGACGGATCCTCCAGCGCCGTGAACACCGGGGTCCAGTCCGCGAAAGCGCCGATCAGCGACCGGGTGTGAATGCGAAGGGCCTCATAGCGTACCCAGTGGTCGGGATCGGCCAGGCCGGCAGCCGTGAACCGAGAGCGAGACGCCTCGGGAATGGAGCCCGGGGCCGCGGCGGCCATCGCCATGAGCGCCAGCCTCCTCACCTGTCCGTCGGGGTCGGCGGCGGCCGCGGCAATCGTTTGCTCGTCGGCCTGCTTCGAGGCAGAGAGGGCGGCCATCGCCAGCCGGCGCACGCGGATGGCGTCCTCCGCCTCGTCTCCGCGGCGCGGCTTGAGCCGCGCGAGCGCCATCTGCGTCAGCCGCCGCGCGGTTTCCTGCGAAGGCGTGAAGAGCCTGGCACCGCGCCGCAGCAACGACTCGAATCCGCGGGCCACGCCCAATTGAAGCGTCAGGCTTGCCCCCGACGGCGCATCGAGCGGCAGCGACGCGACCAGCAGCGCCACTTCGGCGGCTCTCGCCGCTTGCGCGGTACCGTACGGCAGGCGCCCGAGTGTCCGGCAGACCGCGCCGACGACCCCAGGATCACGCTCCGCACCCAGGTGCTTCAGCAGGCCGGCCTGGACCGCGTCGGCCACGTCTGGGCCTGCTCCCGAAGCCGCCTGGCCGAGCGCTTCCGCTGCCGCCGTGCGCACCGGTGCGGAGGGTGAAGCGAGCATCGGCTGGATGTCGCCGACAAGCGCCGGCCGCTCGAGCCGGCCGAGTGCGCGGACGGCCTGTCGTTGCACCGCCTCGCTGGGGTGGCGTGTTCCGTCGCGGAGAACCTGCACGTCGGCTTCAGTCGGGGCCCGGCGGTCCTCGGCCTCGAAGACGGCCTGCCGCACGGCCTGGATGGGCGCGGCGGTCGCACGGGGCTGGCCGACGGCGCGACCCGACACGATGAGCAGCGCGCACACTGCCGCAGCGCCTGTGACCGCGGCGCCGCTCCTGTGCGTACGGCAGAACTGGAGCACGCTGGAGGATACCTCAGCTGGGGGGTCGGGACTAATTAGGTACGGGATCCGCTGAGAACGACGGAATCGTCATCGTCTTCGCGCTGAAGGGGGCAAGACCACTCTGGAGTCAGACGATTCAAGCTCGATCGAACTCTCAATGCCCATGCGATGACGAATCCGTCATCGTCGGCGGTTGCTGCACGTAAATAGACCCGACCCCTTGCGTGAGTTCTGAAGTACAACTCCACGAGATGTCCGAGCGGCTTGGCGACCTCTTCCCCGACGGCGACGCGTCAGCGGACGCGCTGCTCGAGCGCTTTCTCGACTACACCTCGGGCAAGGGGCTGACGCTCTACCCGGCCCAGGAAGAGGCGATACTCGAGCTGCTGGACGAGAAAAACGTCATCCTCAACACGCCGACTGGCTCGGGCAAATCGCTCGTCGCGTCGGCGATGCTCTTCTCGTCGCTCGCCCGCGGGCAGCGCGCCATCTACACGTGCCCCATCAAGGCGCTCGTGAACGAGAAGTGGATGGCGCTCTGCCGCGAGTTCGGGCCCGACGAAGTGGGGCTCGCCACGGGCGACGCGACGGTCAACCGCGACGCGCCGATCCTGTGCTGCACGGCGGAGATCCTCGGCAATATGGCGCTCCGGGAGGGCGCGAACTCGTCGATCGACAACGTCGTGATGGACGAGTTCCACTGGTACGCCGACCGCGACCGGGGCGTCGCCTGGCAGGTGCCGCTGCTGACGCTCCCGCACACGCGGTTCCTGCTGATGTCGGCCACGCTGGGCGACACGAGGTTTTTCGAGGAGGCGCTCACCGCCCTCAACGGCCGGCCGACGGTCAGCATCAAGTCGAGCGACCGACCGGTGCCCCTCGACTTCGCGTATGCCGAGATCCCGCTGGCCCACACCCTCGAGAAGCTCGCCGGGGAGGGGAAGACCCCTGCCTACGTCGTCCACTTCACGCAGGCCGACGCGGCCGGCAGCGCACAGGATTTCACGAGCCTGAAAATCTGCACACGGGAAGAGAAGGCCGCCATCGCGTACGCGATTGGCGATGTCGGCTTCACGAGCCCGTACGGCTCCGAGATCCGCAAGTGGCTGCGGCACGGCATCGGCCTCCACCACGCGGGCCTCCTGCCGAAGTACCGGGTGCTGGTCGAGCAGCTCGCGCAGCAGGGCCTGCTCAAGGTCATCTGCGGCACCGACACGCTCGGCGTGGGCATCAACGTGCCGATTCGCACGGTGCTCTTCACGCGGCTCTGCAAGTTCGACGGCCGGAAGACCGCCATCCTGAGCGCGCGCGACTTCCACCAGATCGCGGGCCGCGCCGGCCGCAAGGGATTCGACGACCGGGGCTACGTCGTGGTGCAGGCGCCCGAGCACGTCGTCGAGAACATCAAGCTCAGCGAGAAAGCCGCCCGCGACGGCAAGAAGATCGTCAAGCGCCGGCCGCCCGAGCACAACTTCGTCAACTGGGACCTGAACACCTTCAAGCGCCTGATCGCCGCGCAGCCCGAACAGCTCGCGTCGCGCTTCCAGGTGTCGCACGGCATGCTGCTCAACGTGCTGAGCCGGCGCGGAGACGGCTGCCGCGCGATGCAGCGCCTCATCCGCGACAGCCACGAGCCCGACGGCGCAAAGACGGCGCATCGCAAGCGGGCGTGGCAGCTGTTCCGCGCCCTCGTGAACCGGCGGGTCGTCGAGTTCATCCCGAGGACGGAGGAAGGAGCCACGCTGCGCGTGAACGTCGAGTTGCAGGACGACTTCTCGATGGACCAGGCGCTGTCGCTGTACCTGCTCGAAACCATCCCCCTGCTCGATGCCGAGTCCCCGGACTACGCCCTCGACCTCGTCACGCTGGTGGAGTCGATCCTGGAAAACCCGGAGATCATCCTGCGGAGGCAGCTCGACAGGATCAAGGACCGCGCCGTCGCCCAGATGAAAGCCGACGGCGTCGAGTACGACCAGCGGATGGAGGAGCTTGAGAAGCTCGAGTACCCCAAGCCGCTCCGCGACTTCGTCTACACGACCTTCAACGCCTTCGCCGAGAAGCATCCGTGGGTCGGCGAAGAGAACATCAAACCGAAGTCGATCGCGCGTGAAATGTTCGAGCAGTTCCGCTCCTTCGCCGAGTACATCTACGACTACGAGCTTCAGCGCTCCGAAGGCCTGCTCCTCCGCCACCTCAATAGCGTCTACAAGGTGCTGAGCCAGACCGTGCCCGATGGGGTGAAGAACGACGAAGCGATCGAGATGGAGTACTACCTCCGGACGCTGTTGAGCCAGGTGGATTCGAGCCTCGCCGACGAGTGGGAGCGCATGCGCGACCCGGATTACCAGCCCAGGGGCGCCGCCCCGGCACGCGGGCAGGCCTTGCGACCGCCGGGGGCGGATGCCGCCGCCGCCGACGTAACACGCGACAGGAAGCGCTTCACCGCGGCCATCCGCGCCCGGGTCTTCATGTTCCTGCGCGCCTGGTCGCTTGGCGACCATGCCGGGGCCATTGCCGCCCTCGATCCGCCGCGGGACGATTCACACGACCGCGCGTGGGTGGCGGAGGACCTGAAATCGGCGCTGGAGGCGTATCGAGTCGAGCACGGCGCGCCCCGTTTCGATCCCGAGGCCCGTAACCTCCGTCACACGCACGTGGCAGAATCTGCTGACGCCGCCGCGTGGCGGGTCGAGCAGATGCTGGTCGACCCGGACATGCACAACGACTGGGTCGCCGAGTTCGAGGTGGATCTCGCCGCGTCGCGTGACGCCGGCCAACCCTTGCTGCGTCTGGTCCGTCTCGGCAGCCTTGCTTGAGGTATCGCTCCATGAATGACACGGTGTTCGACATCCTCCGCGGCGGCGAGCCCTCCGCTCCGGCGATCGCCGCGGCGGGAAGGCCGGCGCTCGACTGCCAGGGCCTGCTTGCGCAGATCGACGCCACGGCCGGATATCTCCGCAGCCGGGGAATCGGCCGGGGCGACCGCGTCGCGATCATCCTGCCGAACGGCCCCGAGCTGGCGACGGCGTTCCTGTCGGTGGCATGCTGCGCCACCGCGGCGCCCCTGAACCCGGCGCTCACCGAGCAGGAGATCGAATTCTGCCTTCGGGACTTCGGCGCGCGCGCGCTGGTGGTGGCCGAGGGTGCGTCGGCGACGGCCCGGAGGATCGCCGCGTCCCTCGGGCTCGCCGTCTTCGACTTGCGGACGGCGGCTGGCGGGCCGGCAGGCTGCATCGACCTGACGGGCCAGCCCTCATCCGCAGACGCGGCACCCGGGCGAGGGTGGGAGCCGGCCGGGCCGGATGCGGTCGGATTGGTCCTGCACACATCGGGCACCACGGCCCGGCCGAAGATCGTCCCGCTCACGCAGCGCAACCTCGCGGCCTCGGCCGGTCACATCCGGGAGACGCTGCGGCTCGACACCGCGGATCGCTGCCTCAACGTGATGCCGCTCTTCCACATCCACGGGCTCGTGGCCTGCCTGCTCGCGCCCCTGTCGGCCGGAGGCTCGGTCTACTGCTCGGCGGGATTTAACGCGCTGCGGTTCATGGCCGATCTCGAGGCCTCGGGCGCCACCTGGTATTCCGCAGTGCCCACCATGCACCAGGCCATCCTGGCGCGTGCGGCGAGAAATCTCGAGCGGGGGCGCACAAGCCGGCTGCGGTTCGTCCGGTCGTCGTCTGCCGCGCTGCCGCCGCGCGTGCTCGGCGAGCTCGAATCGGTGTTCGGGGTCCCGGTCATCGAGGCCTACGGCATGACGGAGGCCGCGCATCAGATGGCGAGCAACCCGCTGCCTCCAGGCATGCGGAGGCCAGGCACCGTCGGCCTCGCCGCCGGCCCGGCCGTGGCGATCATGGACGAGCACGGCGAACTGCTTCCGCCCGGCCAGGGTGGCGAGATCGTGGTGCGCGGCCCCAATATCTTCGGCGGGTACGAGCATCGACCCGAAGCGAACGCCGCGGGGTTCAGCGACGGCTGGTTCCGCACGGGCGACGCCGGAGTCATCGACAGGGAGGGGTACGTCACGATTACGAGCCGGATCAAGGAGATCATCAATCGCGGCGGCGAGAAGATCTCGCCGCGGGAGATCGACGAGATCCTGCTCGAACACGAAGCGGTCCGCGAGGCGGTGGCGTTTCCGATTCCCCACCCGACGCTGGGCGAGGCCGTCGGGGCAGCCGTCGTGCTGCGCGATGGGGTAGCGGCCACCGAGCGGGACATCCTCGCGTTTGTCGCCGGCCGCCTGACGCCCTACAAGATCCCGTCCATGCTGCGCATCCTCGACGAACTGCCGCGCGGCGCCACCGGCAAGGTGCGGAGGCTCGACATGGCCAGGCAGCTCGGCCTGGTATGACATCAGCCCCGCTCCACGCCGCCGCCCCGGCGCGAGCCCGCCGGGTCAGACCTCGTTGTACTGCAGCAGTCTCCGCTCGCCTTCGAGCTTCCTCTCGCGCGTCAGATCCTGTGTCACCTCGAGGCACCCGAGATAGGCCTGCTGCGCGTCGCGCAGGGCGAAGTAGCGGATGTGCACGAACCGGCCGTGCATCTCGATCCAGAACTCGGCCACGTCCTGCCTGCCCGACCGGAAGTCGCCGAGGATGCGCTCGACCACGTCGACGCTCGAAGGCGGGTGGCAGTGCTGCACAAGGCGGCCGATGATCGTGAGCGGCCGGGCGAACACGCGGTTCTGGCCCTCGCTGAAGAACTTCACCCGGTCGTCGGCGCCGACAAGCGTCATGTCGACGGGCATGACGGCGAACATGGCCTTCAGGTGCTCGAGCGAGAGCGATCCGGTCGGCAGCACGATCGCGCCGGCGCCCACGCTTTCGACGGGTTCCGCCGGGCGCGGTGAGAGGTCGGGGGCGAAGGCGACGCCTGCGCGCGCCGCCTCGGCCCGCGCGGCTGCGGGCACGTCGCTCGACGGCTGCGACGGCTCGTAGCCCTTGCCGGGCTCCACGAGACAGAAGCCGAACTGGGGCGACTGCGACCAGATCTCCGCCCACTCGCCCTCGCTCAGGTTCTGGAGCGCCATCGGCAGAAGGATGCGCGCCTCCTTGAAGATCATCTCTTCGACGGCGGCCAGCGCCGGTGGGGCCACCACTCCGGCGATCCGCTGCCACTCCGCCGAAGTGACCCCGGCAGCGCTCATCGCCACGCCAAGGGCCTTCAGCAAGCCCCGCGCCTCATCGTCCTTGCCCCACATCACCTTCGACGGACCGGTGATGCCGTGGCGTTCGAGGCAGCTGAACAGCAGGTGCTCCTTGCGCTGGTAATGCTTGTCGACGTCCATCAACTCGCCATAGAGCCGCCTGGCCTCGTCGACGGCGGCGGGGTCCGGACTGCCGTCGGACGCTCCATGGGCCAGCGTGGCGAGCGCATTGCGCAGCTTCGCAACCTGCGCCGTCAGGGCCTCGTTCTCCCGCCTGAACGTGTCGGCCGGGTGTCCGGGCGAAACAGTCGCCGACGGCCGCTCGACGAGGATGTCGCGGACCACGGCGGCGTGCAGGTCGCACATGTTCATAATCTGCGCGACCGGAATGCCTTCTGCCATCAGTTCCTGCTCCATGGCCGCAATCTCGCTCGCGTCGCATTGCCGCACGAGGGCGGTGAGGCTGGCCTTGACCTCTGCCGCAGGCCGGCCTTCGTGAAGGTGACGGATGATCTCTTTCAGCGTCCGGACGCGGTGGGCCCGGTTGTCAAGCAGCTCGCTCATGCACGCACTCCTCCGCCGGGCGGCGTCCCAGAATCCGGGGCGCATGCCGGCTGTACCCATCGTCGCGCATGCCAGGCGGGGGCGCCATGACGCCGGTCATACTTGCGTGCGGGGGTTAACCGCCGCCGGCTGGGCTGGTAGAATACGCGGATGTTCACGGCACCGCTGCGCATCTTCCTGGCGTCGTTCCTCGTGCTGTTCCTCGAGGTCGCGCTCATCCGGTGGCTGCCGTCCCAGATCCGACTTCTCTCGTACTTCTCGAACTTCATCCTGCTGGCGGCCTTCCTGGGCATCGGGATAGGCGCCTTGCTCGGCCGGATGAAGCGATCGCTCTTCGTGTGGTATCCGGCGCTGCTGTTGGGCGTCGTCGCGGCGGTCTACTTCCTGCGGCTCGAAGTCCGGATCAACGCGCCGGGCAGCATCTACTTCACCAGCGGCACGAGCGACCCGGTGACGGCGGTCGAAACCACCCTGTTGCTGCCCGTTCTCTTCGTCGGCGTGGCGGCGCTCTTCGCCGCCCTCGCGCAGCGGATGGCGGCCGAAATGACGGCGCTGCCGCCGCTGCGGGCGTACACGATCAACCTGGCGGGGAGCCTCGCCGGCGTGGCCGGTTTCGCCGTCGCCTCCTGGCTCGAGGCTCCGCCCAGCACTTGGTTCCTCGTCGCCTTCGCGGCGGCCGCCCCGCTCCTGCGCAATCGCCGCTGGACCGCCGGGGCGCTCGCTGCCGTCCTGTGCCTCGCGATCTCCGGCGTGCTCGTCGTCGTCATGCAGCGCGGGACGATCTGGTCGCCCTATTACAAGATTACGGTGAAGTCGCTCGGCCAGGAGACCATCGTCGAGGTGAACAACATCTGGCACCAATCGATGGCGCCGGTCGACTCGAAGGAGTACTTCTACCAGTGGCCGTACATGGTGTTCGGCGACACCTTCAAGGACGTCCTGATCCTCGGCGCCGGCTCGGGCACCGACGTGGCGGCCGCGCTCAAGCACGGCGTCGCGAGCGTCGATGCCGTCGAGATCGACCCGGCCATCCTCCGACTCGGCCGCCAACTGCACCCCGACCGGCCGTTTTCGGACCCGCGCGTACGCCCGGTGGCCGACGATGCCAGGCACTTTCTGAGGACCACCGCGAAGAAGTACGACCTCGTCGTGTTCGCGCTCATCGACTCGCTGACCCTGCAGTCCGCGTTCTCGGGCGTGCGCCTCGAGAGCTACATGTTCACGGAGGAATCGTTCCGCGCCGTCCGGAGCGTGCTCAAGCCTGACGGCGTGCTGGTGGTCTACAACTATTTCCGCGAGCCGTGGCTCGTCGACAGGCTCGCGAACACGGCCGCGGCGGCCTTCGGCGAGGAGCCGATGGTGCACGTCCACCCGGCCAAGGACCAACTCGGCGTGATGGTCGTGGGACCGAGGTTGAAGACGCTCGCGGCGTATCCCGAGCCGCCGTCGGAGGTCACGGCGTTCAACCAGGGTGCGCCGCTCGCCCCGCCCGTCAGGCACGTGCGCGACCGGTCGATCGTGCCGGCCACCGACAACTGGCCCTTCCTCTACATGCGCGAGCCGCACCTGCCGGCGCACTACACGAGCGCGCTGGCCGTCGTGCTGCTGGTGTCGGTCCTCTCGGTCTTCGCCGTCGTCCGCGGCGCCGCGCGCAAGTGGTCGTGGGAGTTCTTCTTCCTCGGCGCCGGATTCATGCTGCTCGAGACCAAGTCGATCATCCAGTTCGCGCTGCTCTGGGGATCCACCTGGGTGGTGGTGTCGCTGACGATCGCGGCCGTGCTGGTGATGGCGCTGGTCGCCAACTGGACCGTGGCGCACGTCGAGGTCCGGCGGCCGCGGGTCGTGGGTGCGGCCCTGCTGGCCCTGCTGGCCCTCAACTACTTCGTCCCGGTGGGCACGCTCGCCTTCGACAGCCGCGCGGTCGAATCGGTCGTATACAGCCTCCTCGTCTTCAGCCCGATCTTCTGCGCGGGGCTCCTGTTCGGGTCCAGCATCAAGCGCTCCGAGGACGTCACCATCGACTACGGCGCGAACCTGCTGGGGGCCATGGTGGGCGGCGTGGCCGAGTACCTGTCGCTGCTGATGGGCTTCCAGTTCCTGCTGCTGCTCGTCGCGGCGTTCTACGTCGCCGCCCTGGCCACCCGGAAGGCGCCGCCGGCACCAGCCTGACGGTGCTGGGTCTCGCCTCCGCGGGATCCCTTCTGCCGCCTGCGCCGTCCAAGCAGGAGAGTCTCCCATGTCGCCAGAACTCGAACGTTGGACCGGCTCGGTCAGCGCCGGACGGCTGGCTTGCCGCCTCCCCCTGCGCGCCGACGCCGAAGCCCGAGAGATCCTCGATGCGGCGCTCGCCTTGCTCTTTCCCCACTTCGCCCCCGATCGGCAGGCGGGGCAGGGCGTGGTGCGAGGCGAAATCGACCGCCTCGAGGGCTGGGTCCGGTGTTTCCTGGCCGGCCTGGGGCTGGACGGAGAGCCGGCTGCCCGCGCGTTTTCCGAATCCCTGCCCGACATCCAGCGCGACCTCGAGCTCGACGCTGAGGCTACGTGGGAGGCCGACCCGGCGGCCACCAGCATCGACGAGGTCATCCTCGCCTACCCGGGCTTCTACGCGCTGGCCTGCTATCGGATCGCGCACCGCATCCTCGGGATGGGCATTCCGCTGCTTCCGCGCCTCATCACCGAGCGGGCGCACCGAGTCACGGGCATCGACGTCCATCCGGGCGCCACGATCGGCCGCGCGATTGCGATCGACCACGGCACCGGCATCGTCATCGGCGAAACCAGCGTGATCGGCGACCGCGTGCGGCTCTATCAGGGCGTCACGCTCGGCGCCCTGAGCGTCAGGAAAGACCTCGCCCGGACGCGCCGCCATCCGACCATCGAGCACGACGTGGTCATCTACGCGAACGCCACGATTCTCGGCGGTGACACGGTGGTCGGGCATTCGAGCGTCATCGGGGGCAACGTGTGGCTCACGCACAGCGTGCCGCCGCATTCCATCGTCACCAACGTGGCGGTGTCGGAGCGGCGCGGCGCAGACGCTGCCACGCCGTTCGGCATCGAGCTGTAGACGCCGCCATTCCCGAGGAGCAGCCATGAGGGCGGAGACCATACTGGAGACCATCGGGCGCACCCCGCACGTCCGGATTCGCCGCCTGTTCGATCCACGGGTGGAAGTCTGGATGAAGCTCGAGCGCGCCAACCCCGGCGGCAGCATCAAGGACCGGATTGCCCTCGCCATGATCGAGGACGCCGAGTCGCGTGGCGCGATCGGCCCCGGCTCGGTCATCATCGAACCGACGAGCGGGAACACGGGAATCGGCCTCGCGATGGTTGCCGCGGTGAAGGGATACCGGCTCATCCTGGTGATGCCGGAGTCGATGTCCGTCGAGCGGCGGAAGATCATGGCGGCCTACGGCGCCGAGCTCGTCCTGACGCCGCGCGAGTTCGGCATGAACGGCGCGATCGAGCGGGCCAGGGCCCTGGTCGGCGAAACGCCGCAGAGCTGGATGCCCCAGCAGTTCGAGAACCCGTCGAACATCAGTGTGCACCAGCGGACGACTGCCCGCGAGATCAGAGAGGCGTTCCCGGAAGGCCTGGACGTCCTCATCACAGGCGTCGGCACGGGCGGGCACATCACCGGCGTCGCCGAGGCGCTGAAGCCGATCATGCCGCGGATAAAGGTCTACGCCGTCGAGCCGCAGAAATCCCCGGTGATCTCCGGCGGCCTGCCTTCGCCGCACCGGATCCAGGGCATCGGCGCCGGATTCGTCCCGAAGAACCTGCGCCGCAATGTGCTCGACGGGATCATCCAGGTGTCCGAATCCGACGCCTTCTCCTACACCGCGAGGGCGGCCCGCGAGGAGGGGCTCTTTGTCGGCATCTCGTCGGGGGCGTCTTTGGCCGCCGTCGCCTCGAAGCTCCCGGAGATCGCCTCGGGCGCCAGAGTCCTGACGTTCTGCTACGACACGGGAGAGCGCTACCTTTCGGTCGACGGCTTGTTCTAGCTGTACAATGCGCCCCATGCCGGATGTGGGCGTCGCGCTCATCGGCACGGCCTTCATGGGCCGGGCGCACAGCAATGCCTGGCGGCAGGTGTCGGCGTTCTGCTCGCCGCCGCTCCTGCCGCGCCTCAAGGTCATCTGCGGCCGCTCCCGGCAGAAGACGGAGGCCGCGGCTCGCGCCTTCGGCTGGGAGGACTTCTCGACGGACTGGCGCGACGTGGTGCGCCGCCCCGACGTCCACGTCGTGGACATCAGCACGCCCAACGACAGCCACGCGGAGATTGCGATCGCCGCGGCACGCGCCGGCAAGGCGGTCATCTGCGAGAAGCCGCTCGCCAACACCGTCCGGGACGCCGAACGGATGCTCGCGGCGGCCGAGCGCGCCGGCGTGGCCCACATGGTGTGCCATAACTTCCGGCGCATCCCGGCCATCTGCCTGGCGGACCGCATCCTTCGGGAAGGGCGCCTCGGCGAGATCCGCCACTTCCGCGGCGCGTACCTGGAAGACTGGCTGAACGACCCCGCCGTGCCCCTCATGTGGCGCCTGGACAAGTCGCTCGCCGGCTCCGGGTCGCTTGGCGACATCGGCTCGCACGTCATCGATCTCGCCCGCATGCTCGTCGGCGAGATCGCGGAAGTCGCCGCGGTCATGGACACGTTCATCCGGACACGGCCGCTTCCGTCCCGCCCCGCGCGTACGGGCCGCGTGACCGTCGACGATGCGGCGGTGGCCGTGGTGCGGTTCGCGAACGGCGCCCTGGGCTCGATCGAAGCCACGCGGTTCGCGCCCGGGCGCAAGAGCTCGTGCGCGTTCGAAATCAACGGGAGCCTCGGGAGCGTCAGGTTCGACCTCGAGCGCCTGAACGAACTCGACGTCTACTTCGAGTCCGACCCGCCGGCGCTGCGCGGGTACCGGACGATCCTGGTGACCGAGCAGACGCACCCGTACCTGGCGTTCTGGTGGCCGCCGGGGCACATCATCGGCTGGGAGCACACGTTCACGCACATGGCGCACGCGCTGCTCGAGGCCATGGCTCACGGCACGGTGCCGTCGCCCAGCTTCCACGACGGGGTCATGAATCAGCGCGTGCTCGATGCCATCGAGCGCGCGTCGCAATCGCGCCGCTGGGCGCGCGTGAAGGGGGTCGCATGAAGATCGGGGTGTTCGCCGTCCTGTTCGGCCGGAAGCCGTTCGAAGAAACCTTGGACTACATCGTCGAGCTCGGCTTCGGGGCGATCGAGATCGGGACCGGGGCCTACCCGGGCAACGCGCTCGCGAACCCGGCCGTCCTGCTCGCCAGCGACCGGCGCCTGAAGGCGTTCAAGGAAGCTATCGATCGCCGCAACCTCGTCATCAGCGCGCTCAGCTGCCACGGCAATCCGCTGCATCCCCACGCGGCGACGGCGAAGGCCCACCACCGCGTCTTCGAGCAGACGGTCGAACTGGCCGCGAAGCTCGGAGTCGAGACGGTCATCACGTTCAGCGGCTGCCCGGGGTCCGACGCCAGGGCGGTGACCCCGAGCTGGATCGTGTCGCCCTGGCCGCCCGAGTTCGCGAAGGCCCTCGACTGGCAGTGGAGCGAGCGCGTGGTCCCGTACTGGAAGCCGACGGCGGCGCTCTGCCGGAAGGCCGGCATCCGGGTGGCGATCGAGATGCACCCCAACTTCGTCGTCTACAACCCCGAGACGATGAACAGGCTCCGCGCGATAAGCCCGGCGGTCATCGGCTGCAATTTCGACCCGTCGCACATGTTCTGGCAGGGCGTCGACCCTGTGGCGGCCATCCGCGCGATTGGCGACGGCGTTTTCCACGTGCACGCCAAGGACTGCAAGCTCGACACGGCCAACATCACCGTGAACGGCGTGCTCGATGCGAAGTCGTACACGCGCGAGCTCGAGCGGTCGTGGGTCTTCCGGACGGTCGGCTACGGCAACGGCGCGCCGGTCTGGAAGGCGATGGTGAGCAACCTGCGGCTGGTCGGCTACGACCACGTGCTGAGCATCGAGCACGAGGACAGCCTGATGTCGGGCACCGAGGGGCTGAAGAAGGCGATTGCCTTCCTGAAGGACGTCGTCATCACCGAGCCGGCGGGCGAGGCGTACTGGGCGTAGTCCGGGGCGTCCGCCTTCGCCAATCGGCCTGTCGGCCGGCTTCGGCGTGACAGGCGGGACTCGGACTCGGGATTCGGGGGGAGGCGCGCGTGAGCGCGCCTCCCCCCTGGCGTCTAGTCGGGAATGCGCAGGACCTGCCCGGGCTTGATGAGATCCGGGTTCTTCAGCTGGTCCTTGTTCGCGTCGAAGATCTTCATGTACTTGTTCGCGTCGCCGTAGAACTGCTTGGCGATCTTCGAGAGGGAGTCGCCGGACGCGACCGTATAGGTCGTCTCGGGCGCCTTGAGCGAGGCGTCGATGGAGATGTCGGCGGTCAGGTCCTGGAACAGCGGATCGATGTCCTTGATCTTGATCCAGACTTCGTTCTTGATGGCGTCATTCGGCGCGGCCCCGCGGATGAGGAGCTTCTCCTTCTCGACGTGCACGTTTTTCCAGCTGACGCCGCGCGTCTTGCCGTAGTCGATGACGGCCCCGTACTTCTTCTTCAGCGCTTCAAGATCGACCATGGTTGCCTCCTGGTTGCCTACGCCACCATTGCCTTGAGACCCGCGAGCGATTCTCTCGTGCAGTCCATCGGGGATTTGCCGTCGGGGTACTCCTCCTGCTCCAGCACGATCCACTCGGTGCCGCCGACCGACACGCACGCCTCGTGGACCGCTTTCCAGTCCACCGAGTCCTGCCCGAAAATCGCCTTCTTGCCGGTGTCGCCCTCGCGGACGGTGGGCTTGAAGTGCGTGGTTCTCGTCCGGCCCGGGTACTTGCGAACGTATGCCGCCGGATCGTGCCCAGCGGCCATCGTCCACCCGCAGTCCTGCTGCAGGATGACGTCCTTCGTCGTCCGCTCGGCGAACAGGTCCCAGAACGTCTTGCCGCCGTCGGTTTTGAACTCATTGACGTGGTTGTGGTAGCCGGTGGCCATGCCGAGGGGCTTGAGCACCGCGGCCACCTTGTTCATCTCGTCGGCGAAGACCTTGCTCTTCTCGGGGTCGGTGAAGGCCTGGTCTCCCGGCACGACGAGGAAGCGGCACCCGAGCGCCTGGTGAAAGTCGATGGTGCTCTTCAGCGCGTCGCCCCGAAGCACGTCCATGCGCACGTGGGTGCCGGCGGCCTTGAGGCCCAGCGCCTTGAGCTTTGCCGCGAGGCCGGCCGGGTTGCTGGCGTACCCGTAGTAGCCGGCGAACTCGACGCCCTCGAAGCCCATGGCGGCCACCTGCTCGAGGGCGGCGTCGAAGTTCTGCTTGCAGTCTCCGCGAACCGAGTAGAGCTGCAGGGCCACCGGGATCCTCGCCACGGCCCAGGCCGGCAACGCGCGGCCGGCGGCCCAGGCAAAGGGCAGGGCGCCCGCGATTTCCAGGAACGAGCGGCGACTCAACGTATGTCGTTCATCCATCGTGAAGCTCCGTGGAATCCCTGTTCAGATCGTCCTGATTATGGCACGAACCATCGCGCCCCGCCCGCTCCGGCCGGCTCACGTCACCGCGCCCTCAAGCATCGTGATCGTGCCGGCGTCGGCGTCGAGCTCGGCCTGGATGCCGAGCGGCAGCGTGAACTGGCGATCGACGTGGCCAATCATCGCGCCTGAGTACGCGGGAACCCCGAGCGACTTGACGTGGTCCTCCAGGACGTCGGGGATCGTCAGCGAGCCGAACCCCTCGCCAGGGCTGCACCCGTCGCACGTCCCCCAGACGACGCCCTTCGCCTGGCCGAGAATGCCGGCCAGCTTGAGCTGCGTGAACATGCGGTCGAGGCTGTACGGCGCTTCCTCCACGTCTTCGAGGAACAGGATGCAGTCCCTGAAATCGGGCAGGTAGCCCGACCCGATGATGGTGGTGAACACCGTGAGGTTGCCGCCCAGCAGCCTTCCGCGCGCCTTGCCAGGCGTGATGACACGCGTCCGGTTCTTGACGGGCACCAGGGTGTCGCTGGCTTCCTTCAGGTTGGCGAAGGCGGCCGCCTCGCCACTCCATAGCACGCGCTTCATCCAGTCCACGTTGAACGCGTTCCACGTCGAGGCCCCGACCGGGCCGTGAAACGTGACCAGCCCGGTCCTGGCGTGAATCGACAGCAGCAGCGCCGTGATGTCGCTGTACCCGACGAGAATCTTGGGGTTCCGGGCAATGATCGTCCAGTCGAGGAGAGGCAGCAGGCGCGCCGCCCCCCAGCCGCCGCGGACGCAGTGAATCGCGTCGACCCCGGGGTCCGCGAACATCGCGTTCAGGTCCGACGCCCGATCCTCGTCGCGCCCCGCGAAATAGCCGCGGCGATCGAAGACGTGCTTGCCGACCCTGGCCTTGAGCCCGAGCGCACTCAGGGTGTCGAGCAGGATGTCGAGCGGGACCGGATCCCACTGGGCAAATGACGGCATTACCAGGCCGACCGTGTCTCCCTCCTTCAGCCGCGCAGGCTTGACCGGCCGGCGCACGGCGGCCCCGGCCCCTTGCGCGGCCAGCGGCCCGGCGCCTGCCGGCCCCGGTCCGCCCAGCAGCGAGCCGAACAGGGCGAGCGCCGACGACTTCAATACTTCGCGCCGGGTAGCCATACCGCGATGCTACGCCCTGACCGCAAGGACTGTAAAGCGCCGCGGCCTCGTTCGACCACGCCGTCGCCAGGTGTCGACGAGATGGTCGATCTTCAGCGCGCCTCCTGAGCGTCCAGTCGACCGTATCTCACTGTGGATAATGCAATTCGGGCCGCACACTCTTCCAATCAGCCAATGGCAGGCGACTTGCTGCTCACCACGGCGAGGTGCACCATGAAAAACCCCACGTCCAGACTTCTTCCGATGGCCGCAGTGCTCGCGGTTGTCGTCGTTACCGGCAGCGGCTGCGGCGGGCGGGACGTCTCCGCCGCGTCTCCCGCCGCACCATCCTCCTCGACAGCCGTTCCATCGACGACGCCTCCCGCCACGACCAGCGCGGGCACCTTCGTGCTCGCCGACGCGCTGACCGCCGCCATCCAGGACGAGTACCACGCGGAGTCGGTCTACCGGCGCGTACTGCTCGACTTCGGCAACGTCATGCCGTTTGCGAACATCATCCGCGCGGAACAGAACCACGCGGCGGCGCTGGCCGGTCTCTTCCGGTCACGCGGACTGCCGGTGCCAAATACTGTGTGGAACCCTGACAACGTCCCCCGCTTCGCGAGTGTTCGCGAGGCGTGCGGTGCGGCCGCGCAAGCCGAGATTGACAACGTCGCCGTCTACGACAGGTACATGGACGCCGATCTTCCCGCCGACGTGCGCCAGGTCTTCACGAACAACCGGGCCGCCTCCCTCAACAACCACCTGCCGGCGTTCGACCGCTGCAAGTAGCCAGGGTGGGGTCAGACTCGGATCTGACCCCATTGGCCCTGGGGTCAGATCCGACGCTGACCCCAATGGAGGCCGGGTGGGGTAGAATCGCGGCGGTCACCAGGCAGGTTCCTGCCCCCTCGCGGGAGAACGAGCACATGAGCAGCACGCGCAGGTACAGCCGGCGCACGTTCCTCACCACCGCGCCGGCAGCCATCGCCGGCGCCGTCGCGTTCCCCTCCATCGTCAAGGCGTCGGCGCTCGGCCTCGACGGCGCCGTGCCGCCCAGCGATCGCGTCGTCATGGCCGGCATCGGGTTCGGCATGCAGGGGCCGGGCAACATGCGCAACTTCCTCGGCAAGCCCGAGGTGCAGTGGGTGGCGGTGTGCGACCTGGACGACGAGCCGCTCAAGAAGGCGAAGGGCATCGTCGATACCAAGTACGGGACGACCGATTGCAAGCCGTACACGGACTACCGCGAGCTGTTCGCCCGGGGCGACCTCGACGCGGTCTCGATCGCGGTGCCGGACCACTGGCACGCCATCCTGTCCATCGATGCGGTGCGCGCAGGCCTGGACGTGTACGGCGAGAAGCCCTTCACGCACAGCCTCCGCGAGGGGCGCGCGCTGTGCGATGCGGTGAAGCGGTACGGCCGCGTCTGGCAGACCGGCAGCTGGCAGCGGTCGGAGGACAACTTCCACCGCGGCAGCGAGCTGGTGGCCAGCGGCCGCATCGGGAAGATCCTGCGCGTCGAGGTCGGCCTGCCGTCAGGGTTCACGGACTTCGCCCGCACCTTCGGCCAGGAGAAGATCGAGAGCCCCCCGCCAGGCTTCGACTACGACCGGTGGCTGGGCCCGGCGCCCTATTCGCCCTATTGCAAGGCGCGCGTGCACATGAACTGGCGCTGGAATATGGATTACGCCGGCGGCCAGCTCATGGACTGGGTGGGGCACCACCTGGACATCGCCCACTGGGCGCTGGGGTTCGAGCGGACAGGCCCGGTCGAAGTGAAGGGCACGGGCGAGTTTCCGTCCACCGGCATCTACAACGCCGCGACTCGCTACTGGGTCGAGACGAAGTACGCGGACGGCACACCGCTCATCCTGGCCGGCGGGTATCCCGAGATCCAGAGCGGCACCAAGTGGATCGGCGAAGCCGGCTGGGTCTGGGTGGACCGCGGCGCCTTTGAGAGCCAGCCCGCCCACCTGGTGCAGGAGATCGTCGGGCCGAACGAGAAGCGGCTCTACCGCAGCCGCGACCACTACCAGAACTTCGTCGACTGCGTGCGCAGTCGCGCCGCGACCATCGCGCCGGCCGAGGTCGCGCACCGCTCGGCCAGTGTGGGCCACCTCGGCGTGATCGCGATTGAGACCGGGCGGACCATCAAGTGGGATCCCGGCACCGAGACCATCATCGGCGATCCGGGAGCCGAACGCCTGCTGTCGCGCGCGTATCGCGCGCCTTACCAGCTTCCGGCGTGAGGCGAGGTGCATCATGAATACGAACCGCATCCTCACACTGGCATGCGCCCTCACCCTCACGGCTGGTTTGGCCGTTGCGCCGGCCGCCGCGCAGACAGCCGCGCCGGCATCGCTCGATGCCATTCTCGCGCAGGTCGCATCCTACGACGGCGGAATCGCCTCCGACGCGCTGTGGAAATTGCGCGACTACGTCTACGCGCGCAGAGACAGCGCAGCCGGGCGTGCGGAGTGTGAAGGGAAGCTGCTGCAGTTCTTGAAGGGAACGGCGACTCCGCCGGCCAAGTGGGCCGCCGCGCGGCTCCTGCGCGTGATCGCGGGCGACACGGCTGTACCGGGCCTTCAGGGCATGCTCCCGGATCCGCGGCTGTCGGACTATGCGATCTACGTGCTTCAGCCCATGACTGGCGCCGCCGCCGAGGCAGCTCTCGTGCAGTCGCTCAAGACGGCGCGCGGCGGCCAGAAGGCGGCCGTTGTCGCGGCCCTGGGCCAGCGGCGCGCGGCAAGTACGCTGCCGCTGCTCGAGCCCATGCTCCGCGACCCGGCGCTCGCCACGACCGCCGCGACGGCCATCGGCAGAATCGGCGGGCCGGCTTCGGCTGCCTCGCTTCTCTCGGCCTTCGGCGCCGCGTCGGGCGAGTCGAAACAGCTGATGGCCGCCTCGGTCCTCGAGGCCGCCGCCGGGCTGCTCGAGTCGAAGGAGCCCGAAGCGGCCAACGGCCTGTTCGGTGCGCTCGCGGCCGACCGTTCGCTGCCGGTTCCGCTGCGGAGGGCCGCGCTCATGGGGAGCATCACGGCGGCTGGTCCGCGAGCGGCGAACCTCCTGGTCAGCATGCTGGGAGATAGCGATGCGGAAAGCCGCGAGGCGGCCATCGCACGGCTCACCGACGTGGTCCCTCAAGACGGCATCGGGCCAGTCTGCGACCTGCTGCCGCGCCTGCCGGCTGAGGCCCAGGTCCAGGTGCTGGCCGCGCTCTCCGGCTACCCGGTCGCACGCGTACAGCCTGCCGTGCTCGAGGCCGCGCGAAGCGATTCGCCGGAGGTCCGCGTCGCCGCGCTGAAGGCGCTGGAATTGGCGGGAGACGCTTCGACCGTGCCGTTCCTCGCCGGGACCGCGGCCTCGGCTCAGAAGGGGCCCGTGCAGGACGCCGCACGACGCGCGCTGGGCGGGCTTCGAGGCCTCGACATCGACGACGCCATCGTCGGCGCGCTGGCGCAGCCCTCTTCGGATGCCGTCGCCGTCGAGTTGCTGAAGGCCGCGTCGGACCGGCGGATCTTCCAGGCGAAGCCGGCGGTGTCCGCATCGCTGTCCGCGGCGTCCGCCGCCGTGCGCATCGAGGCGCTGAAAACCCTGCGCGTCATTGGCACGCCGTCCGATGCCTCGCCGGTGCTGGACCTGCTGGTGAAGACCGGCGATGACCTCGAGCGCGGGGAGGCCGAAAAGACCGTGACGGCGCTGCTGCTGAAGATGGGCCACGCGGAGGGGCGATCGCGCCTGGTCAGGACGCGCCTCGCCGCCGAGAAGGAGGCCGCCACGCGGGCGGCGCTCATCCCGCTGCTGCCGCCGACGGCGGACGGGGCGGCCCTGCCCGTACTGCGGGCGGCGCTCGAGGATGCCGACGCCGGTGTGGTGGACGCGGCCGCGCGGGCCATCGCCGCGTGGCCGGCGGCGACGGCGCGAGACGACATGCTCAAGCTCGTGAAGACGGCGAAGGACGAAACCCACCGCCTTCTGGCGTTCGCCGGGCTCGTGCGGCTCGCCGGGCTCGACGTCAACCGCCTGCCCGAAGCCGCGGTGGCCGACCTCGGGATGCTCTCGGGCTTGGCGTGGAGGCCGGAAGAGCAGAAACTTGTACTGGGTGCCCTGGCCGCTTTCCCGTGCCAGGACGCGCTGGCACTGGCAAGGGGATTCCTGCAGAACGAGGCGCTCAAGGCCGAAGCGCAGGCGGCGATCGACAAGATCACGCCGAAGCTGCCGAAGGACGCGAAGCGCTGAAAGGGTGAGGACTCACGTGACCAAGAGAATTGTCGTCTGGATCTTCCTGCTGGCCGTCGCGCTGGCGCCGCTCGCGGCGCAGCAGGCGACCGGGAAACAGGAACTGAAGCTGCAGCTGCCGAAGCCGATGTTCATCGGCACGCCGACCAATATCAAGAGCGCCAACCTGGAGGCCGTCACCGGCAAATCCCGCGGCCCGTTCATGGTGCCCGTAGGCACGAAGCTGCTGTCGCTCAAGCGGCCGGCCAGGTCCAGCGACATGCAGCCGGTCATCGGCGAGCTCGAGATGATCACCGACGGAGAGAAGGAAGGCGGCGACGGCTACTTCATCGAGCTGGGCCCGGGCAAACAGTGGGTGCAGGTCGATCTGGGCGCATCGTACTCACTGCACGCCATCCTGCTCTGGCACTACCACAGCCAGGCGCGGGTCTACCGGGACGTCATCGTCCAGGTGTCCGACGACAAGGACTTCCTGAAGGGCGTGCAGACGATCTTCAACAACGACCACGACAACAGCTCGGGCCTCGGCGTGGGCAAGGAGAAGGAGTACATCGAGGTGGCCGAGGGCCGCCTGGTCGACCCGAAGGGCATCAGGGGCCGCTACCTCCGCGCGTACTCGAACGGGAACACGACCAACGACCTGAACCACTACGTCGAAATCGAGGTTTACGGCACGCCCGCCAAATGACCTGGACCGGCTTCATGGCCTGCGTGCGGCGGACCGCCAGCTGGTCCGCGGGATCGGGTCATGAACGCGCGGCACGCGCCGCGTTCGGCTGCGTCGTCCTGGCGGCGCTGACCGTCGCGCTCGCGTTCCGGCTGGCCCGCGCCGACCTGCGGCCCATGCACCATGACGAAGCCAACCAGGCGGTCAAGTTCGGCGAACTGCTCGAGACCGGCGCTTACCGGTACGACCGGAACGATCATCACGGCCCGACGCTCTACTACCTGACACTGCCCGCGGCCTGGCTGCGCGGGCAGCACTCGCTGGCGTCGCTCGACGAGCGGACGCTGCGCGCGGTGCCGGCCGCCTTCGGCGCGGGCCTGCTGCTGCTCTTCCTGCCGCTCACCCGCGGTTTCGGCCGGCCCGCCGTGGCCGCGGCCGCGGTGCTCGCCGCCGTATCGCCGGTCCTCACGTTCTACAGCCGGTTCTTCATCCAGGAGTCGCTCTTCGTCTTCTTCAGCCTGGGATTTCTTGTCGCCCTTGGGCGATTGGCGGAGCGGCCGCGCGCGTGGCGGGCGGCCTGCGCGGGAGCGTTCGCGGGGCTGGCCTACGCCACCAAGGAAACGTCGGTGATCGTGCTTCCGGCGGCCGTGGTGGCTGTGGCGCTGGCACGCCTCATGACGCCTCTCAGCCGGGTAGAAGGCCAGGCATCGGCCCGCTCGGAGCCGCCCCTCGTCGGCCTCGGCGCGCTCGCAGCCGGCGCCGCCGCCGCACTGCTCGTGGCCTTCGTGTTCTTTTCGTCGTTTCTCCGTTACCCGGGCGGTCTGCTCGAGTCGATCCGCGCCTTTGGCGTCTACCTGGATCGCGGCGTCGGCAGCGGCCCGCACACGCAGCCGTTCGACTACTACGTCCGGCTGCTCTCGTACTCGGCTTCTGGCGGGCTCGTCTGGTCCGAAGGGGCGATCCTCGCGCTCGCCGTCGTCGGCCTCGTTGCCGCCGCCCTGGCCCGGAACGGCTTCTGGCCTCGCTACGTGGGCCTCCACACGCTCATCACGCTCGTCGCGTTCTCAGCCATCCGCTACAAGACCCCGTGGAACCTCGTTCCGTTCTACGCTGGCGCCGTGCTCATGGCGGGGTACGGGACTGCCGCGATGCTCGGCGCGTTGCGCTCGCGCCTCGGGCGCGGGCTCGTCGCTGGGGCGCTGCTTGCCGCCGTCGTGCATCTGGCCGTCCAGGACTGGCGGGCGAACTTCCGCTATCCGGCCGACCCCCGCAATCCGTACGTCTATGCGCACACGGTGCCGGACTTTCTTCGCCTCGCCGAGCGCGTGACAGACATCGCAGCACTCCACCCGGATCGGTCCGGCATGCTCGTGAAGGTCTTCGCGGGCCCGTACGAGCAATGGCCGATCCCCTGGTACTTGAGGGGGATGACGCGCGTCGGCTACTGGCCATCGGCCGCCGACGCGGGCCGCTTCGACGACGCGCCTGTCGTGATCGCGGCGCAGGATCAGGCCGACACGGTCGGAGCGGCGCTCGGGGATCGTTACGTGCAGGAGTCGTACGGACTTCGGCCCGAGGTGCTGCTGAACCTGTTCATCGAGCGCGAGTCCTGGGACCGGCTCATGGCCGCCCGCGAGGCACGATGAAGCGCGTCGAAGCACTCGTCGTGCTTACCATCATCACCGCGGCCTTCTACACGGGCCTCGATCGCGTACGGTTCCACGTCGACGAAAGCGCCTGGATCGGCCTCAGCGCCACGTTCGAGGCGTTCTTCACCGGCCGGTTCAGCAACCCCATATGGCAGGAGCGGCAGGACAAGCTGGTCGTCGCCCCGGTTACGCACTACGTGATCGGAGCCGCCCGGAGAATCGGGGGGTTCCCGCCGGAGCGGCTGAACCTCCCCTGGCGGTGGTTCGTGCCGTACGAGACGAACGCCGCGGAAGGACGCATGCCGGAGCCGCGGCTGCTCTGGTGGGCGCGCGCCGGTGTCACGACGGCGGCCATTGGCGCGCTCTTCGTCTTCTTCAGGCTGCTGTCGCGCGCGGCAGGACGTCCGGCGGCCTATGCGTGGCTCGCGCTGGCGCTGGTCAACCCTTACTTGCGCGAGACGCTCCGGAGGGCGATGAACGAAGGCGTGCTGCTGTCGTTCCTCGCACTGGTCATCTGGGCGGCCTCCCGCGCGCTGCCGCATCTGGACCGGTCTCCCGAGGCTCCCGGCGCGCGCGAGAGGGCGGCGGCCTGGCTGGTGATCGCCGCGGTTGCCGCGGGACTGGCCGCGCAGACCAAGTTGAACGGCGCCATGGCCGTGCCTGGCGTCATGCTCCTGGTACTAGTGGCGTCCCTCCGCACGCCTGCGCGTTCGAGCCAGAAGCTCCGACAGGTGGCACTCGCGTGGGCGCTGCTGGCGGCCGTCTCCTTCGGTACGTTCATCGGGGCCAATCCCACGCTCTGGCCCGAGCCCGCGCGAAACACGGTGCGGTCCGTCCGCGCACGTGCCGAGGTGATGAAGGACCAGTTGCGCAGGGAGGGAGGGCCCGGCCAGTTGGGCACCGCCGATCGGGCTGGCGTCGTGTTGACGCGAGTGTTCTCCGAGTATTCCGTCGTGCCGTTGAGGGTAGCCGGTCCCATCCTGTTTGCCACGGGAATGACGGCCGCCGTGGCCGGCCTCGTCGTGTGGATGCGCCGGGCCAGCCAGAACCACGCGCTCGTGTCGCTGGTGGTCGTCGGCGCCACCGTCTCCGTCCCGATGCTGTTCACGCCCCTCGATTGGCCACGCATGTACATGCTGCCGGTGTTCTTCTTCGGTTTCGCCACTGCAGCCGGTCTGGCGTGGGTGGCTCGACGCGCCTGGGGGGCCTTGAGCGAGGCGCGGGCCCGACAGTAGACTTCGCGGGAGCGGTTCGGTCGCCTGGGCCGCACGGGCTGACTGGTCTGCGGCGACCTGTGCCGAATCCGCCCGGGGTTGCGGCGCTCGGAGGCAGAAGATGCGGATGAACGGCTGGCACAGGCTTCTTGCGGCGATCGCATGCGCATTCGCGGTCTCGCCGTCCGCCATGGGGGGCGGGCCAGGGGCAGCGGCCGGAGCCCGTCCCGGCGAGCAGACGCCGCCGGCGGCTCGCGACGCGCGGGCGATCGGTGCCGAACGGACGCTCGCCGCGTCGGTCAGCGAACCGCGAATGGTCGACACCGTACGGCGCCTGGTGGCGTTCGGGCCGCGTCAATACGGGACGCCCTCCAACCACGAGGCGGCCGCCTGGCTGGCCTCGGCGTTCCGCGAGGCCGGGCTCGAAGTCGCCGTGCGCGAGGATCCGCCTCGCAACTGGTACGAACCGGTGTCGTGGGAACTCCGCGCCGACGATGACGGCGACGGCACGGCCGGAGCCGTTCTCAAGACGACGTGGCCTGCTTCAGGGGCCCCGTCCGGCAAAGGCGCGGGCGCCCTCTCGATCGAGACGTCGCCGGGCGCAGTGTGCCTGACCTCCGCCAGCCCGACGCCGGAATCAACGGCCGGGTGCGCGGCGGTGCTGGTCGACGGCCGGACGTCCTCCTCGGGATGGCCCATCGTGAGCCGGCTGCGGGGGACGTGGACCGTTCCCGTCTTCGCCGTGTCGCCCCGCGAAACCGCGCCGCTGCGCGCGAAGCTCGCCGCCGGAGGCAGGGTCCAGGTGTCGTTCGCCCTCGACGCGAAAGCGGGCAATTCGCCCGCGCGCACCGTTGTCGCGACGCTGCCGGGGCGCGACCGCACGAAGTACATCCTGTTCTGCGCCCATGGCGACTCGGATTCCGGCGGACCCGGCGCCAACGACAACGGCTCCGGCGTCGCCATCGTCCTCGAGATCGCCCGAACGGTGGCGGCGGCCGTGAAGTCAGGGGCGGTGCCGCAGCCGGCCTGGGACCTGCGGTTCGCGTCCTGGGGCGGCGAGATCGCCTCGACGCGGGAATACGCGGCAGGCGTCGAAAAAGACCCTTCGAGGCTGCAGGCGGTCGTCAATTTCGACCAGTCGGGCTTCGGGTCGTCGAAAGACGCCTTGTACGTGGAGCCCGACGATGTGCCGGCCAACAGGGAGATTGTAACGCTGGTGCGATCGGTGATGACGGACCACGCCGGCGAGCAGGGGTTCCCAGGGCACGCGGCGAGCATCAAGTCACAGGGGGGCACCGACTCCTACGTCTTCCAGCCCCGGACGCCGGGAGCCACGGTGTACCCGTCGGTCACGCTCTACACGTCCGCCTGGGACAAGGAACGCACGCTGCCAGTCACCGAAGGATTCCCGCCCATCAGGTGGTACACCGGGGAACAGCCCGGGATGGTGACCGTGGACGGCGATGCCTTCTATCACTCGGTTGGCGACACGCCGGCGAATACGACCGACACCGAGCCGTCGAACATGGGCTGGTGCGCGCGCGTCGGGCTCCTGAGTGCGCTTCGCATGATGGCCGGAGTGCAGCTGAAATAGTAGCCAGTAGCAGTAGGATGCTTGTCGATCTGCGGAGCGGAATCACAGCGGGACGTGCCCTTCTACTGGCTACTGGCTACTGACACTGCCACTGGCACGATCGCGTCCCTCCTCGTGCCATAATGCTGGTCATGCAGACAATTCCGCGTTTCGCGTACACCATCGGTGTACTCGCTCTCGGCGCCGTGTCGATTTTCGGCGCGTCGCCGGCGAGCGCGCAAGCCCCCGCGCCCGCGCAGCCGCAGGCGCCTCCCGCGGCGCAGCAGCCTGCCGACCCGGCGGCCGAAGCCCTGCGCGCGGGCCAGCAGCTCATGCGCGACGGCAAGGCCGATGAGGCCCTGGCCGCGTATCTCAAGGCTGTCGAGCAGTTCCCGGCATCGGTTCCGGCGCGGATTCGCGTCGGCGTGCAACTCGACCTGATGGGCCGCTACCCGGAAGCCCGCACCCACTTCGAGAAGGCGCTCGCCATGCCCCTGACGCCGGCGCAGGAAGCCAGTGCCCTCCGGTCGATGGCGATGGCGTACGCCTTCGAGAACAACTGCAAGGCCGCCATTCCCTACGAGAGCCGCCTCTACGAGCGCTACCTGACGAAGGACAAGGACTTCTACATGGCGGGGGAGATCGCGAACGAGCTCGCCCGCGTGTGCCTCGAGGCCGGGGACTTCGCGACGTCGGAGACCTGGTACAAGCGCGGGTACGAGGCCGGGCTCAAGGAGCCGAACATCGCGGCGGCCCGCAAGGACCTATGGGAGTTCCGGTGGCAGCACGCGCAGGCGAGGCTGGCCGCGCGTCGTGGCGACAAGGCGCTGGCGGCCAGGCACGTGGCTGCGGCCAAGGCCGCGCTCGACACCGGCACCAACCCTGACCAGGCGCCGTTCTACCCGTACCTGGTGGGCTACGTGGCGTTCTACGGCGGCGACTACAAAGCGGCGCTGGCGGAGTTTGCGAAGGGCAACCAGAACGATCCGTTCGTGCTCAGCCTGATCGCGCAGTCGCATGAGAAACTCGGCGACCAGGCGGCGGCAATGGAGGTCTACAGGAAGGTGATGACCTTCACCACCCACAACCCGAACAACGCCTTTGCCAGGCCCCTCGCGCGGAAGAAGCTCGGACTATAGGACCGGTTTCAAGCGGATTCTCGGGCGCGGCGTCGCTGCCGCGCCCGTTTCCTGTTCCGACGTCATAGCTCATTCGATCCGCGGGATGGGACATGCGTACGCGACCAACGAAGCACCCACGAACAACACAACGAGAAGCACCAGGCCGGAGACCTCTCTGCCGGGCGTCACCTCGGGCTCGCCCCAGGGCGTTCCGGATCGGTTGCTGAGCCTGAACCTGCGGTCGAGCAGGCGGCCGGCGATGACCGCCGCGATCACCAGGAGCCAGGGCCAGAGCGATCGACTCATGACGGCCAGAGCCAGCCGAAGACGCCGCCCGTGAGCAGCCCGTAGACCAGGCCGTCGAACGTGTTCTTCAGCGTCGTGCTCCAGCTCTTCTTGTACCAGATCGAATCCTGCCAGAGCCCGATCGAATAGGCGAAGAACGCCGTGGCGCCGGCGAACCTGAACGCGGACAGATAGTGCGCGCCGGGTTCGAGCGCGCGGCCGGCGATGTACGCCGCGCAGATGCTCACGAGCACGCAGTAGAAGAACCACTGCGCAAGCTGCCCGCCCATCGCCGGCGTGCCGCTCGGCATGATGGTCATCGCCGCCACGGGGCCCTTCTTGAACTTCTCGAGGACCGCCGGGTCCTTCAGGTCCGACGGCGACGAGCAGTGGGGCATCATGTAATCGCCGGGCCGGACGCCTGCCTTGCGCATCGCTTCCATCACGTCGTCTTCCTTCTGGATCCTGCCGTAGTCGCTGCGGTGATAGGGCAGGACCATGTGCAGGACCGAACTGGCGACGAACACGATCAAGGCGGCCACGAGGATCGGGAGCCAGAGCGCGAGGATCGAGACCATGCGACCTCCTCCGGGTTGGGACGGGTGGATGGCGGATCCTAACACGGGTGAGGGGGCCGACAATGGGCCTTGCCCTGCGGCGCGGCGGCCGGAATAATGCGAGGCATGCGCGCGGACAGCGTTTACGAAAGCCCACGCATGGCCGCCGGCTACGCGTTCAGCCGGCCCGCGGTGCACCCGCACATCATCCGCCGGGTCCGGGAGGCTCTCGGGCCCGGTGCGCCGGTGGCGCGCGCCCTCGACCTCGGCTGCGGCGCGGGGCTCTCGACGGCCGCGCTCGCGCCGTTCGCGCGCTGCGTCGTCGGCCTCGAACCGGCCGTCGCCATGCTGGCGCACCGCCACGCGGTCGCGCCGGGCGCGTCGTTCGTCGTGGCCCGGGCCGAGCAGTTGCCCTTCGCGGCAGGCGCCTTCGACATCGTGACGGCGGCCGGCGCGCTGAATTACGTGGACCTCGGGACGTGCCTGCCGGATGTCGCACGCGTGCTGACCGGGCGCGGCGTGATGGTCGTCTACGACTTCTCCGCGGGCAAACGCCTGCGTGACGACGACCGGCTCGACGCCTGGTATACGGAGTTCGAGCGGCGGTACCCGCCCGAGCCCGGATATGAGATGGACGTGCGAACGCTGCCGCACGCCGAGGCAGGCCTCCGCCTGGCGTCGTATGCGGAGTTCGAGGTCGCCGTGCCGATGACGCGGCAGGCGTACGTGGCCTATGTGATGAGCGAAACGGGCGTCGAACTGGCGGTGGCGCGCGGCGTACGCGAAGCGGACATCGAGAGATGGTGCGCGGCTTCGCTCGCAGCCATCCTCAATGACCGCCCTCGCGACGTGCTGTTTGACGCCTACATCGCCTGCGTCAGGCGACGATCCCCAGCGGCTTCGTCGTCTTCCAGTTCCCCCGCGTGAAATCCGGGAACGCCTGGGGCGCACCGCCTTCCCGCACGGACTTCTCGCTCAAGGGGCCGATCGCCGACCAGAAGCAGCCCTCGTAGACGTTCTGATCGAGGGGCAGCCCGTTCTGCAGGCACTCGACCATGCGGAAGAGCTCGATGAAGTCCATGCCGCCGTGCCCGCCCATCTTCTTGGCGAGTTCGCCGATGCGCTTGAAGAGCGGGTGCTCGTATTGCGCGACGAACTTCTCCCACGCCTCGCCCTCGGTCCACTCGTGGAAGCTGTTCACGCCCTCGATCGCGAACCGGTTCGGGAAGCCGGCGAGCACACCCTTCGTGCCCGCGATCAGGTTGTGGCGCGAGTACGGGCGCGGGGACTGCTCGTCCCACTGGACCATGATCGTCCGCCCGAGAGCGGTCTTGATGATGGAGGTGCTGATGTCGCCGGCGATGAACTTCTCCTTGTTCCACTTGTGATCGGCGGGGAAGTTCGCCTTCGCGTACAGCGCGCGCACCCTCGACGGCGACGAGAACGAGACGATGTGCCCGAAGGTGTCCTCGGTGCGCGCGAGGTTCATGTACTGCGCGACCGGGCCGAGACCGTGGCACGGGTAGAGGTTCCCGTCGCGCCGGATGTAGTGGTATGTGCGCCACGAGCCGGTGCCGCGCTCCACCTGCTTCATCTGGCCGCGAAGGTCGTGAATGTAGGCCGCCTCCCCGTGCAGGATCTCGCCGATGAGGCCCTGCCGGACCATGTTGAGATAGATGAGTTCCTCCCGCCCGTAGCACACGTTCTCCATGTGCATGCAGTGGCGGCCGGACTCCTCGGACGCGTTCACCAGTTGCCACATCTCGTCCATGGTGACGGCAATCGGCGTCTCGATGAAGGTGTGCGCGCCTGCCTGCATGGCCGCCACGCCCATCGCCGCGTGGTCCTCCCACGGGGTGGCGACGACCACCATGTCCGGCTTCACCTCGGTGAGCATCGTCCGGTAGAGGTTCTTGTCGCCAAAGAACAGCTTCGGCTTGTGGCCCTTGGCGGCGACGCGCTGCTCCGCCCGCTTGGCGAGATCCTCGTACAGGTCGCTGATGGCGACAATCTCGGTGCCCTCGATCGAGGCGAGCTGCGACGCGTGCCCGGTGCCGCGGGAGCCCACGCCGATCATGGCGATGCGGACCTTTGGCAGCTTCGGCGCGGCGAAGTCGCCCATGTACTTCGCGCCAGCCTTGCGCGGCGCCGGGGCCTGGCCGCTCGCCAGGGCGGGCAGCGCCGCCATGGCGGCGGTGGCGCCGCCGAGGGTCTTGATGAAGTTCCTGCGATCGGACTGTGTCGGCTTCCTGGTCTTCATGGTGTGCTCACCTGCCCGTGGCCGGGCGATAGGGGTTGGTCGGCGTTGGGTTTTCGCCGATGACGCGCGCGGCCCAGAGCATCCCGCGCTTCATGATCTCCCTGGCCTCCGCGACGTTGAAGTCGGAGGCGACGTGGCCGAGTGTGGAGTTGAACACGCGGCCCTGGCCGTACATCTTCCGCCAGACCACCGGCATCACGACGCCCTTGATCGACGGCACGGGATCGCCGGAGAACGTGGTCGTGGCCAGCACCTCCACGCCGGGATCTATCAGCATGTAGTACTGCTCGGACCGCATCCGGAAGTCGGAGAGGCCCTTCATGATCGGATCGTCGCGCTTCGTGATGTTGACCGCGTAGTCGACGCTGCCGCCGGGGTGGGCCGCCCACGAGCCGCCCACCATGAACTCGTACTCCGGGTTGCTGCGGAACGAGTCGGCCAGCCCGCCGTGCCAGCCGGCCAGGCCCACGCCCCCGCGGACGGCGTCGAGCAGGCCCTTCTCCTGCTGGGGTGTAATCGAGCCCATCGTGACCGCCTGGACCACCAGCGCGAGGCTCTTCATCTTTGCCGCGTCCGCGTACGCGTCGAGCGAATTCGAAATCTCGACATCGAAGCCCTGCTCGGCGAGCCAGGGCGCGAAGATGTCGACGGTCTGCTTGGGCTCGTGGCCGGCCCATCCGCCCCAGACAATCAGCACTTTCTTCTTCGCGGCCGCCTGCTGGGCGCCGGCTGCCGGCACGAAGGCCCACGCGGCCGCCAGGGCCATCACGCCGAGACCGAGCAGGAACGGCGGCGTCCGGAGGTGTCGGGTCATCTCTCCACTCCTAGAGTTCCCGGAGCCAGATATTGCGGAACCGGACCGGGTGGCTGTGGTCCTGCAGCCCGATCGGCAGCCTGTCAGCGTGCGCCTTGTACGGCGGCCTGGCCTTGTGGGCCGTCGGCCCCGACAGTTCCTGGGCGTCGTGGACCACCACGCCGTTGTGAATGACCGTGATGCGCGCGCGGGAGACCACGCCGCCGTTCTGACCGAAGCGCGGCGCGCGGAAGACGATGTCGTAGACCTGCCATTCGCCGGGCTTGCGCGTCACGTTCACCAGCGGGGGATACTGGCCGTAGAGCGAGGCGGCCATGCCGTCCGCGTACGTCTTGCTCTGGTAGGAGTCGAGCACCTGGACTTCGTACGTGTTCATCAGGAACACACCGCTGTTGCCGCGGTCCTGGCCCGATCCCACCGGCGGCGCCGGGGACGCCCACTCCACGTGAAGCTGGCAGTCTCCGAACGTGCGCGTCGTCTGGATCGAACCGGCGCCCTTCACCGCCTCCATGTAGCCGTCTTTCACGACCCACTTGGCCGGCGCGCCCTTCGATGTCGTCCACCCCGACAGATCCTTGCCGTCGAAGAGCACGATGGCGTCGGCCGGTACCGAGGCCGGCGGGCCTGCCGGCCCTGGGTCGACCACCGGCGGCATCGGCCGCGTCCCGTCGTGGACCGCCCACTCCTGCAGTTCGGCTTCGCGGTGGCCTCCTGGACTCTGCGCCGCGACGGCCATGCCGAGCAGCCCCGCGGCCGCGGCGGTCGTCAGCGTCATGATGAATGCCGTCTTCACGTTCCCTCCACTCGGGCTGGGCCAGGGCGCCGGGTCGGCCCTGACCGTGTCCGGACGATTGTAAGGCGGATTCGGGCGCGTGCGAACTGGGCTATGCTTTCCCCGAGTCCCGCGTGCCGACCATGTCACCTCCCAGCCTCGTCCTGGTCGTTCCGTGCTTCAACGAAGAGCGCCGCCTCGACCGGCAGGCGTTCCTCGACTTTGCCGGGTCCCGCCCGAACGTCCGGCTGCTCTTTGTGAACGACGGGAGTGACGACGGCACGCCGCGCATCCTCGATGAACTGAGAGACGGGGCACCCGGCGTCGTGGACGTCATCCACCTGCCCTCCAGGCTTGGCAAGGGCGGGGCCGTACGGCTGGGAATCCTGGAAGCCCTGCGCCGCCAGCCGGACCTGGTCGGCTTCTGGGATGCCGACCTGGCGACGCCGCTCGAGGCGGTGGACGACTTCCTGGCCTTCGCCTCGAAGCGTCCCGGGATCGACATCATCATGGGTTCGCGCGTGATGTTGATGGGCCGCGACATCCGCCGCCAGGCCTGGCGGCACTACCTCGGCCGCGTGTTCGCCACCGCGGTCTCGCTCGCCCTGGACCTGCCCGTGTACGACACGCAGTGCGGAGCCAAGGTCTTCAGGCGCGTCGACGCCGTTGCCGAGGCCTTCGCGGCGCCGTTCCACAGTTCGTGGATCTTCGACGTCGAGGTGCTCGCCCGCTACCTGCGGGTGCCCGTCGAACCGGGCGCGCCCGGCAGGCAGTCGCGCATCTACGAACTGGCGGTCGCGACATGGCACCACGTGCCGGGCTCCAAACTGCGCTGGACGGACTTCCTGCGCGCGATCGCCGACCTCGCCGTCATCCGCCGCCAGTATCCCCACTGACGAACTTTCTCTGCCCTCGAGGGGGCGTCACCGGGTAAGATCTGCCGGGTAGCGTACGCGGCCCCGGTCTGAACCACGCCCCCGAATGCGGAGACATCACGATGGACGATGAGAAGGACTATTCGAACCTCCTGTCGCGGCGCATGTTCGTGGGCAGCATGGCCGCGGCTGCCGGAGTCATGATCGTGCCCCGGCACGTGCTCGGGGGGCCCGGCTATCAGGCGCCCAGCGACCGCGTGAACGTCGCCACGGTCGGCTACCGGCACGGCATGGGCACCAGCAACACCAACGCCTTGCTCAAGCTCCCCAACGTCAACATCGTTGCGCTCTGCGATGTGGACGATAGCGAGATCGCGCAAAAGGCTTCCGCCAAGCTCCACGAAGCGGTGCCCAAGGCGG
The DNA here is from genome assembly GCA_046496425.1 of Vicinamibacterales bacterium. GTDB lineage: Bacteria > Acidobacteriota > Vicinamibacteria > Vicinamibacterales > JAKQTR01 > JAKQTR01. The sequence continues at coordinate 72,307 of JAWOGY010000280.1, forward strand.
TGTTCTACAAGGACTACCGCGTAATGCTGGAGAAGCAGAAGGACATCGACGGCGTTGTCGTCGCCACTCCCGACCACACGCACGCCGTGGTGACGATGGCCGCGATGCAGCTTGGCAGGCACGTCTACGTGCAGAAGCCGCTGACGCGCACGGTCTCCGAAGCGCGCGCGCTCACCGAGGCGGCGAAGCAGTACAAGGTCGTCACGCAGATGGGCAACCAGGGCCACTCGGGCGAGGGCGTGCGCCTCATCGAGGAGTGGATTACCGACGGCGCCATCGGCAAAGTGCACGAGGTCCACTGCTGGACGAACCGGCCAATCTGGCCGCAGGGCATGCAGCGGCCGACCGACACGCCGCCGGTGCCCGACGGGCTCGACTGGGATCTGTGGATCGGGCCGTCGCCCATGCGGCCGTACCACACGGCCTACCACCCGACCAGCTGGCGCGCGTGGTGGGACTTCGGCGCGGGCGCGCTGGGCGACATGGCGTGCCACGTGATGGACGCGTCGTACCAGTGTCTGAAGCTCGGCTACCCGACCAGCGTCACGACGTACATCGCGTACAACGTGATCCCGCGCCCGAACAGCCCCTGGGGCAGGAGGGTGAATTACGACGATGGTTTCCCCCCGGGGACCATCGTGCACTTCACGTTCCCGGCCCGCGGCAAGAAGTACCCGGCCGTGAAGCTGCACTGGTACGACGGCGGCCTGCTGCCGGAGCGCCCGGAAGAACTCGAGCCGCAGTTCCGTCTGCCCGAGAGCGGCACGATTTTCGTCGGCGAGAAGGGCAAGATCATGTGCGAGACCTACTCGGAGAGCCCGCGCCTGATTCCCGTCGCGAAGATGAACGCCTACAAGCGCCCGAAGAAGACGATTCCGCGGGTGGACGGCAGCCACGAGCAGAACTGGATTGACGGCATCACCGGCAAGACGAAGCCGACGTCGAGCTTCGACTACGCCGGACCGTTCACCGAGACGGTACTGCTCGGGAACGTGGGCATGAGGTTCCCGGGCACGAAGCTGTATTGGGACGGTCCTGGCCTGAAGATCACGAACGTGCCCGAGGCCAACGAGGTCATTCAGCACCACTACCGCACGGGCTGGTCGCTATAGGAGGGTGGGGTCAGATCCGACTCTGACCCCGCGCCCGGCAGTCTCGAATGGGGTCAGATCCGGATCTGACCCCATTCGTGTCTCAGCGGGCTGGCTGGCTCACGAGGGCGTTGAACAGGAACTTGTAGGTGCCGTGCGTCTGGGCGCGGTTCTGCGTCCGGAACCCGATCAGCACGACCCTGCCCTGGCCGAGGCCGACCGAGGCCATGGCCGTCCTGCCGGCGATGTACTTCTCCCCGTTCAGCCATCCGCTGCGTTCGACGTCGCGGTCGGCATAGCGCACGACGATTTCGTTGCGGTGGTTGAAGTCGGTGGCCACCACGTCGAAGGCCGGGCTGTAGTGGAACAGCACGAGGCCTTCCTGCGGCATGCCGTAGGCCAGCGGATGCGTGTTGTCGATCCGCACGCGGAGGGTCGAGCCCGGGCAGAAGAACTCCTTCGAGTCGAGGCCCGCCACGACGTTGCGGACGGGGAGTCCGAGCCGGGTGATGGCGAAGTCGGTGGCCCCGCCGAGCGTCACCAGGAGCCCGCCTTTCTGGACGAAGTCCCTGATCACGTTCACGCCCTCGCTTCCGATGCCGCTGCGGTACTCGGGCGGCGTCGTGTTCGGCACGCTCGCGAACGCCGCGCCGCCCCGCCCTTCGCCGCGCCCGCCGCCGGGCTCGCCGGTGATGGCGCTGGTGGAGTCGTCGGCGAAGATGAACACGTCGTACTTCGCGTTCAGGTTGCCCTTCAGGATCTCCGCGTCGTAGACCTCGGTGAACGGGAACCCCCACTGTTCGAACAGCCACCGCGTCCAGCCCTCGTCCATGTTCCCGCCGCGGTAGCGCCGGTACATGCCGATGCGCAGGCGCCTGGCGTCATGGGCGCCCTTCGTCACGGCGGCCTTCAGCGGAGTGAAGTCCACGCCCGTCAGCCTCGCGACATCGGCGATGACGGCATCCGACCCGGCAGGCACGATCCAGTCTCCCGGCCGGAGGCCGTCGGAGGCGGCGCTCACGCGGCGGATGGGCATGCCCTTGTCCCACAACAGGTTGGCCGCCCTGAAGCTGTCGTTCAGCCGCCCGTCCATGACGTATCCGAAGGGCGCGTTCGCGGCGGCCCTGCCGGCGCGCTCGATCGGCGCGGTGACCTTCACGAAGTCGCCCTCGAGCGCCTCGTTCAACGGGTCGACCCTGATCCCCATGAACTCGGCGAGCACGTCCTGGCCCATGTCATAAGGCCGGATTGGCGTGCCGTCGGGCCGCCGGGTGTGCTCGTTGTCCATGTAGTGCGTTTCGCCCAGCAGGTAGCGGACCAGACCCATCTTCGGCTGGGCAAGCGACACGTAGAAGGATCCGGCCGGGTAGGTCATGCCGTCCGGCGCGGCGAAGCCCCCGGGCGATCGAAGGACCTCGATGCCCTGGGCCAGCAGCGCGTTGACGAGTTTGTTCAGCGTGAGCGGGTCGTGCTGAATGACGGACATGGCATACGCCGCTGGTTTGCCCTTCGCACCGCGCTCGGTCTGCCGGCTCGCCTTCAGGTACGCGTTCCAGAGCACGGTTTCCCTATTGCGTGCAGCCAGGTCGAGCGTCGCCCAGGCCGACACCTTCTGCCGCTCGACGACGTCCCGGAGCGTCCACCAGCCGCCCGGCCACGGATTCGGGAAGTTCATCTGCTCTTTGTAGGTCTCGAGGCCGCGCGCGCCGCCCGAGAGCTGCGAGGGATCGATGTAGAGCGGCGTCGCGATGCGGGCGCTCGCCGACTCGGTCAGCATGCCGGCGATGTTGTGGAAGGGCGTGATCCAGTGGAACCCGAAGTGTCCCCAGCCGGAGTACTGGGAGGTGTTCGACACGCCCGAGAGCCCGGCCTCCTCCTCCTTGTAGGCGATGTGACCGCCGTACCACTGCATCTCACGCCAGACCTGCGGGTCGGCGAGCGGCCGGATGGGCTCGGCGTACGGCGGCACGAAGATCCGCGCGCCGTAGGAGCCCATGTGGTGGTGATCCACGTAGGCCTGCGGCTTCCAGTCCACGAACATCAGCTTCCCGACGTACCGGGAGTCCTTCATGTTCATGGTGAGGGCGTCCCGGTTGTTGTCGTGGCCGATGTACTTGTTGTAGAGCCACGGCAGCGGGCCGCCTTCGTACTCGGTGCCCACGTATTTCATGTAGTAGTCGTGAATCATGATCGCGCCGTCCGGGTTGAACGACGGGATCTCGAGGAAGATCACGCTGTCGAGGATGCGCCGCGCTTCGTCGTCCGTGCGCGCGACGAGGTCGTACGTGAGCTCCGGCGCCATGTTGATGCCGCCCACCTCGCTCGCGTGCATGCTCATCGTCTGGCAGATGACCACCTTGCCCTGCGCGACGATCCGCTTGATCTCGGCCTCGGGCACGCCCCGCGGGTCGCTCAGCCGCAGGTTCATCTGCCTCAGTTCCTCGAGCCTGGCCTGGTTGGCGGGCGACGTGACGATCACCAGCAGGAAGGGGTTGCCCATCTCGGTTGGCCCCATGTCGACGACCTTCAGCTTGCCGCCGCTCTCCTTCTCCAGGAGCCTGTAGTACTCGACCGCCTTGTCCCAGCGCACGAGCTTGCGGTCCGCGCCCATGCGGAACCCGAAGAACTGCTCCGGCGACGTGATCCGGGCCTGGGCCTGGCCCTGAGCCTGGGTCACGCGCTCCGTCATGCCGGCGGCCGCGACGACGAGCGCCAGCGCCACCGACGCCATGGCCAGCCACCTGGTGATTCGATTCATGAGAGTCTCCCTGGAGGGGGTCCGGATGCGGCGCGAGAATACCACAGACGTACAATAGGAGTCTGACCCTCGAAGACATCGGGAAGGAGATCGAGGCCGATGACGACATCACGCCGGGCGTTCATCAGGACCGCCGCCGCCGGTGCGGCGGCGCCCGTCTTCGGCCCCGGGCTGCTCGACCGCCTCGAGCGGCGGCTCGAGGCATACCAGGCAATCCCCCCGGCCTCGGCCGCCACGGAAGAGGCCTTCTGGCGTGAGGTGCGCAAGGCGTTCCCGCCTCACCCGGACTACATCAACCTCGAGAACGGCTACTCGAGCCCGCAGCCGATGCCCACGTGGGACGCCTTCCAGCGCCACGAGCAGGCCGTCAACAGCGGCCTGTCGTTCTACATGCGCCGCCGGAAGGCCGCCGACTACGCCAGCGTCAAGCAGCAGCTCGCCGCGCTGGCCGGGTGCCCGGCGGACGAACTGGTCATCACGCGCAACACGACGGAATCGCTGGGCACGGTGATTCACGGCATCGATCTCGAGCCGGGCGCCGAGGCGGTCATGTGCGACCAGGACTACGGGACGATGCTGGAGCAGTTCCGCCAGCAGTCGCGGCGCCGGGGGTTGAGGTGCGTGGAAATCCAGGTGCCGCTCCACCCGCGCGACGACCAGGAGATCGTCGACACGTATGCCCGCGCCATCACGCCGCGCACGAAGCTCCTGCTCCTCTCGCACATGATCAACATCACCGGGCAGATCCTCCCCGTGCGGAAGATCGCCGACATGGCCCACGCCCGGGGCGTCGCGGTCATCGTGGACGCGGCACACTCCTTCGCGCAGCTCGTCTTCACCGTGCCGGAACTCGACGGCGACTATTTCGGCGCCAGCCTCCACAAGTGGCTGTGCACGCCGCTCGGCGCGGGCGTGCTCCACGTCAAGAAAGACAGGATCCGGAGCGTCTGGCCCCTGCTCGGCGAGACCAGCGTGCCCGACGACGACATCAGGAAGCTGGAGCGGATTGGGACGCACCCTGTCTGGACCGTCATGGCGATCGCCGACGCCATCAGGTTTCACCACCTGATTGGCGGCGCGCGCAAGGAGGCCCGCCTCCGCTATCTGCAGCAGTACTGGACCGACCGCGTGCAGGACATTCCGAAGGTGTACCTGAACACGCCCAGGGGCGCCCGCGCGTGCGCCATCGCCAACGTCGGCATCACGGGCCAGGCACCCGGCGCGATTGCAGAGGCCCTGCTCGAGAAGCACCGGATCTACACCGTGGCCATCGACACCGTGCCGGTGAAGGGGGTCCGCGTGACGCCCCACCTCTACACCACGACGGCGGAGCTCGATGCCCTCGTGAAGGCCATCGGGGATCTCGCGCGCGCGTAGGTGCGTCAGACGGACTATGCCTATGACCCCCAGACGTCCCCTCGCTCGAACAGCCGCCTGGACGGCCCTCGCCCTCACGCTCCTGCTGGCACCGGCCGCCGCCGGCCCGCCGCCGGCGCGGGTTGTGGCCGTCGGCGACGTACACGGCGCCTATGAGGAGTTCACGGCGATTCTGCAGACCGTCGGGCTCATCGACGGCCGCCGCAGGTGGACGGGCGGCACGGCCACCCTCGTGCAGACCGGTGACGTCGTGGACCGCGGGCCGAAGCAGCGCGAGTGCCTCGATCTGCTGATGGAGCTCCAGCGCCAGGCGCCGCGCGCGGGCGGAAAGGTGGTCACCCTCGTGGGCAACCACGAGGTCATGAACGTGATCGGAGACCTCCGATACGTCACCCCCTCGATCTTCGCCACCTTTGCCGACGCGGATTCCAAGCAGAAGCGCGAGAAGGCCTACAAGGACTACCTGAGGTTCCTGGCCGCGCACGAGGGCCACGGCCACGAGACCGTCCCGCCGCCGGACGAGGCAGCCCGCCAGAAGTGGCTCCACGAACATCCGCCGGGCTTCTTCGAGCACCGGGAGGCCTTCGGGCCAGACGGAAAGTACGGGAAGTGGATCCGCTCGAACCGTGCGGTCGTGCAGGTCGGCGACGGCATCTTCGTGCACGGCGGCGTCAACCCGGCCCTCAAGTTCGAGAGCGTCCGCGAACTCGATCAGCAGGTGGTGGCCGACCTGCCCGCGTTCGATGACATGTGGAAGGAGCTTGTCGACGCCCGGGTGATCTGGCGTGACATGACTTTCGCCGAGGCCGTGCGCTTCGCCGCGGAGGAGCTGGCCTGGCGGCAGTCCGAAGGCCCCGTCGGCGTCTTCCCGGCCAGGCTGGCGGTACTGCGCCTGCTCGGTTACAAGAACTGGATTACCCTGTCTGCCGACGGGCCGCTGTGGTACCGCGGCCTGGGCACCGAGCCGGAGGCGAAGCTTGGCGCGAGCCTGACGGCCATGCTGGAGCGGCTGAAGGCGACCTACATCGTGGCCGGCCACAGCGTCGTCGCGAGCAAAGAGGTGACGGCCAGGTTCGGCAGCCGGGTCTTCCTGATCGATACCGGCATGCTGGGAGAGGTCTATGCCGGCCGGGGGAGCGCCCTCGAGATCCGGGACGGCCGGTTCACGGCGCACCGCGTCGACACGATGCCCAGGACCCTGCCTTCTCCGGCGAGCGCAAAGGTCCCCGTCCTGGTGAGGTAAGGCGTTCCCGCGCCCGCCGACGGCCGGCGGGCGCATAATGAGGGCGTCAGCACGCCGTGCCCCCTGGCGTTTTTCCCGGAGGACAAGCCATGGCAGGCACTCTCTCCGCCCGTCCCATACAGGACGTGGCGAAGGACCTGGGACTCACCCCCGCGCAGGTCGTCCCGTACGGATTCGACAAGGCGAAGATCACGCTCGACGCCCTCGACTCAGGCCGGCCATCCGGCC
>JAWOGY010000080.1:0-12281 GCA_046496425.1 Vicinamibacterales bacterium
CAGAGCTCAAAGCGAGCCGCAAAATAAAAGACGTATTCATTCTGAAACCGTACTGCTGGCGCGGCGGGGCGCCCGCGGCGGCGCCTGGCGGGCGCGGGCCGGCACGGCCGCGGCGTGGCTCGCGCGCGCGTGGCCGAGGCTCGGATCGTCGCCCCTGGCCGGAAGCCGGGGCGCACTGCGCCGTGCCGCGGCGACCGGCCACCGGTGGTCGCGCTCGTGGCAGCTCCGGGCCAACGTGCTCGACGGCTACATCGGCCGGATGTACCTCCGGGTGTTCGGCCTCACCTTCGTGGCCCTGGTCGGGATCTTCCAGATCTCGAACTTCATCGATCTGTCGGACAAGCTGTTCAAGGGAACGGCCAGCGCGGGGCTGATCGGCCGCTACCTGTGGTTCCAGACGCCGCAGTACATGTACTGGTGCATCCCCCTCTCGGTGCTCATCGGCGGCCTCGTGACGGTGGGCATCCTGACGCGGACAAGCGAGCTCATCGTGATGCGGGCCTGCGGCATCTCGCTCTACCGCGCCGCGGCGCCCCTGCTCGTGTTCGCGGTGCTGGCGGGCGGCATGCTGTTCCTGCTCGAGGAACACGTGCTGGCGGACTCGAACCGGCGCGCGGACGCGCTGAGGCACGTCATCCGCGGCGGCTCGCCCCGGACGCTGGACGTCCTGGACCGGCGCTGGATTCTCGGGCGCAGGGGCGAGATCTACAACTACGTCTTCTTCGATCCGAAGCGCACCGAGCTGGGCGGCTTCTCCGTCTTCCGCTTCGCCTCGCGGGCCGGGCGCCTGCAGAGCCGCGCGTATTACAGGACGGTGAGCTTCTCCGGGCAGGCCACCGGGTTCGAGCAGACAGTCGCCTGGCAGGCGCGCGACGGCTGGCTGCGGGAGTTCGACCGCGAGGTCGCGCAGCGCGCCTACCGGCCCCTCGAACGGGCGGAACTGCTCCTCGAGCCCCCGCAGTACTTCATGACGGAGCAGACGCCTGCGGAGCGCATGACCTACGCCCAGCTCAAACGCTACATCGTCGAACTGCGGGCCAGCGGCATCGACGTCACCGAGCACGAGGTCGAACTGCACCGCAAGGTGTCGTTCCCGTGGGTCACGATCATCATGACGCTCATCGCGCTGCCCTTCGCCGTCACGACCGGCCGGCGCGGCGCGATGTACGGGATCGGCCTCGGCATCGCGCTGGCGCTCGTGTACTGGATCACGATGAGCGTGTTCGGGGCGATTGGCGCGAGCGGCGTCATTCACCCGCTGCTCGCGGCGTGGGCGCCGAACATCATCTTTGCCGCGACGGCGGCCTATCTCCTGCTCACCGTCCGGACCTGACGCCGGCCGGCGTCAGCGCTCGGTGCGGAGGCCTTCAATCCAGGCCACTCCCCCGCCGCCGGGCTTCGTGTGCACCGAGTCGACGACGAACAGCAGCGAGTGGATGCGCGCGGGCGCGAAGGCCTCGCGCGCGCCCGTGCCCACGGTCCGCATGTCGGCGAAGCGCACGATGATTTCGCGCGGGTCCGGCGAGAGGTGGATCGAGCGCTGCCAGCGCCGCTCGACAGCGTCGTCGACGAGGCGCACCTGGACCGACAGGCGCATGGGGTGCGCCGATGCCGCGCGGAAGGCCAGCCTGGACGCGTCGTGCAGCGCGCCGACATCCGTGGTCGCGAGCGCCACGAAGGGGCTGGAGCCTTCCCGGCCGAGTTCGAAGTGCAGGGTGTGGCGGATGAATTCGCCCGAGCCCGACGTCTCCACCCTGCCGGAGGAGCGCTCGTCCTTCTCGATGCGCCATGAGCCGGAGGGCCAGACGAGGAGGGCTTCAGGCGGCGGCCCGGCGTCCGGGGCGGCCGCCGGCTCCCCCATGCCCACGTAGACGGGGTTGGAGAGGATCCACGGCAGCGGCGGGTCGCCGGGCGCGCCCGGCACGTACGCTTCGATCCGGTAGGCGCCGGGCCGGTTGCCCGTCCACTCGAGCGCCGGCCCTCTGGTCCGGCTGACGACCTCGCCGTTCCGCAGCAGCCGGAGCGAGGTCTCGGGCGGACCGTTCGTGGCGGCGCGCAGCCGCACCGGGCCATCGATGGCGAGCACGTCGCCCTGGCGCGCCTCGACCCCGCCGGATGCGGCCGAGAACGCGAGCGACGCCGGGCCCGCCACGCTGTCGAACGCCGCGTAGACGCGGCCGTCCCTGATGGCCGCGACAAGGCCGCCGGCGTCGCGTGCGGGGTCGCCCGAGAACGGCTCCCGCAATTCGACGCGCAGGGAGAAGGCCCGGAACATCGCCTCGTACGACGGCGCCTTCACGTAGACCAGTTCGTCGTAGGGATCGGTTTTTCCGCCCAGGCCCATGCGCGCGTGGGCGTCGGCGGCGGCGAGTCCGACCACGCGCCGGCGGGCGGTCAGCGCGTCCCAGCGGTGCAACAGATCGTCGGGCCGGTCGAACAGCGAGGCGACCGCCTCGGCCGGCCTCAGCGGATACTGCAGGATCGTGGGCAGCAGGCGCCACCGGCGCTCGTCGCGCCACTGCGAGTCGGCGTTGAACCACTCCAGGGCGTCGATGGGCGCGTCCCAGTCATCCCAGCGCAGCTCCCGTTTCCCGGAATCCGGGTGGGCCGCAACGCCGAAGCCCCCCAGCCGCTTCACGTCGTCGACGACGTCGCGCGCCTCGCCTCCGAGCGGGTACGGCGGCGGCGCCATGCCGAGGGCGACATAATGCCCGCCGGAGGTGCTGATCTCCACCGCCTCGATGCAAAGCACCGCGCCGATGTACCGCGGCGGCGTTGGGGGGCCGAGCCCGTCCCCGTGGTCGGTCAGGATCACGAACCGCAGGCCGGCGCGGGCCGCGGCGGCGGAGATCTCCTCTGCCGATCCCGTGCCGTCGGAGACCGTCGAATGGATGTGGTAGGCCCCGCGCACGACGGGCGGGCCGCCGGGCGGAGGCGGCGGCACGCGGAGCGCGGCGGATTCCGGCGGCAGCGTGGCCAGGGCCCACGCGAACCAGGCGATCAGCACGAGCAGCATGAGCGACAGCCATCGCATCGTGGCGCTGTCTCCTACTCTCGAGGGTGGAACTCGTCGTAGATGGCCCGCATGCGGGTCTCGAGCACGTGGGTGTAGATCTGCGTGGTGGACAGGTCGGCGTGCCCCAGCATCATCTGGATGGCCCGGAGATCGGCGCCGCGTTCGAGCAGGTGCGTCGCGAACGAGTGCCTCAGCACGTGAGGGCTCACCTCCGCGCGGAGCCCCGCCTTCAGGGCGTGGCCCTTCAGGATCTTCCAGAACCCGACGCGGCTCAGCGGGCCTCCCCTGCCATTGAGGAAGAGCCGGGGCGGCGACCCGGGGCGCGCCAGTTCCGGCCTCGACTGCTGCTGGTAGCGGCGGATGGCGTCGGCCGCGCGATCGCCAAGCGGCACGAGCCGCTGCTTGCCGCCCTTGCCGGTGGCGGTCAGGTAGCCACCCGACAGGTTGATGTCGGCGGCGCTCAACGCCACCACCTCCGACACGCGCAGCCCCGTCGCGTAGAGCACTTCGAGCATCGTCTTGTCGCGGAGGCCGAGCGGGACGGAGGCGTCGGGCTGCTCGATGAGCCGGTCGACCTCGTCAGGCGTCAGGTACCGGGGCAGCGCCGGCCAGGGGCGGCCTCCGTGAAGGTCTTCGGCCGGGCTGGCCTCGAGGCGGCCCTCCCGCACGAGGAACCGGTAGAACCCGCGCGCCGCGGCGACGGCGCGGGCCGCCGACCGGGGGGCCAGGCCCCCGGAGAGCACGTGCCGCACGAACGCCTCGAGGCGCTGCCGCGACAGGGCGGCGATCGGCTCGCCGGCCTGCCGCGCGAACGCGGCGAGCCGGCCCAGATCGCGGCCATAGGCTTCCACCGTGTTGGCGGCCAGCCGCCGCTCCACCCGCAGGTGATCGAGGTAGAGCCCGACGAGACGCGCGGAATCGTCCTCGAGCGGTGCCTCGGGAGCCGCGCCGCGCGGTTTGACAGGGGTGGGAGCCGGCGCTAGTATCTGCCGTCGCGGTTTCGCAAGTCCAGGGTGCCCCACCATGCCTCTCCAGTCCAAGTGGCAGCAGTTGCCGACGGAAGCCATCAACCCGGCGAGCCTCAACATCGACAAGCTAACGTCGGCCGAGATCATCGACCTGATGCTGGCTGAAGACCGGAAGATGCTTGCCGCGGTGACCCGCGAGCGCGAGCGGATCGCCCTCGCTGTGGACATTATCACTCAGTCGCTGCGCAAAGGGGGACGCCTCGTGTTCATCGGCGCCGGCACGAGCGGCCGGCTCGGCGTGCTCGAAGCCGCCGAGATGCCGAACACCTTCGGCACGCCGGCCGAGCTTGTGCAGGGCATCATGGCGGGCGGACAGGCGGCGGTGTTCAAGGCGCGCGAGGGCGTGGAGGATCGGTACGACGAGGGCGCCCGGACGGTGACGCGCATGCGCCCGTCGCGGCGCGACGTCTTCGTGGGGGTGTCGGCCAGCGGCATCACGCCGTTCGTCCGCGGGGGTCTCGCCGCCGCGAGAAATGCCGGCGCGCGCATCATCTTCGTCACCTGCGACCCCGCCGCCGACCTCCAGACGTTCGTGGACCTCACCATCGCGATGGGCGTCGGGCCCGAGGTGATAGCCGGGTCGACCCGGCTGAAGGCGGCCAGCGCCACGAAGCTCGTGCTGAACATGCTCACCACGGGCACGATGGTCCGGACGGGCAAGACGTACGGCAACCTGATGGTGGACGTGCAGTCCTCGTCCGAGAAGCTCAAGGACCGCGCCCGGCGCATCCTGATGGTCGCCGCGGGCATCGACTACGAGGCCGCCGGCCGGCTGCTGAAGCGCGCGCACGCGAACGTGAAAGTGGCGATCGTGATGCAGAAAACCGGCCTGCCGTACGCGAAGGCGCTCTCGCGCCTGCGCCGGGCCAACGGCCTGGTGCGCGAGGCGGTCGGCGAGGACATCGAGCCCCGCCTGCGCGAACTGCTTGGCGCGGCGGCGGCCCCGCGCGACTGACGGCGCGGCGCCGCGCGTGCGGCAGCCGCGTTGACAGGGTTCGCGGGCTGTTGCTACAGTCGCGGCACCCCATGATCCGCGCCTGCCGCGCCGCTATCCTTTCCATCGCCGCGTTGACGGCCGCCGCCGCGGTGGTCTCCACCTCCGCCCAGGCGCACGAGGTGCGCGGGCTCTGGGTCGTCCGCACCGCGCTCACCTCGCCGGCGTCGGTGTCGGCCATGGTGGCCGCCGCCCGCGACGCCGGCGTGAACACGCTCATCGTGCAGGTGCGCGGCCGCGGCGACGCGTACTACGCGAGCCGCATCGAGCCCCGCGCGTCGGCCCTCGCGGCGCAGCCGTCGTCGTTCGATCCGCTCGCCTCCGTCCTCGTCGAGGCCCGCGCTGCCGGGCTCGCCGTCCACGCCTGGGTCAACGTCAACCTGGCGGCCGATGCCGGATTTCCTCCCGCAGATCCCCGCCACGTCGTGAACCGCCATCCGGAGTGGTTGATGGTGCCCATGGAGCTGGCCGCGTCGATCGGCGATCCCCGGGGATCCCGCTTCGTGGCCACCCTGGCCTCGTGGACCCGGAAGCAGACGGCCTCCGTCGAGGGGCTCTACACGTCGCCGATCTCCGACGGCGCAGCCGACCACCTCGCGAACGTGGTCCGCGATCTCGTGGCGCGCTATGCCGTGGACGGCGTGCATTTCGACTATGTCCGGTATCCCGGCGCGGCGTTCGACTACAGCCGCGAGGCGCTCCGGGCGTTCCGCGCGGAGGTGGCGCCGGAACTCCCGCGCCAGGAACGGGAGACCCTCGATCGGCGGCAGCGGACGAACCCGCTCGTCTGGGCGCAGATGTACCCGCGGCGCTGGGAGGCGTTCCGCCGCGCGAAGCTGACGGTGCTCGTCGGCCGGCTCCGCGCCGTGGTCGCCGAGCACCGTCCGGCGGCGCTCGTGTCGGCCGCCGTCGTGCCGGACGCGCAGACCGCGGTGGACGCGAAGTTCCAGGACTGGCCGGCCTGGGCCGCCGATGGAGTGCTGGACGCGCTGTGCCCGATGACGTACGCGACCGATCTGGACGCGTTCCGCCTGCAGGTGGCGTCGGCGCAGTCTGCATCAGGCGGCCGCCCTGTATGGGCCGGCATCGGCGCCTACCGGCTGAGCGCCGACGAGGCGCTGGACCAGATCCGCGAGGCGCGGGCGCTCGGCGTCGACGGCGTGCTGCTCTTCTCGTACGATAGCCTCGTCAGCCCGGCCCGGGGACCGGACAACCTCGCTCGCATCGGCGCGCAGGCCTTCACCCAGTAGGGCCGCCCGGCGCCAGGGACGATTCGCGCATGCACCTGATCGATCTCGCCGTCATCGTCGTGTATCTCGCGGGGACCGTCGCGTTCGGCGCCTGGTTCTCCCGCAGCCAGAAAGACGTCAAGGACTACTTCGTCGGCGGCCGGCGCGTGCCCTGGTGGGCCATCATGGGCTCGATTGTCGCGACCGAGACGAGCACGGTCACCTTCATCAGCGTGCCCGGCGTGGCGTTCACGGGCAACTGGACCTTCCTGCAGCTCGTGATGGGCTACATGGTGGGCCGGATCGTCGTGAGCATCATCTTCGTCCCGGCGTACTTCCGCGGGGAGTTGCTGACGGTCTACCAGATCCTCGGCGTGCGTTTCGGCGGCGGCGTGAAGCGGCTGGCGGCGGGGCTCTTCCTGATCACGCGCAGCCTCGCCGACGGCGTCAGGCTGTTCGCCACGGGCCTGGTGCTGGCGGCGCTGCTGCTGGCGATGCCGGGCGCGGACGCCACGGCGCGCGCCTGGGTGCCGGGCCTCGATCCCACGACCACCGTCCTGGTGGCCTCGGTCCTCGTGATGGGCCTGACGACGATCGTCTACACCTATCTCGGGGGCATGAGCGCCGTCATCTGGACGGACGTGGTCCAGCTGGTTGTCTATCTGGTGGGAGCCGGCCTGGCGCTGACGATCCTGCTCGGCCTGATTCCCGGCGGGTGGGCCGAGGTCGTCCGCGCGGGCCGGGACGCCGGGAAGTTCACCGTCTTCGATTTCACCCTGAGCATCACGAAGAGTTACACGTTCTGGTCCGGGGTGATCGGCGGCGCGTTCCTGACCACGGCCACGCACGGGACCGACCAGCTGATGGTGCAGCGGTACTTGTGCGCCAGTTCGCCGCGCCAGGCCCGCGTGGCGCTGCTCTCGAGCGGCGCCGTCGTGTTCGCGCAGTTCGCGCTCTTCCTGTTGATCGGGTCGATGCTGTACGTGTACTACGCCGGGCACGCGCCGGGCGAGATGGCGGCGTTCACGGTGGCCGGGCGCATCCAGAGCGACCGGATCTTCCCGCACTTCATCGTGAGCCACCTGCCGCCGGGCGTCGTGGGGCTGGTCATCGCCGCGGTGTTCGCCGCCGCCATGTCCACGCTGGCCTCCTCGCTGAACTCCTCGGCGGCGACGTCAGTCGCCGATTTCTACATGCCGATGCGCCCGGCCGGCGACGATCACTATCTGCGGGTGTCCCGCTGGCTGACGGCGTTCTGGGGCGCGATTCAAATCACGGTCGCGATTGCCGCGATCCAGATCTCGACCCGGGTCGTCGACGAAGTGCTCGGCATCGCGTCGTTCACAAACGGCATCATCCTCGGCGTGTTCCTGCTCGGCACGTTCGCCCCGCGCGTCGGCCAGCGCTCCGCCTTCGCGGGCATCCTGTGCGGCGCGGCGGTGATGCTGGCGGTCAAGCTGCTGGAACTCGCGTCGTGGCAGTGGTACGTCCTCATCGGCGCCGTCGTGACCTACGCGGCGGGCGTGGCTGCGAGCCGTTTCATCGGGGGCGAGCCGGTGGCGAGTCCGTGAGCCGCTGGAGCCGCGCCCTCGCCGTCCTCCGGCGGGGAGTCGAGGCGGGCGTCTATCCCGGCGCCTGCGCCGAGGCGGGCTCCGCTGAAGCGGCGCGGTGGAGCCAGTCCGTGGGCTCGCTGAGCTACGGCGCGGACGCGCCGCCCGCTTCGAACGGCACGGTGTACGACCTCGCCTCGCTGACCAAGCCGATCGCCGCGACGACCCTGGCCATGCGCCTTATCGGCGCCGGCCGGCTCGACCTCGCCTCGACGGTGGCCTCGCTCGAGCCGGTCTGGCTCGGCGCCGATCGCGCCACGGTCACGGTTCAGGATCTGCTCGAGCACGCGGCGGGGCTGCCGGCGTGGGCGCCCCTCTGGAAGCGGCATGCCGGCAGGGACGCCGTGATCGCCGCCTCCTGCGGCGTGCCTCTCGAGTACGTGCCGCGCTCGCGCAGCGTGTACAGCGACCTGGGGTTCATCGTGCTCGGCGCGGTCCTGGAACGGGCCGGGCTCGCCCCGCTCGACGAACAGTTCACTGAGGTGACCAGCGCCCTGGGGGCCGGCGGGCAGGAGGTGATGCCGCTGCGCTACGCGCCCCCGGCCGCCTGGAGAGGCGCGATCGCGCCCACGCGCTTCAGCGACGCCCGCGAGCGGCTGCTCGTCGCCGAAGCCGACGATGACAACGCGTGGGCCATGGGCGGCGTCGCCGGGCACGCCGGCCTGTTCGGCACCGCGGCCGCCGTCGGCGCCTTCGCGCGGACCTTGATGCGGGCGTTGCGCGGCGATGGCGACGCCGAGCGGCGGCTGGCCGGGCGCGACCTCATCCGCCGGTTCCTCGCGCCATCGGCCGTTCCCGGCAGTTCCCGGGCGCTCGGATGGGACCTCATGCGGCCCGCCTCCTCGTGCGGGACCCGGATGTCACCTTCGGCGTTCGGGCATACGGGGTTCACGGGCACGTCGCTCTGGATCGACCCCGTGAGCGATGTTTACGCGGTCCTGCTGACCAACCGGGTCCACCCGGTCGCCGGGCCGAACGAGCCGATGCAGGAGGTCCGACGGGCCTTCCACGACGCGCTGCCGGGCGGCGGCGCGTCCTGACGCCGGCGCAACCGATCAACCGGGCGGCCGCGCGGACGGGCTTCCGGCGCCGCCGGGACCACGGCCCCGCGGCGCTCCCGGCTGCATCGTGCCCGGCTGCGCGCCCCGGCCGCCTCGCCCGGTCGAGCCGGCCGGCCCCGTGCGCGTGGCGGGCGGCGGTGTCCAGATGAACTGCCACTCGTTGTAGGTCGTGCGGCCGTCGAGGATCCGGATCGACGGCTCCTTGCTCTTGCTGGCGACGCCGACGACCCCGCCCTGCGGTCCGGTGGTCTGGGAACCGAAGGGCGATCCCGGCGCCGTCATCATCTGCCCCGTGGCGCCGGCGCGCCCCGCCCCGGGCTGCGTGCCCCCGGGGGTGCCTCCCCTGCCGGCCATCGACGCCGCCTGCCGCTGGGCGAGGGTTCCCTGGTAGAGAATCTCGAACTCCCCGCTCTTGGTCATCGGGTCGGTGTACTTCTTCCGCAGGAAGCGCTGCTCGACCAGGACGTCGACGCTGGCGGGATAGGTGGCGGCGAACTTCCGCTGGTAGAGCTGGATCGCGCGCGCGTACTGCCGGCCGCGGAAGAGGAGTTCCTCTTCCTTCTCGCGCTGCACGACGGTCCGCCAGACGGGCATGGCCATGCCGAGGACGACGCCCATGACGCCGAGCGTCACCAGGAGCGCAGCCATCGCGTAGCCGCCCTCGCCACGCCGCAGATCGTGCCTCATGCTGCCGCCGCTACTGCACCACGATCTCGCGCTTGGCGGTCCCCGAGGCTCCGGTGATGGTGACCGCCCGGACCGACACGAGGTAGGCCCCCTTCGCGAACAAATGGCTCGTGGCCGCGTTCGATGTGGTCCGCGTCGAGCCGTCGCCGAAATCCCACTCGTACCGCTCGATGGTGGCTCCGGCGGGCGACGTGGCCGCGCTGGCGGAGAACTCGACTGGCGCGGCCGACGTGATGCTGAGCGAGGTCACCGAGAGCGACACCGTCACGACCACCGGTTGCACGCTGACCGATGCGGTGGCCGTTGTCGAATCCCCGGAGCTGTCCGTGGCAGACGCGGTGACGACGTAGGTGCCGCTGCCGCCGTAGACGTGCATCGCAATCGAGGACCCCGCGGGCGACAGGGCCTGGCTCGTGCCGTCACCGAAATCGATCGATGCCGATCGCACGGTGGCGCCGCCGGCGGTGATCGCGACGCTGAACGTCGCCGGCACGCCCGGGAGGAGATTCCCGGCGGGCGTCGAGAGCGAGACGGACGGGCCGACCCGCACGGGGATGGTGAGCGTCGCGCTCAGCCCTCCGGCGCCACCCGTTCCGCCGACGACCGAGGCTGTCACCTTCGCAGATGCGGTCGTCGTGAGAGACGTCCGTGCCTCGCCGTTTCCATCGGTCGTGACGGAGGTCTGCGACAGCACGCCGACATCGGTGACGAATGCCACGGAAACGCCGGCGAGGCGGTTGCCCGACGTGTCGTTCACGACGGCCGTCAGCTGAGCGACGCCGCCCGACGAGGGGAGGCCGGACGGGTTCGCGAGCAGATCGACTTTGCCCGCCGCCGCGGCGCCCACCGTGACCGTCAGCGCCTCCTCGGACGAAATCCCGCCGGAGAAGGCGCGCACCTCCGCGGTTCCGGATCGCGTGCCGGCGAGGAACTTCACCGTCGCCTTGCCGTTGTTGGTTCTGGCCTCGCCGGGCTCGATGGTGCCGAGCGTCGCCGTGAAATTGACGACGGTGCCGTTCTGCACCGGCGTGCCGGCCGACTCGATGACCGTCGCCGTGATGTCGACCGACCCGTTGAGGCCGACCGTCGTGCTGTTGGCGAACAGCGTGATGACCGAGTCGGTGGGCGCCGCCAGGGGCATCTTGTCGCAGGAGGCCGCGGCGCCTGCCGCCAGGCACACAGCCAGCCCCGCGGCGGCGATCGGCCGTGAACGGCCCCGCGTGATTCGTCGTCTCATAACGGCCAGAGCTCCCATTACCACTCCGAATACTTGCTGCCGTCGAGGGCGGTCTTCTCCGATCCGCTCTTGACGTCGTAGATACCGAACTCGGCCGCCGGGTTGGCCGGGTCGGGCTCGGCCTCGACAATCTCCCACGTCTCGGCGGACCCGGTGAACGGGTCTTTCGGAACCGATCGCAGATATCCGGCCGTGACGAGTTCCTCCAGCGTCTGCGGGTGCTGCTGCTTGTCCGCATAATACTGGTCGATCACGTCCCGCAGCCGGAAGAGGTTCTCCTTGAGCACCGCCTCCTGCGCGCGCACGACGCCGTTCTTGTACTGCGCCATGCCGATGCTGGCCAGGATGATGACGAGCGACACGACGACCAGCAGTTCGATCATCGTGAATCCGCCAGCCCGCGCGCGGCGCCAGCCGGCCCGATCAGTCCCAGTCACGATATTTCGTCCCATCAAGCGCGGTGCCTTCGCTCCGCGAGTACACGTCGAACACGTTCTTGCCGCCCCAGCTGCGCGCGTCGGGCGCGTCCTGGTACGACCGGAGGCCCCATTCAGCCGACCTGGTCATCGGGTCCACCGGAATGCGCCGGAGGAACTTGAGGTTCCGCCCCGACGCGTCGCCGGCGGCCGTCACCCCTTCGACCAGCGTCTCGAGGTCCGGCGGGTAGCCTTCGCTTCCGAGCTGGTTGTCGGTGCCGCCGATCTGCCCCTGGTCCACGGCGTCCTTGTACCGGTCGATCGCCGTGCGCATCTCCCGAAGCGATCGCCGCAACTCGATCTCCCGCTGCCGCTGAATCGTGATCCGCGCGAGCGGCATCGCCGCGGAGGCCAGCACCAGGATGATGGACGTCACGACGAGCAGCTCGATGAACGAGAACCCGCGCGCCCGGTTCAGCCGGCGGAACATGTGCCCCTGCGCTTCCACGCTACCGGACCGTGACCGACGCCTGGCCGAACTGCACGGGCAGCGGCAGGCCGCCGGGGCCGGTGACGACGCCGCCCAGGCCCAGGGGCGAGATGCCGGACCCGACGGCGTCGAAGACCACCGAGGCGACGACGCCGTCGCCGGACACGCCGGCGGCATCGCCCGCCCGCGTGAGCGTCATATCCACCCGGCCCGACGCGGCGTCCACTTGCTGCGCAAACGTCACCGTGCCTCCGCCCGACGCCAGGAACGTGCCCTCCTGCACGAGCCTGACGCGCAGGACTTTCGGATCGAAGCGGAGCGACAGCGTGATCGTACTGGCGCGCGAGGCCCCGAAGACCGAGATCGGCACCGTGGCGGGTTGGGCCGCCACCATCAGGGGGGCTCCTGGCGGCGTCAGGATGATGCGCATCGTGCCGGCCTGCGGCGGCTCCGCGGCCGCCGGGGCGGCGGGAACCTGCCCTGGCGGCGCGGCCTGTGCGGGCGGCGCCTGCT
>JAWOGY010000108.1:0-43257 GCA_046496425.1 Vicinamibacterales bacterium
CCGGCGCCTCCCTGATTGGCCGCGAACTGGTGCCGATCCTGATGGGCGCCCAATACGCACCAGTCGCGGCCAACCTTGCCCTGCTCACGCTCATCCTGCTCCCCGTCGCCCTCGGAAGCGTCGGCCGGCTGCAGTCCCTCGTGCTCAATCGCCCGGGGACGATCCTGACGGCGG
The DNA here is from genome assembly GCA_046496425.1 of Vicinamibacterales bacterium. Lineage (GTDB taxonomy): Bacteria > Acidobacteriota > Vicinamibacteria > Vicinamibacterales > JAKQTR01 > JAKQTR01. The sequence goes on from JAWOGY010000108.1 coordinate 175, forward strand.
CCGCGCTCGAGTTCACGGTGTTCTGGGTGCTCGGCTATCCCCTGGCGTCGCGCTTCGGGAGCCTCGGGGCGTGCGCAGCGGCGCTGCCGGCATCGGCGCTCTACGCCTGGTACGTGACGGCGCGGCTGCGCAGCCGTCTGCCGTTCTCGCTGCGGCCGGCCGGGAAGGCCCTCGCCGCGTCGGCGGTGTTCGTGCCGCCGGTGCTGGCAGCGCCGGCGTGGCCCATCAACCTCCTCCTGTTCGCTGCCGGCGCGGCGGCGTACGCGGGCCTGCTCCTTCGGCTGCGCGTCGTGACGATGGCCGAGATTGCCGAACTGAAACGGGTCGCGCGCGGGTAACATGGTGCGCCGGGCCCGGGCCGGGGCGGCCCGGGCAGGAGGTCCGACGCCACGATGACACGCGCACGCTCACGCAAAGCTCCGCCCGGGGGCGCCCCGGCTCTCTCGCATGTGGACGCGGACGGCCGCGTCAGGATGGTCGACGTCAGCGCGAAGCCCGACACGGTGCGAGAAGCCGTGGCGCGGGGATTCGTGCACCTCGCCGCGCCGACGCTGCGGCTGATTCATTCGGGGCGCATCGCGAAGGGCGACCCGCTCCAGGTCGCGCGCCTCGCCGGCATCATGGCGGCGAAGAAGACCGCCGAGATCATTCCGCTGTGCCATCCGCTGGCGCTGACCCACTGCGAGGTGGCGCTCACGCCGCGACGCGGCGGCTACCAGATCGAGGCGCGCGTGTGCACGACCGGGCCGACCGGGGTCGAGATGGAGGCGCTCACCGCCGTGGCGGCCGCCGGCCTGACCATCTACGACATGGTCAAGGCAATCGACCGCGCCGTCGTCATCGGCGACATCCGGCTGGTGGAGAAGCGGGGCGGACGCTCGGGCACGTGGCGGCGGGGCCGGTGACGGAGGCGGCCTCATGACCCGTTCGAGCGACCGGATTCAGCCGCCGCATGCAGGTCATGGAGCCGGTCCTTTGAAGATTCTGGTCGCCATTTTCAGCGAGACGGAGGCGTGGACGATTCCGCGGGTCCGGGTGGAAGATCTGCGGCGGGAGTTCCCCGAACTCGGCTTTCTGCACGCCGAGAGCGAGGAAGCCATGGTGCGCCTCATCCCGCCGGCCGAGGTCGCGTTCACATCCAGGCTGACGGAGCGGGCGTTCAGAGCCGCGCCGGCCCTCCGCTGGGTCCACAGCCCGGCGGCGGGCGTCGGCAGCATGCTCTTTCCGGCCATGCAGGCGAGCCCCGTCGTCCTGAGCAATTCCCGAGGCATGAACGCCGCGGCGGTGGCGGAGCATGCGCTGCTGCTGATGCTCGCGCTGGCGCGGCGGCTGCCCAAGGCGGTGCGCGCGCAGGAGGAGCGGCGGTGGATCTCGAACGAACTCTCGGGGCTGCCGTCGCTTCGCGGCCGCACGCTGCTCATCGCCGGCCTCGGGGCGATCGGGCGCGAACTGGCCGGGGTCGCCGCCCGTCTGGGCATGCACGTGATCGGCACGAGGCGTGAGACCGGCGATCCCGTCCCGGAGGGCGTGAGCGAGGCGCACGCGCCATCGGCGCTTCGCGCGCTGCTGCCGCGTGCCGATGTCGTCGTGCTGGCGGCGCCGCTGACGGCGGAGACCCGCGGCATGATGGGCGCCGCCGAACTGGCCCTCATGAAGCCGTCGGCGTGGCTGGTGAACGTCGCGCGCGGGAAACTCGTCGACGAGCAGGCGCTCGTCCGGGCGCTCGAGCGGCAAGCCATTGCGGGTGCCGCCCTCGATGTCTTCGAACACGAGCCTTTGGCGGAAGGAAGCCCACTCTGGTCGATGCCTGGCGTCCTGGTCACTCCCCACGTCGCCGGCTTCAGGGAAGATTACTGGGAGGCCGCCACGGCGCTTTTCGCCGCCAGCCTCCGCCGTTATCTCGCGGGCGAAGATGTGGCGAACATCGTCGACAAGCGGGCGGGCTATTGACCGGAGGGGCGTTCCGGACGGTCGAAAGGGCGCGGCGACGTCATTCGGGCGTTGACGCTGGGCGGGAAGTGGTCTACGGTAAACTCTTTCGCGCATGAACGTCCCTGAACCCGCCCACGCCCCGGTCGCCACGCTCGCCGAGCTGCCGTTCTACCTGGCGGAGCGCTTCGACCGTCCGATCCTCCTCCGTCGCTGCGTCGGCGACGGCTTCCAGGAGTTTTCCACGCGCGACTTCGTGGACAAGGTTCGAGCCTTGAGCCTCGGCCTGCGCCGCTTCGGCATCGGGCGCGGCGACCGGGTGGGCCTCATCTGCGAGAGCCGCCCGGAGTGGTCGATTGCCGACCTCGCCATCCTGACGGCCGGGGCCGTCAATGTCCCGGTGTACCCGACCCTGTCGGCTGCGCAGACGCAGTTCATCCTCCATGACGCCGGCGTCAAAGTCGCCGTCGTGTCCGACGACATCCAACTCGCCAAGCTCCTCGGGCTGGCGCCGGAACTGCCCGCACTGACCGCCGTCGTGGTGGTGACGCCGGTCCTGCCGCTCCCGGCGCCGTCGGGCGGCGTCCCCGCGGTCCATGCGCTTGGCGACGTCGTGGCGGAGGGCCGCGAACGGGTGGCTGGGGACGCCTCGCTGGCGAGGCAGTACGAGGAGCAGGCCAGGCAGCTGGCCGCGGACGACGTCGCCACAATCATTTACACGTCGGGAACGACGGGCCATCCCAAAGGCGTCGTGCTCACGCACCGGAACATCCTGTCGAACCTGATGGCGGTGAACGCCGTCGTGCAGATCCGCGGGGACGACGAGCCGCTGTCGTTCCTGCCGCTCAGCCACGTCTTCGAGCGGCTGGCGCTGTACCTGTTCCTGCTGCTCGGCTGCCGGGTCAGCTTCGCCGAATCCCTGCAGACCGTGTCGCGAGACCTCGTGCGGGTGCGGCCGACAATCATGACCGGCGTCCCGCGCGTGTTCGAGAAATTTCATCACGCCGTGCTCGACGCGGTGGCCGGCGCCCCGGCAGTCCGGAAAGCCCTGTTCCACTGGGCGATGCGAGTGGGGGCCATGGTCGCGGATGCCCGCCTGGCCGGGCGGAAGCCGCCGCTCGTGGCGGTGCTGCAGCGGCCGCTGGCCGACGTGCTGGTCCTCCGCAAGATCCGGGCGCGCGTCGGAGGCCGGCTGCGCCTGATGGTGTCGGGAAGCGCGCCGCTGGCCCACACGACCGGAGAGTTTCTCTTTGCGGTGGGGCTGCCGATCAGCGAGGCCTACGGCCTGACGGAGAGCTCACCGGGCATCACGGCCAATCCGCCCGGCGCGGTCCGCCTGGGCACGGTCGGCATCCCGGTTCCCGGCGTCGAGGTCCGGATCGCAGACGACGGCGAAGTGCTGGCGCGCGGCCCGAACATCATGCAGGGCTACTTCAACCGGCCCGAGGAAACGGCGGCGGCGTTGCGCGACGGGTGGCTCCACACGGGCGACATCGGCCATCTCGACGCCGACGGGTACTTGACGATCTCCGACCGCAAGAAGGATCTCATCGTCACATCCGGCGGGAAGAACATTGCGCCCGCCCCGATCGAGCTGCGGCTGAAGGAGAGCCCGCTCGTGGCGGAGGCCGTCCTGGTGGGCGACCGGCGCAAGTTCCCGGCCGCGCTGATCATCCCGGACTTCGTGACGCTCGAGGAGCACCTGCGGACGGCGGGCGCCGCCTCGGGATCGCGCGAGCAGCTGGTGGAGCGCGCCGACGTCCAGGCGATCTATCAGGCGATTCTCGACGGCATCAACGTGAATCTGGCGCAGTTCGAGAAGATCAAGCAGTTTGCGCTGCTGCCGCGGGAGATGACGATCGAAGGCGGTGAGCTCACGCCCACGCTGAAAATCCGGCGGAGAATCGTCGAGCAGCACTGGGCGGCGGTGATCGAGCAACTCTACGCCCGCGAACCCGTCGCGAACGGCTCCTGACGGCCCCCGTCAGAACAGCCTGGCCTCCGGAATCGGCCACCATCGCACCTGCACGCGTCCGATGATGTAGCGCTTGGGCACCATGCCCCAGTGGCGGCTGTCGGAGCTGTTGTTCCGGTGGTCGCCCATGACGAAGTAGTAGCCGTCGGTGATGACCTGCGGCCCCCAGTCGTCGTGGCTCCGGTACTCCGGAGGAACGTAGCTGTCGTCGAGCGGGAGGTCGTTGACGAAGACCCGGCCGTCGGTGATCTTCACGGTGTCGCCTTCCTCGGCGATCACCCGTTTCACGAACGACTTGTCCGGGTTGACGGGGTAGTAGAGCATCACGATGTCGCCTCGCGCCGGCGCACTGAGCTTGTACACCGCCTTGTTGACGATCAGGCGGTCCTGGTCCTGGAGGGTGGGCGCCATGCTCTGGCCCTCGACCCGCGCCACCTGGAACCCGAACGTGACGATGAGGGTGGCATACACCGCGGCGGAGCCGAGCGTCCGGACCCACGCCACGAGCTCGGCACGGACAATGGCCCATCGATGCGAGGCGGACGACGTGCGCGGCAGCGAGGCGGCAGGCGGGAGCGCCGCTGACGGGAGCGCCGCCACAGGCGCCGCAGGAACGACGGCCTCGAAGGGTGCTAGAGCTTCAGGTAGTCCCGGAGCCGCTTGGTCTGGGCGCGGCTCACCGGGATCTCCGAGCCCTTCGCGTCCTTCATCCTGAGCATGTAGTTCCTGCTGAACCAAGGGACGATCTCCTTGATCTTGCTGATATTCACGAGATGCGACCGGTGGACGCGCCAGAACAGGTCCGGGTCGAGACGGGCCTGCAATTCGTCGAGTGTCCGATAGTTCGACGTGCCGGCCACCTGGGCGGTCGCCACCACAATTGTATCCCCGTCCACCGACGCGTGGATCACGTCCTCGGCCTGGACGAGCAGGAACCGGTCGCCCACCTTGAGCGCGAGCTGATCACGCCGGCGCGCGCGGGTCGCCATCAGCCGCACGAGGTGGTCGATTCGCTCGTCGCGGGCCTGTCCCGTGGAGAGGCGAGCGCGCACCCGTTCCACCGCCTGTTCGAGGCGCCGCTGCTCGACGGGCTTCAGCAGGTAATCGACGGCGCTCACCTCGAACGCCTCGATGGCGTACTGATCGTACGCGGTGACGAAAACCACCCACGGCGACGCGGCCCCGCTCTGGAGCAGCAGGTTCGCCACTTCGAAGCCGGTGAATCCCGGCATCTGGATGTCCAGAAACGCTACGTTGGGTTCGGTCGCGGTGATGACCTCGAGGGCGCTGACGCCGTTGTCGGCCTGGCCGACGACGGCGATGTCCTCGATCTGGCCGAGGAGGAAGCAGAGTTCCTCGCGGGCGGGCTGCTCGTCGTCCGCAACGACTGCCCGGAGTTCGGCGCTCATGCGCCGGTCTCCCCGCCCGGGCGGAGATCGGGGATCTCGAGGCGCACCACCGTGCCGAGGCCTGGCTCGCTTGTCAGATGCAGGCCGGCGCCGTCGCCGTAAATGACGCGGAGGCGCTCGCCCACGTTGCGCAGGCCGATCCCGGCGCCGTTCTCCGCGGTCTCCTCGAAGGCGTGCTCGAGCCGATCGTCGGACATACCCAGGCCATTATCTTCCACTTCGATGACCGTGCGGCCCCGCTCGCGGCGGCTGCGCAGGATGATGCGGCCGCCGCCGACCTTCGGCGCGATGCCGTGCTTGATGGAGTTCTCGACCAGCGGCTGGAGGATCATGCTGGGCACGAGTCCGTCGAGCGTCTCCGGGTTCAGCGCCTTCTCGACCGCGAGCTGGGCGCCGAACCGCACGGCCTCGATATCCAGGTACTCGTCGACCGACGCCAGCTCCTCCCGGAGCGTGACGAAGGGCTCGTCGTGGCGCAGCCGCCGGCGCAGCATGTTCGACAGCTTCAGGATCAGCCTGCGCGCCGTCTCGGGCTTCGTGCGGACCAGCGACGAAATCGACGCCAGCGTGTTGAACAGGAAGTGCGGGTTGATCTGGTTCGTGAGGGCCTCGATCCGGGCCTTCATCAGCAGCTTTTCCTGCTCCCGGACCCGGTGCTCGATGCGGGCGTCGTTCCAGATCTTGATCGGGACCGCGATGCACAGCAGCGTGCCGAGGTAGACCAGTACCGCCTGGAACAGGTTCTCAGGTTCGAGGGCGTAGACCCGGGACGGCCACCGGCGGTGGAGTTCCAACTGCAGGAGCTGCAACGCGATGGGCGCCGCCATCAGTACGATTTGCCAGTCGATTTCGAACCGCCGGACCATCCGCCAGAGGTAGCGGGGTACTTCGCCGAGCACGAAGGGCGAGAATCGCCAGATGGCTTCCTTCGGGCAGGCCTCCCGGATGCCGCCGGCCGCGAAGCCGCAGCCGATGGCGAAGGGCAGCGCCGCCCATTCCCGGGCGATGAGCGCGGGGGTGCCAAGCATCGCCCCGACCAGCGCCCCGCCCCACGGGCCGGTGACGAGACCGGCCAGAAACGCCCCTTCCAACGTGATGTCGAGCCCTTTGTACCCGAGCAGCAGGCGCGACACCACGCCCGCCGTCAGCACCAGGCCGAAACTGAAGGCGAAAAAGAACTTCATCGGCCAGCCGCGACGCTCGTGGATGAGGAGATCGCGGAAACGATGGTAGCGGACCACCATGACGGCCAGCAGCGACACGACCGCGATGCGGACAATGAGCTGGACGAGCAGCAGTTGCTGCGGCGTCAGGATTGTGCCGGACTGGCCCACGGCCTGACTATAGCGGCGGGTCTCCGAGCCTGTCAAACCGCTGAAGATGAACGTGTTATGATGGCCCGAAGAGCGATGGCAGGGCTGCGGAAGCCTGCTCCTGTGCGCCGCTGGCGGCGCGGAGGCATGCCGGATGATTCGTCCCTTTCTCGTCGGATTCGCCACGACGCTTCGCCACATCTTCAAGAAGCCCATCACGGTCAACTACCCGGAGCAGAAGGTGCCGGTCTTCCCGAAGTACCGCGGCAAGCAGGTGCTGATGCGGGACGAGAACGGCCTGGAGAAGTGCGTGGCCTGCGGGCTCTGTTCGGTGGCGTGCCCGGCGGATGCGATTTACCTCGAGGCGGCGGAGAACGACGGCTCGGTGGCTGCCGGGCCGCGCTACGCCAAGACGTACCAGATTCACAAGACGCGCTGCATCTTCTGCGGGTACTGCGAGGAGGCCTGCCCGGTGGCCGCCATTTTCATGGGCAAGGACTACGAGCTGGCGGTCTACAGCAAACAGGATTTCATCTGGGACAAGCAGGACCTGCTCGTTCCCGCCCAGGCGGCGGCCGCTGCGGGCCGCTGACTGGCCCGACGAGGATGAAAATCGGGGCCCTGGGAGATGTTCACGGCGACTTCGCGTCGGTCCGGACGATCATGCACCGGCACCCCGAGGTCCAGTGGTGGATGACCGTCGGCGACCTGGGCGACCCGCGCGGCGCGTATGAAGCGCCGCCCGCGCTCCTGCACTGGATCAAGGGCAACAACGACAACCTCGAGGTCATCGCCGAGCTTGCCGAGGGCCGTCGGCGCGTCCCGAACCTGCGGTATCTCCCGAACGGCGTGCCGCTGAAGCTCGGGTCCATCACGGTCGTGGGCCTGGGCGGCACCTTCGCGCCAACCTGGTACGATCGCCTCCCGGGAGACCTTCCCAGGCCGAGGGTCGGGCCGACGCCGCCGGGGGAATACCCCCGGCTGGCGCGCGACGACAAGCGCCGCCATTTCCTGCGCGTCGAGGTGGACGCCTGCAAGCGGCTGCGCGGGATCGATCTCTTCCTGTCGCACGAGGCCGCCAGGCCGTTCCTGCTGGAGGTGCGCGGCCGGCGGCAGGACGTGGGGAAGACCCCCATCAACGAGGTGCTCGCGGCCGTGCGGCCGCGGATGCACCTGTCGGGCCATCACCATGTCTACAGCGACGAGGTCCGGCAGGGTGTGAGGTCGATCGGGCTCGACCCGGTCAGCCTGTCCTACCTGATGATCGAGACGGCCACGTGGCAGTACGAGCGCGTGGAGACCTGACCGGCGTGCCCCTGCAGCCCTTCCTCGAGGCGATTGACCAGCGCGTGCTCGTCTGCGACGGCGCGATGGGCACGCTGCTGTACGCCAAGGGCGTGTTCATCAACCGTTGCTTCGACGCGCTGAACCTGACACAGCCGGCCCTCGTGGCGGGCGTGCATGCGGACTACCTGAAGGCGGGCGCGGATCTCATCGAGACCAACACGTTCGGGGCGAACCGGATTAAGCTGGCGAGCTTCGGTCTCGGCGACAAGGTCCAGTCGATCAACGCCGAGGGCGTACGGATTGCCCGCGACGCGAGCCGCGGCCGCGCCTACGTGGCGGGCGCCATCGGCCCGCTCGGGATCCGCATCGAACCCTGGGGTCGGGTCGGCGTCGACGAAGCGCAGGCGTATTTCCGCGAACAGGCCGAGGCGCTGGCCGCGGCCGGCGTCGATCTCGTCATCATCGAGACGTTCCGCGATCTGAACGAGATCCGCGCCGCGGTGGCCGCGGTGCGCAGTGTGTGCGCGCTGCCGGTGGTGGCGCAGATGACCACCGAAGAGGACGGCAGCAGCCTCGACGGCACGCCGCCGGAGGAGTTCGCGCCGGCGCTCGTGGAGACGGGTGCCGATGTCATCGGCCTCAATTGCAGCGTCGGCCCCGCGCCGCTGCTCGAGTCGATCGAGCGCATGGCGGGCGTGACCCGGGCGCGGCTCTCCGCGCAGCCCAACGCGGGCAAGCCCAGGGACATCGAGGGGCGCACGATTTACCTGAGCTCGCCCGAGTACATGGCGTCCTACGCGCGGCGGTTCATCCAGAAGGGCGTGCGCCTGGTCGGGGGCTGCTGCGGCACGACGCCGGAGCACATCCGGCAGATCAAGGACGCGGTGCGGAGGCTCTCGCCGCCCGGCCAGACCCGCCTCGGCGTGGCGCCGGTGGCGCCGGCGGCCGCCGTGGCCGGCCATCCGGCCGCGTCCGCGCCGGTGCCGCGCGGGCTCAAGTCGCGCCTGGCCCACGAACTGGAGCGCGGCGCCTTCATCGTGCTGGCCGAACTCGAGCCGCCTCGCGGGCACGACTGCGCCACCCTCATCGACCGGGCGCGCACGCTGAAGATCCGCGGGGTCGACGCGATCAACGTTCCCGACACGCCGCGGGTCCGGGCCGCCACCAGCGCCTTGGCCACCGCCATCCTGATCGAGCAGCGCGCCGGCGTCGAGACGCTGCTCCACTACACGTGCCGCGACCGGAACCTGCTCGGCATGCAGTCGGACCTGCTGGGTGCCCACGCCATGGGCCTTCGCAACCTGCTCATCACCACCGGCAACCCCCCGATTGTCGGCGACTACCCGCAGGCCACCGGCGTGTTCGACGTCGACTCGATCGGCCTCGCCAACGTCGTCACGCGGCTCAACCAGGGGCTCGACGTGGGCGGCGCCTCGGTCGGGTCGCCGACCAGTTTCCACCTGGGCGTGGCCGTCAGCCCGACGGCGCTCGACCTGGACCTCGAAGTGAAGCGCTTCGCCTACAAAGCCGAGGCCGGTGCCGAGTTCGCCGTCACCCAGGCCATCTTCGAGGTGGAGGCGCTGAAGGCGTTCCTCGCCAGGACAGGGGAGCACCGCGTCCCGATCGTGGCCGGGATCTGGGTGTTCGAGTCGCTCAGGGACGCCGAGTACATGGCAAATGAGGTGCCGGGTGTGCGCGTGCCGGCCGGGCTGGTCGATCGGATGCGCCTGGCCGACGAGGAGGGACGGGCGCCGGCGGAAGGCATCGCCATCGCCCGCGAACTCGTGGCGGCCGTGCGTCCGCTGGTGAGCGGCGTGCAGATTGGAACGGCCGGCCGCCAGTTTTCGTCCATCCTCGGTGTACTGGAGGCCATGGAGTGAAGCCGATCAGGACGCCCGGGTCCGAATGGCGCGAGCACCTGTTGTTTCTGGGGGCGCTTGTCCGGAACCCCCGGTCGGTCGGCGCCATCGTGCCCAGTTCGGCCCAGCTCGCCCGGAGAATCGCGCAGGATGTGACGCCCGGCTCCCGTGTCATTGAACTCGGCCCCGGGACCGGCGTGGTGACGCGCGAACTGCTGGCCAGGACGGGCGAGCGCGGGACGCTGCTGGCGGTGGACACGGACCGCACGTTTGTCGAGGGCATCCGGCGTGCGTGGCCCGGAATCGACTGCGTCTGCGCATCGGCGGAAACGCTGCCCGTGCTGGCCGCCGAGCGCGGCTGGAGCGACGTGGACCATATCGTGTCCGGCCTGCCCTTCGCGGTGCTGCCCCAGGCGACGACGCGGCTCATCATCGACGGGGTTGAGCGGCTGCTCCGGCAGGGCGGGACGTTTACCACGTTCCAGTACGCGCACGCCTTCCGCCTTCCGCCCGCTGTCGCCTTCAGGCGTCAGTTGAGCGCCCGGCTGGCCTGCCAGCCCACGTCTCAGCTCGTGGTCCGCAACGTACCGCCCGCCCTTGTCCTCACCTGGCGCCGTCTCGCCCATTAGGGGCCAGGCCCCGCTCAGGAGGCGGCGAGGAGGTGGCCGGCGGCGACGAGGCTGCCGTCGGTGCGCGGGCGCTCCGGGGGAGTCGGCGCGGCGATCACGGCGTCGAGGTGGTCTCCCCATCGACCCGTGAACAGGTCCTCGCGGGGCATGAACCGCGTCCGCAGATACCTCGGCATGGCTTCCACCAGCACCTCGTATTCGGGAAAACGGCCGCGGTCGGTGTACACGATGGCGGCGTCGTTGGCGATGCACTCGGCGATGATGCCGTATCCCGGCTTGGTGACCACGACGTCGGCGGCGCGGACGAGGTCTTCGTATCGAAGGCCCTTCGCGTAGACGGCCTTGTCCTCGAGCACGCAAACGCCGGGCGGCACGGGGCCGAGAGCCTCGAGGGCATGAGCGGTCGTCACCACACGCCAGCCGTCGAGCCGGGCGAGCGGCTCGAGCGGCAACCCGGTGATCCCGAGCCCTCCGAACGAGGCGAGCGCCATGCGGCTCCCGCGCGGCACTCCGATCCGGTCCCGCACCTCGCCGGCCGGCCGCGCCGAGTGCCTCGCCACGAACGGGATGTCGACGATGGGCGCACGCCATCCGTCGAATCCGCCGCACATCGGCAGCCGGAGCGCCAGCGTGGCATGGCGGTAGGCGCGGCGGATGCTCGGCAGGAGATCCGGCGAGCCTTCCAGCGCCTCGCGGTAGCCCTCGTAGATCCAGTCCCACGTGAAGTTGCCGATGGCAATGGCGGGCATTCCCGCGAGGTGTGCCGCCCGGAAGGCCAGCGGCGGGATGTCGCCGACGACCCGGGTGGCGCCGCGCTGCCGGAGGAAAGCGGCCTCTGCCTGCGCCATCGGTTCAAGTTCCGCCATGAACCCGGCCGCCTCTTCGATCGTGCGCCTCTCGTCGAGATGCAGGCTGTCACGCTGGATCACTCCGGTGTCGCAGACCCGCTCGTGGAATTCGATGCGGCCCTTCACGGTGACGTCGAACAGCCACCTCGCGGCGGACGTCCGGACCACGATCTCCGCAGCGGCGTCGGAGGCGAGCACGGCGTTGATGATCTCGATGCAGCGGGAGGCGTGGCCGAACGCGTGACCGGAGATGTAGAAGACGAGGACGCGGCGGGGGTGCGACGGCCGGAGGGCCGCTCCGGTCACGACCGCGCCGCGCCAGGCTCGCGATCAGCGGCGGGGACGGGGTCATCGGCGGCGGGAGAAGGCGCCCCGGACGATGGAAGGGCCAGCGCGAGCACCTCGTCAATTGTCCTGACGGGCACAAACGTCATGTCCGCGCGCACTTCCTCGGGCAGTTCGGGGATGTCGACGGCATTCCGCTCGGGGAGGATGAAGGTGGTGATGCCGTAGCGTCGGGCTGCCAGCACTTTCTCGCGGATGCCGCCCACCGGGAGGACGGCTCCGCTCAGCGTGATCTCGCCCGTCATGGCGACATCCGACCGCACGGGCTGCTTCCGGATGGCCGACAGGATCGCCGTGGCCATCGTGACGCCGGCCGAGGGACCGTCCTTGGGGATCGCCCCGGCCGGCACGTGCACGTGCAGGTCGTGCTTCTTGAACAGGTCGGCCGGCAGCCCCAGCTCCGCCGCCGCCGATCGCAGGTGGCTCACGGCTGCCCTGGCCGACTCCTGCATCACGTTGCCGAGATGGCCCGTCAGCGTGATCTGCCCGTGGCCGGAGGGCAGCAGGCTGGCCTCGATGAACAGCGCGTCGCCGCCGCTCTCGGTCCAGGCCACGCCGGTCGCCACGCCCGGGCGCGAGGTGCGGAACTGGACGTCGCGGCGGAACCGGGGCGGTCCGAGGTAGGGCGGCAGCTCGCCCTCGTCGACGGTCGCCACGACCTGGTCCCGGACGAGCGGCGCGGCGTCGGTCACCGTCGTCGCCACTCGCGCGGCGACTTTCCTCGCGATCGTCCCGAGCTGGCGCTCGAGGTTCCTCACGCCGGCTTCCCGCGTGTACTCGCCAATCAGGCGGCCGAGGGCGGCGGCGGTGATGTCGACGGCGCCGGACGGCAGGCCGTGCTCGGCCATCTGACGAGGGATGAGGAACCGCCGCGCGATCTGCTGCTTCTCGAGGTCGGTGTAGCCGGCCAGTTCAATGATCTCCATGCGGTCGAGCAGGGCGCGGTGCACCGTTCCGAGCTGGTTCGCATTGGCGATGAACAAGGTGCGAGAGAGGTCGACCGGCACCTCGAGATAGTGATCCCGGAAGCTGTGGTTCTGGGCCGGGTCGAGGACCTCGAGCAGCGCGGCCGCCGGGTCGCCCTGGTAGCCGGCGCTCACCTTGTCGATCTCGTCGAGCATCACGACCGGGTTCACCGCCCCGGCCTGCTTGAGCGCCTGGACGATGCGCCCGGGAATCGCGCCGATGTAGGTGCGCCGGTGGCCGCGAATCTCCGCCTCGTCGCGCACGCCGCCGAGGGCGATCCGGACGAACCTGCGGTTCATCGATCGCGCGATCGACTGCCCGAGCGAGGTCTTGCCGACGCCGGGAGGGCCGACAAAGCAGAGGATCGGCCCCTTCATGTCGCCCTTGAGCTTGCGCACCGCCAGGTATTCGACGATCCGGTCCTTCACGCGGTCCAGATCGTAGTGGTCCTCGTCCAGCACGCGTCGCGCCTCGACCAGGTCGAGGCGGTCGTCGGTCGTGACCGACCAGGGCACCTCGAGGAGCCAGTCGAGGTAGGTGCGGATCATCTGGTGCTCGGGCGAGGCGGGCGTGGTCCGCTCCAGGCGCCGTGCCTCCCGGTCCGCGACCTTGCGGACGTGCTCGGGCAGGTGCGCCTGCTCGATGCGTTCGGCGAGCTCCCTCGAATCCGTGCCGTCGGTGTCGCCGAGTTCCTCGCGGATCGCCTTCAGCTGCTGGCGCAGGTAGTATGCCCGCTGCGCCTCGCTCATGTCCTGCTGCGCTTCGGACTCGATCTTGCCCTTGAGCTCGAGCAGCGTCACTTCGCGCGCCAGCGCCTTGGCGACCGCCTGGAGCTTCTTCACCAGCCGCTCTTCCTCGAGCAGCTGCTGCTTGTCGTCACCCTTCATGTCGAGCATGCTGGCGAGGACGTAGCAGAGCCGCAGCGGCTGGTCGATGCCGGCGACGAGCGCCTTGAGGTCCTGGGGGAGGCCCGTCGTGAACGACAGGGCCCGGTCGCTCAGTTCGCGCAGGCGCTGGACGTAGGCCTCCACCTCCAGCTCGCGCGCGTCATCGTCGGGGTGCACGTCGGCCGAGGCCTCCAGGACGTTGCCCGCCCGCGACACGTCCGTGACCCGTGCGCGCACCAGCCCTTCGACCACGATCTGCATCGCCGCCGGGCCCTTCGCCATCTGCCGGATGACACCGACCGTGCCCACACCGCGAATCGCATCGGGACCCGGGTCGTCCGTGTCGCCGGCCTGCTGGACGAGCAGCACCAGCCGGTCGCCGCCGAGCGCGCGGTTCACCGAGTCGATCGACACCGGGCGGTTCACGGCAAGGGGCTGGAGCGTCAGCGGAAAAACCACCGTGCCGCGCAGGGGGATGACGGGCAGCCGGGCGGGCAGCGGCGGGATGGAGGTCGTGGAGGGTTCCGACATGGCGATGGGCGCCTCACCTGGCTGGGGGAGACTCGCGCCGGAAGACAGCGGTCACCGTGGCGGCCGCGCCGCCGCGCGACACGATGAACACCGCGTCGTCCGCCCAGCGCTTTTCCGACAGCAGGCGGTTGAGCGTCTCGCGGTCCTTGAGCGGCGTGCCGTCCATCGACTGCAGCACGTCCCCCACCTGGAACCCCGCCCGCCCCGCGACTGTGTCCTTCGGGACGTTGATGACTTCGAGCGGGAACTCGCCCTTGCCGTCGCGTGTCGAGAGGCCGAGCGACGGGTAGAGCGGACCGCTTTCGGGCGGCAGGCCCCAGAGGTAGTCGGCGTAGGACGCCTGGATGGCGGTCTGCGGCCGGCCCTTGGCATCGGCCACCGGGACCGGGACGATCGACGCCATCTTCCCGTCGAACCACAGCGCGGCCTGGCGCTGCACCCCGAGGTTGTAGGCCACGTGGCCCGAGCCGATGAGCACCACCATAATCGCCTTCGGCCCGCCGAACTTCTTCAGGTTCTCGACGGCGTTGTAGCCCATCGAGGCGTCCCACGTGCACTGCGCGGCGAACATGCCGTCGAACATCTGGGCGCTCATCGTGTGCATCATGCTCTCCTCGCCGGCGAAGAACGCGCGGAAGAGCGTCTTGTGATCTTCGTTGCTGGTGTCGATCCTCGGCGGGATGCGGGACGCCTCCTCCGGCGTCAGGTTCTGGAGGCCCTTCTTGCGGACCGCCGACACCACTTCGCGCGGAGTGTTCACGCCGTACATCTTCAGGCCGCTCTGGCGCGCGTAGAGGAAGATGTCGCGGTAGTAGTGCCAGTGATAGCCCCAGTTCTTGTACCAGCGCGACTTCGCGACGAACTCATCCTCGCTGGCCGCCCCGTTGTTCCACAAGTCGAGCGAGGCCTGTTCGGTGTAGGGGTACATCTCGAGGCCGATGAGCACCTCGCGCCCGCGCCTGTGCAGCTCGCGGATGACCTGGAGCTGCACCCGGTGGAACGCGATGTCGGTGTGGCTCTCGCCGATGAACACCACCCGCACGTCGTCGAGCCGGGCCGCGAGCTCCGCGGTGGTCAAGACCCTGCCGGCCGCCGTGTCGGTGATGCCGTCGAGGACGACGGTGGCTTCGCGGTCGCGCCTGGCCGGGTCGCCGATCTTCAGCTTCCAGGACGATTCCTGCGCGAGCCCCGGCGCCGGTACGGTCATTGCCAGGGCCACGAGGGCGGCCGTGAGGCTCGTTCGAGTCATTCGCGCTCCTCCACACATCGATTGTACTCCCGGACGCCGCTCCGCTCAGCGTTCGGCCAGCGTCACGCTCACGTTCACATCCTCGGAACCGCGCCGCAGCACGACGGCCACCGTCTGCCCGGCCGCGAACGTGCGAAGCAGGTTCGAGAACCCCTGCAGGTCGGCGACGGCGGCGTCATTGAGCCGCAGGATGATGTCGCCTTCGCGGATGCCGGCCCTCGCCGCGGGCGACTCCGGGACAAGGCCCGTCACCTTCACTCCGGGACCCGGGAACGCGAAGTCCGGGACCGTGCCGAACGAGACCCTGCGCCCCGCCTCCGCCTGCGGCTTCGGCGAGGCAGGCTCCGCCTCCGCCTGCGGCTTCGGCGAGGCAGGCTCCGCCTCCGCTTGCGGCTTCGGCGAGGCAGGCTTAATCGTATTTGTGAGCGGCCCGGGACGCTCGGCCAGGTACACGATGCCTTCCTTGACGAAGGCGGCGACCTTCGCCAGGCCGGCCACATCAATCTTGTCGGCCGTGTCGGACGGGCGGTGGTAATCGGCGTGCGCCGCGGTGAAAATCTGGACGGCCGGCACGTTCTGCTCGGTGAAGCTCACCTGGTCGGACGACTCGATCGATTCGGGCACGCTGCGGCTCTCGATGCCCGTGACGAACGATGCTCCGCGGAAGATGTGCTGCCACTCTGTCGCCGTGCCGGTGCCGAGCGCGGTGATCTTCTGGGTGCCGAGGCGACCCACGGTGTCCAGGTTGATCATGCCTTCCGTCTTCGCCAGGGGACGGACCGGGTGCGCCGCGTAGTGTTTCGATCCCAGCCGGCCGGCCTCCTCGCCCGTGAACGCGATGAACAGCACCGTGCGCGGCGGCCGATCTCCGGCCGCCAGGACGCGCGCCAGTTCGAGCAGCACCGCGACGCCGCTCGCGTTGTCGTCGGCGCCCGGGTGCACCTTGCCCTCGTCGCCCGCGTGCACGTCGGGCCATCCGGTCCCGAGGTGATCGAGGTGCGCGCCGAGCACGGCGCTCTGGTCCGTGAACGCGTCGTTCGAGCCCGGCAGGATCCCGACGACGTTGGCCGCCTCGACGGGAAGGCCGTCTTTGCCCGTTGGCGCCGTGAAGCGCTGGAAGTACGAGCCGCCGTCGCCGCCGGGCATCAGCCCGTATGCCCGGAACCTGTCCGCCACGTATTGGGCGGCCTTCTCGAGGCCCGGGCTGCCGAGGCCGCGCCCCTCGAGCCCGGGCGAGGCGAGAAACGCCACGTGGTCGGCGAGCGCCTGCGTCGAGAACACGGGCGGCAGATCGGCCAGGGCGTTGCGGCCATCCGGAGGCAGCGGGGTGATGGTGCCGCCGCGCCGGCCGTCGGGCCGGAGGTCCACCCGCATCGGCGAGTCGGACTGCTGCCACTGACCCTTGATGATGTTGGCGGGTTCCTCGCCCTGGAAGCCGAGGTACGAGTACTTTCCGTAATGGGGGAGTTTGCGCCCGAGGCCGGGAAGGGCCGGCACCGGGTCGGCGACGATCCAGCCGACGGCCTTCTCGACATTCGCCGGGTGGCGGAACGTGGCGATGAGCGTGTGGCCCGCGAGCGGCATCTTCTCGCCGTCGACCTCGACGCCCGCCGCGTCCACGCGCAGCCCGGGGAGCGCTCCGAAGAGCGCCGGAGCCAGGCGGTTCGTCCGCCCGATGATCCACGCGGCGCGGTCGGCCGGCAAAGCCTTCAGGTCGCTGTCGAGCACCACCGTGATCCGGTGCGCGTCGCTCTGCCAGCCGTTCAGCATCTCGCGATACGCGGCAATGGCCGCCGCGCCGGCATCGGAGGGCAGCACGGCCAGGATCGCCGGTTCTCCGAAGATCTGGCCGATGGACGGCGGCGTCTCGCGAGGGTCGAGGCGGCGGAACACGTCGAAGTGCGGATCGACGACGAGCGCGAGGGGCCGGCTGTCTGCCGCGATCGAGAAGGCCTGTTCGGCTCTGTCGAGGCGAACGGTCGCGGCCGTGACGCCGCGCTCGGTCTGGACAAGGACGGGGACGTCGGCCGTGAAGGGCGCGCCCGCCTGCACCTGGCGCAGCACGCCGTCGACGACGAAGCGCGCGCCGTCCTGCCTGACGCCGGTCGAGCCCGCCTTCACGTCCAGCACCGGCGCGCCCGGGCGCGTGATGAGGTCGTCGAAGATCCAGCCGAGCGGCTTGCCGCTCACCGCTTCGGCGACGCGTTGGATGTCGCGGAACGTTGCGCGCCGGCCCTTGAATTCGCGATAGAACCGCGCGAAGGTCGCGCGGAACGCGTCGTCGCCGATGTGGAGCCTGAGGGCGTGGTAGCCCATGAGCGCCTTGCCGTACCCGACCGCCTCGGTGGCCGCGCTGAAGCGCTCGCGGAACTCGGCGAGGGGGAAGTCGCGGCCCGTGCGCACGTAGTCGCGGTACTTCTGCAGCGCCGAGCGGCGGTACTCGGCGGCCGCCCCGCGCTGCTCCTGGATCAGGTGGTCGGCGAGGTATGCCGTCAGTCCTTCGCACCAGTTCCCGGTGCCGTAGTCGACGAACACGGAGTTGCCCCACCAGTTGTGCAGGATTTCGTGCGGGTACGACGAGTTGATGATGAAGGGGAAGCGGATGACCTGCGGGCCGAGCAGCGTGAAGGTCGGCATGCCATACCCCGTCTCCCAGAAGTTCTCGACCAGCGCGAACTTGCCATACGGATAGGGGCCGATGAGGCGGCGGTACATCTCGAGGTACTGGGCCGTCGCCGCCAGGTACTTCCCGGCGATCGAGGCGTCCCGCTCGTGCAGGTAGACCAGCGTCTCGATCGCTCCGGCACTGTCCTTGAACTGGTGCAGCGGGCCGCCGACGACGTAGATCTCGTCCATCGACCCGCCGGAAGCCCAGTGCGCCTTGCCATCCGCGCCGCGGGACGTGCCGCTGCCCTGGCTGATGACGTGCCAGTTCTCCGGTGCGGCCGCCGTCACGTCGAAGGTGACCAGTTCGGAGCCGAATCGCGGATGCCACACCGTCGAGCCGGCCAGGTAGACGCCCTCCTGGCCGATGAGGCCGGTTGTGTCGCGGAACCCGCGCGTGTACTCCTCCTTCGGATCCGAGAGCGGCGTGTTGATGACGCCCTCGTACGCGAGCGCGAGCGACGTCGTCTCACCGGAGGCCGCGACGCGATACGCCTTCAAGGGGACGCGCGTGGCGAGCGCGAGCCCGAGTTCGGCGAGCGCCTCGGCGAGGGGCACTTCCTTCACGGGAGGGTCGGCGCGCGTGATGGCCAGCGAGGCATTGAGGACGAATGTACGGGGACCCGACGGGGGCGTGCCCGGCCATGTCACCTCGTCGGTCGCGGTGAGCCGGTGAGCGGCCGGGTCGAGGCGGATGTCGAGGCGATGGTGCGGACTGGCGGCGGCGGAGGCCGCCGGCGCGGGTTGCCCGTGGGCGGGCGCGGCGGCGAGCAGGGCGGCCGTGCAGACGGCGGCGAGGCGGTTGTTCATGCGAGGTCCTGTCGAAAGGGTGCCAGTTCCCTCCATCGTATCGGAAAGCCGCCGCCGGGCGCGCGTCCGGCCCCGGTGTTATACTCCCCGGCGGTTCACACCTCATGGAGTCCCTCCCGCCACCCCCCGACGATTCGCGCGGCCGGTTGCCTCGCTGGGCCCGGTCCGCCGACGCGCTGGCCGTGGCGATGGCCGGCCTCGCGCTGCTCGTGGCGGGATTCGGCGGTTTTCGCCTGCACGTCCTCGGCGCCCGCGTATCGGTCACCTCCGGCTCGCGCATCCTGCTGGCGGCGCTGGTCATTCTGGCGGTCCGTCACGCCTTCAGGCGCGACCAGCCGGTCTTCCTGCGGGCGTGGCGGAGTCTCGGGCGCTGGTGGGCCGCCGAGGGCGTGCGCGCCGTCGTGCCCATCTGGGCGGCCTCGCGGCTGGCCGTGCTGCTGGTCGGGTTCCTGGCCGTCGGGACGTTCGGCTACCGGGACGGCGGGGCGCCCTTCAGGCTGTACAAGAACGAGTTCCTCGACCTGCCGGCCCGTCACGATGCCGGCTGGTATCTCGGGATCGCCGTGGACGGCTACACCTGGGATCCCGGGAGCGCCGGCCACCAGAACATCGCGTTCATGCCCGCGCTGCCCATGCTGATGCGGTTCGGCGGGCGACTCATCGGCGGGCATCCGCTCTGGGCCGGCCAGCTTGCGGTGCTCGCCGCGTGCCTGTGGGCGTTTGTCTACATCTACCGCCTCGCACGGTCCGCGCTAGGCGACGCCGACCGGGCGGCGTGGGCCGTCGCGCTGCTGGCGGCGTACCCGTTCGCCGTCTTCTACAGCGCGGTGTACACGGAGTCGATCTTCCTGCTCTGCGCGGCTGGCGCCTTCTATCATGTCGGCCGGCGCGAGTACGTCCGCACGGCGGCGTTCATGCTGGTGTGCGGGTTCGCGCGGCCCAACGGGTTCCTGCTGGCCGTGCCGATCGCGCTGGTGGCGCTGTGGCCGGCCTCGGTTGTGGCCTGGCGCGACGCCGGGAGCGGTATCGGCCAGCGCGCCTTCCGCGCGTTGCGCGTGTCCCTGCCCACGCTGGCGGCGGCCGCGGCGGGTATCGCAGGCGTCATCGTGTTTTCCGCATTCATCTATGCGCTGACCGGGCGCCCGCTGGCCTGGCTGGAAGCCCACGCGGCCTGGGGCCGCACCTTCGGCACCTGGGTGTCTCAGGGCCCGTTCCAGGAACTGGGGCGGGGCGGACTGTACGGCTACACGCGGTCGCAGCCGATCGATGCGGCGAACTTCGTGGCGGTCGTGGGCGCGCTCTCGGCGATCTGGCCGGTGACGCGCCGATTCGGCGTGCCTTACGGCGTGTTCCTGGCCATCAACCTCCTCCCGCCGCTCGCGGCCGGCGGCCTGCTCTCGATCGGGCGCGTGACGGCCGCGATGTTCCCGGCGTTCATCTGGCTTGCCGCTATCGTTCCCGCCCGCCACCGTGCCGCCTGGCTCACGGCTTTCGCCCTGCTGCAGGGCTGGGGCGCGGCGCTCTTCTTCACGTGGCGGGAGTTCATCTAGACAGCGGGAATCGAGACTTCCGCCTTCGCCAAACGACCTGCCGGCCGGCTTCGGCGAGACAAGCGGGATTCGGGATTCGAGACTCGGGCTGCGTCAGTGCGCGCGGCGGCGGAGGCGTGTGGCGAACCATGCGAGCAAGCCGATCGCGGATGTTCGACAA
Organism: Vicinamibacterales bacterium; assembly: GCA_046496425.1. Taxonomy (GTDB): domain Bacteria; phylum Acidobacteriota; class Vicinamibacteria; order Vicinamibacterales; family JAKQTR01; genus JAKQTR01. Next base: position 20,586 of record JAWOGY010000108.1, read on the forward strand.
ACGCACCGCAAGGGCCGATAGCCACGTGGGGTGTCCGGGGCCCCACGTGCTGCCGACAGCACCCTGCAGGTGCGTTTGTCCGGCGCGCCGAGCGGTTCGCGACACGCGCCGCCGCCGCGCGCGAGGCGTGCCCGGCACCGAGGATTCGCGGAATCCGGGAGCTCAGGGCTGCCGGGTGGGCGGGTCCCACCAGTCCACGCGCATCCGCTCGGGGCGCCGCAGGACGAGGCAGGCCACCGCGCCGGCCGCCGCGCCGGCGGCCACGCTCGCCGCCATGCCGATGGCGTCTGCAGGCGGCGACCAGGCCAGGAGAGACCAGGCGCCGGCCCCCTGCAGGACGGCCCAGAGCCCGAACACTGCCCAGGCCGGCACGTCCGTCACCTCGACGCCGACAAGGACCGGGACAATCGTGAGGATGCGCGATTGCGGGAACATCACGAGGTGAGCCGCGACCAGGCCGGCCACCGCCCCGCACGCGGCCCAGAGCAGGCTGGCGTCGCGGCCCGCGGCGAGGGGCGCGGCACACGCGGCGGCGGCGCACAGGGCGGCGAACGCCGCGAAGCGGGCGTGGCCGAGGCGATCCTCGATGGTCCCGCCGGCGATCCACACCACGACGGCGTGCGCGCTCCACGGGAGCCACCACTCGCGCACCGGGGGCCAGACAAACGCCGCGCCCAATGCCGCCAGCAGGGCCAGCGTGACGGCCGGAGCGGTTCTCGACGGGACGACATCCCGCACGGGGATCATGCGCGCAAGTATATAATCGGGCATTCGGGGCACAGGGCGTGATTTGTCAACACTGCGGTACCGAGATATCGGACAAGGCGATTGTCTGCTTCCGCTGCGGGCAATCGACGTCGGCGCCCCCGTCCGCTCGCCCGGCGCCCGCTCGCCGTCGGGCCGGGCAGCCGCTGTGGCTGGCCGTCACCGCGCTCCTCGTGCTGGTGGCCGGCGGTTTCTACATGGCGAGAGCGGCCTCCGGCGAGCTGCCGGCGTCCGTGTCGTACACCGTTGCCGCGCTGGCGGCCGTCGTTCTGGTCTGGCGCATCCTGAGGCGAAGGCGCACATGATGACTACTCCCCGGCTCGTGATCTCCCGCCCCGACGGGAAGAAGGACAGAATCGCCCTGGACAGCGACGTCACCACGCTCGGCCGGCGGGGCGAATGCACCGTGCGCCTCAGCGACCCGGACGTCTCGCGGGACCACGCGGACATCACCGCGGAGGCGGGGGGGTTCGTGCTCCGCGACAAGGGCTCGCGTTTCGGCACCTTCGTGAACGGCGACCGGGTGACCGAGCACGTGCTGGCCGACCGCGACCAGATCCGCCTCGGCCACAGCACCGAGTGCGAGATCACGTTTCTCGAGGCCGGCACCGATTCGAGCACGCGCCCGGTCCCGGCGTCGGGCGATTTCCGCCAGATCGCCGCGCTGCTCGAGAGCCTGCGGCGGCTGGGCTCCGGCCGCGTCCTCGACGACGTGTTGACGATGGTCATCGACTCGTCGATCGAGGTCACGGGGGCGGAGCGGGGATTCATCATGCTGGCCGGGGCGGACGGCACCCTCGACTTCAAGATGGGCAGGGGGCGCGGGCGCGTCACGCTGCCCGGGCGCACGTTCGAGACCTCCCGCAAAATCCCCGACGAGGTGTTCGCGACGGGCGAGTCGCGCCTGCTCGACTTCGCGGACGCCATGATGGCCCAGGCCCATACGGCGACGATGATGATCGGCATCCGGCACGTGCTGTGCGTGCCGCTCGTGCTCGTGCGGTACGTCGATCTGGCCGAAGCGTACAGCGGCGAGTCGCGCATCGGGGTGCTGTACCTCGACAGCCGCGAAGGCGGGGTGCTCAAGTCGCCGGCGACGCGCAGCGCGCTGGAGACGCTGGCGGGCGAGGCGGCCCTCGCCATCGAGAGCGCCCGGCTCTACCGCGAGGCGAGCGAGAAAGCCCGACTGGAGCAGGAGCTGCGGATTGCCGCGGAAATCCAGCAGGCCCTGATGCCCCCAGCCGAGCACGAGGGCGCGTTCTGCGACGTGGCCGGCGCCACCGTGCCGTGCCGCGCGATCGGGGGCGACTTCTTCGACTACCTCGAGCTCGAGGGCGGCAGCTTCGGCGTGGCGCTCGGCGACGTGTCCGGGAAGGGCGCGCCGGCGGCGCTGCTCACGGCGGCCGTGCAGGGCATGTTCACCGTCGAAGCGGACACCGCGGCGGGCCCCGCCGGCACGATCGCCAAGATCAACCGCGGCCTGAAGCAGCGGAACATCGAGTCGAAGTTCGTGACGATGTTCTTCGGCGTGGTCTCGGCGGACGGCTCGCTGATCTACTGCAACGGCGGGCACAACGCGCCGGTGCTGCTGAGCCGCGGAGGCGTGTCGCGACTCGAGACCGGCGGGATGATTCTCGGCATGTTCGACTTCGCCTCCTACGACCAGGAGAAGCTGGTGCTCGAGCCGGGCGACACGCTCGTCATCTTCAGCGACGGCATCTCGGAGGCGCAGAATCCCGACGGCGAGGAGTACGGGGACGACCGGCTGATCGCCTGCCTGGAAGCCAACCGCGGCGCGCCGCCGGCCGCCATGCGCGAGGCCCTGCTGGCGTCGGCGAGGACGTTCGCCGCCGGCGCGATGCAGAACGACGACATGACGGTGCTCATCGTCCGCTACGGCCGGACCTGATCGCGCCGGGGCCGGCCGGCCCGTCAGCGGGCGGCGGGCCCCTGGAGGCGGGCTTCGATCTTCGGCAGCGCGGCCGTCAGGACGCGCCCCACGACTTCCATGCTGCGCGCGCTCACCTTGTCGAGGGTGTCCTCCGCCGTGTGCCACGGCGGGTACTCGAGATCGATGAGGTTCACCGCCGGCACGCCCGCTTCGAGGAACCGGAGGTGATCGTCCTCGACCGGGAACGGCTCGGCCACGAAGATCGAGCCGTGGCCGAGCGCCCTTGCCGTCGACCAGATGACGTCGGTCAGCCAGGGGGTGGAAGCGGTCTCGCGCTTGATCACCAGATCGCGGTCTCCGATCATGTCGACCAGGATCATCGCCTTGATGCGGGCGAGATCGCCCGTCCGCCTGGCTTCCTGGACGTAGTGGCGGCTGCCATAGGTGTGGTCGTCGCCGAGGTACCAGTCGATGAACGCCTCTTCGCCGTCGATGAAGAGCAGCTCGATCGTGAACGGGTTCTTGCGGGCCTTCAGCACCCGCGCCATCTCGATCAGGAACGCGGTGCTGGACCCCGCGTCGTTGGCGCCGACGAAGCGGAACTGCCGGAACAGTTTCGTGTCGTAGTGCCCGCCGAGGATGATGCGCTCCGGACGGGCGCCGGGAATCGTGGCCCGCACGTTCACCATCTTCACCGGGCCGATCGGCGTCTTCGCCTCGAACGCCTGCTCGGCCACCTCGACGCCGATGGCGGCCATCTGCGCCCCGATGTACCGGCGGGTCTCCCCGGCGGCGGCCGAACCCGGGGGCCTCGGACCAAAGCCGACCACCGCCCGGAGATGCTCCAATGCACGGCCGCCGTCGAAGGCCGGCGGGTCGGCGGCTGTCGTCGGCTGCACGCAGGCGGCGACGGCGGCCGCGATGGCGAGCAGGAGTGTGGCGAGGTTTCCGGTGCTGTGGTGAATCACGACGTGCTCCTCCGCCTGGGGCCCAGTATACCGTGACGCTCCTGGCCCGCCACGCGCCCCGCCGCGACCTTCACCGGGGCGCCGAGCTCCCGCTCGAGGGGCCGCATGTTGCGCTGCACGGCCCAGAGCTCCAGCTCGATGTCGCCGCGGCCGGCCACGCGAAGCGTCCAGCGGCGGCCTTTGCGGCGCAGCGTGACGCTCTCGACCAGTTGCGCGCGGCTCCGGTCGAGGCTCTCGGCCACGCGCAGCATCGCCGAGAGCCAGCGGACGGCCTTGCGGCCGGGCCTCGGCAGCGCGGCGAAGACGTCATGGCTTCTCCGCGGCGCGTCCCGGCGGTGATACCGCGTGACGAGCGCGATCGCCTCGATCTCGTCCGGCTCGAACCCGCGGAGGCCGCCGTTCTTCACCAGATAGTACGAATGCCGGTGATGGCGCTCGTAGCTGATGTGTTCGCCGACGTCGTGGAGGATGCCGGCGAAGTCGAGCCACTCGCGGGCGCGGTCATCGAGCCCGTGCGCCGCGCGCGTCTCGTCGAAGATCGCGAGCGCCAGGCGCGCGACCTGCTGGGCGTGGTCGGCGGCGTAATGGCACCGCAGCGCCAGTTCGACGACGCTGAGGCGCCGCACGTCCGGGTAGCGCTCGACGCGCTCGATGTGGACGCGGTTGCGGCGGATGTAGTCGAGCACCGCGCCCTCGCGCAGCGAGAGCTCGCACAGCGTGATCTCGACCGCGTCCAGCTGGCGCAGGATCGTGTCGAGCAGAATCGCGCCCGGCACGATGAGGTCGGCGCGCCGGGCGTCGAGGCCCGGCAGTCTGAGGCGATCGGCCAGGCCGAGCGACGCGACCCGCCGCCGGATGTCGCGGAGGGCCTCCACGCCGACGCGCCGGTGGTGCGTCGTCACGTCGCCCGGTACCTGCAGGGCGAGCGAGCCCAGGGCGAGCGCGGTCCCCGAGGTCGCGATGACCCGGGAGTAGCCGGCCCTGGCGAGCCTCCGGAGGTAGTCGCCGAGCTCGTGGCGGATGTGGCGCACCATGCGGCGCTCGTCGCCGCCCGTCAGCGGGTCGCTCGTGACGAAGCGCTCGGCGAGGCGGATGACGCCCAGCCTGAAGCTCTTCGCCAGCTGGACCTCGGCCGCCGTGCCGAGCGTAATCTCGGTACTGCCGCCGCCGATGTCGATGACCACCGCCTTTCCGGTGCCGACGTCGATGCCGTGGACGGCGGCCCGGTGGATGAGCGCCGCCTCCTCGACTCCGGTGATGACGCGTGCCTGGATCCCGGTCTGTTCGGCGATGGCCGCCAGAAAGTCGCCCCCGTTCGGCGCCTCGCGCACGGCGCTGGTGGCCACGGCCACGATGTCGTCGACCTGGCGCGAATCGGCCAGGCGCTTGAAACGGGAGAGAGTCTGCAGGGCGGCGGTCATCGCGCCTTCGCCGAGCGGCCGGCCCTCGAGGCCGCCGGCGCCCAGGCGGACCATGTCCTTCTCGCGCCCGATCACCTCGAAGGCGCCGTCCGCCGCGACGCGGACGAGAATCATGTGCAGGGAGTTGGTGCCGATGTCGATGGCGGCAAGGTGCATACGCAGGGATCAGTATATCGGCCCCGCGGCCGGCGCGAATCGCCGCCCCGGCTTCGAAGGGGAGTCGCCCGGGAGTTACTCGCTCTTCCGGGGCAGCTCCCACGACACCGTCTTGACGCTGGCTTTCCCGCCCGCCATCAGCTGCTCGCTGAGGCTCTCGAGCGACTGATCGGGGTCGAGCAGGGTGTAGTACCGCACCGACAGCGCCTTGCCCTGCGACACCTCGCGCGGTTCGAAGATCACGTGGTTGCGGGCGAAGACGCTCTGGACGTGCGCCGTCGGGAACTCGCGCCCTTCGGCTTCCACTTCGGCCATCATCGCGCGCGGGCGCCTGGCGCCGATGCGGTTGAGCAGTGCCAGGCACACGCACAGAAATGCCGTCCCGAGGCCCGCGACGCCGAACAGCCCGACGCCTGCCGACATGCCGAGCCCCATCAGCAGGAACAGGATCGTGATGTCCTTCGGATCTTCGACCGGCGTCCGGAACCTGATGATGCTCGCGGCGCCGGCGATGCCGAACGCCCGCGCGACCGAGCCGCCGATGATGATCATCATCAGCGCGCCGGAGACGCAGAGCAGGACCTGGGCCTGCTCCATCGCCTGCGTCTGCGGGCGCTCCCGGCGGTAATGCCGGTGCACGGTGGTGACGATGACGCCGATGGCCGTGGCGAGGACGAGCTTGGCCAGTTCGACGAAGGGTTGCCACCAGGGGATCGGCCGGCCCGGCTCGGCGGCGCCTCCGCCCCAGAGTGTGTCCTGGACCGGGTCCGACGCCGCGGGCAGCAGCCACGCGCCGGCTGCCGCCAGCAGCGTCACGACGGCGGCCCCGCCGACGACGGTGCCGACGCTGCGCCACCGGCGGCGCCTCGGCACGGCCGCTTCGACGCGGTCGTGCACCACGAACACGGAATCGAGCTGCGCGACGTGGAGGACGGCGAGCACGTCAGGGGAGGGGGCGACCAGCTTGAAACTGCCGGCCAGGCGCTGCGCCGACGTCAGGCCGCGCACCAGGGCGCGGATGCCCGCGCTGTCGACCGTGGTGACGTCCCGCAGATCGGCGACGAGATGGCGGTACCCGGACTTGTAGATGGCCTGGATGCTCGACTCGAACTCTTCGGCGGTCCCGCCGGCAACCAACGGCCCGATCGGCGACAGGATGAGCGCGTCGCCCGCGGCCTTGGTCGGAACTGACATACCCCGCTCCAGACTGCGCCCGGCGTCCGCTGCCCGCAGCAGGACGCCACACGCCAGAACCACTGTCAGCGCGGCGAAGGATGCGGCCAATAAGTAGCACAGGAACAGCCCGGGTGGCAATCGAGGCCCGATCCGCCGCGGACCTCCTCGGCATACAATCCACTGATGCGCACGCTTGCCCTGCCCTCGACGCTCGCCCGGCGGCCCGTGCGCGCGCTGTTGGCCCAGTGGCCGCTGGCGATGACGGATGATGTCGAGGGCATCCACCAGGCGAGGGTGGCGAGCCGGCGGCTTCGCGAACTGGTTCCCTCCGTCGCGCGTGCGGCCGACGCGCGGAAGGCCCGGGCGCTGCGGCGCGGGCTTCGTCAGGTGACGCGTGCGCTCGGGCGCGCCCGGGAACTCGACGTGGCCCAGGACACGCTGCTCGCGATCGAGCGGCGTGCGCCGAAGCACGCCGCAGCGGTGGCGGAGGTCGGGGCCAGCGTCGCGCGCGCGCGTTCGGAGGAGGGCCGGGGTGCCCGGGCCCTCCTCGCGAAACTCGACGTGGACGCGCTGGCGGCACAAACGCTCGCGCTGGCCGGGCGGAGCACGTCCCGCGCAGCGGTCCTCGCCTGCGCGCGGCGCGTGGCGGACCGGCTGGGCCGGCGGGCCGGCGAACTCGAGACGGCCGTCGTCGGCGCCGGCCTGATCTTCGCCCCCGGCCCGCTGCACGGCGTGCGGATCGCGCTGAAGAAGTTTCGCTACGCGCTGGAGGTCGCCGAGCGGTTGGGGCGCTTCCGGCTGACCGGGTCGGTGCGCCAGCTGAAGGGCCTCCAGAACCTCCTCGGCGAACTGCACGACCTCCAGGTGCTCGGCGCGCTCGCCCGCGACGTGATGTCGCAGGCGCCGGCGTCGCGGCGCGCCGGGCTCGAATCGCTCGTCACCCGCATTGACGACGACATCCGGGCGCTGCACAGCCGCTTTGTCACCGATCGCGAGCGCATCGTGCCTTTGCTCGCGCGTGCGTCGGCCGTGCGGAAGATCCTGGTGAGCCTGCCACCGCCGGGTTCACCCGCCCCGCTGCCGGCGGCGCATTCACGCACCCCGAGCCGGAAACCGGAGGACCGCTGATGGCCTTGCACTTCATCTACCTGGTGCGACACGGCCTTGCCGCCGAGCAGGGCCCCGAGTTCCCGAACGACGACGACCGCCCCCTGACCAGCGACGGGATCGAGCGCATGCGCGTGGAGGTCATCGGGCTGCGGGCGCTCGATGTCCGCCTCGACCGGGTGCTGACCAGCCCGCTGGTCCGCGCGGCTCAGACCGCCGAGATCCTGGCCTCGGGCCTTGGGTGCGCGGTGCCGCCGGTCACCGTCGATGCGCTCCGCCCGGGCGGCCGGTACGATGCACTGCTGGCCGCGCTGGCGCAAACCGGCCACGACCGCTCCGTGGCGCTCGTCGGCCACATGCCGTCGATCGGGGAGATGGCCGCCCGGCTCATCGGGGCCCGCGAACCGCTCATCTTCAAGAAGGGCGCGGTGTGCTGCATCGAAACCGAAGCGCTGCCGCCGACCGACGCCGGGCGGCTGAAGTGGTTCGTGACCCCCCGGGCACTCCGCGCGCTCGGGGGCTAGACGATGGTCCCGTCGGGGACAGCGGCGCCCTTGGGCACGATGATGATCCCGTTGCGGATGTAGTAGTTCTCGCCGTCGGCCTCCTGCAGGCCGCGCTCGTTCACCAGGCGCACGCCCCGGCCGATGCGCGCGTTCTTGTCGACGATGACCCTGTCGAGCGTCGAGTCCATGCCCACGCCGATCGGCACCGAGCGATCGCCGCCCGGATCCTCGTCGGACTCATAGTAGTCGGCGCCCAGGAGCACGGACCGCCTGACGGTGGCGCGCTCGTCGATGCGTGCCCGGATGCCGACAATCGACGTCTCCACCCGGCACCGGTTGATGTAGGAGCCTTCGGCGACCAGCGAGTAGCTGACCGAACTGTCGATGAAGCGGGAGGCCGGGAGGAAGCGCGGCCGCGTGAAGATCGGCTTCCTCGCGTCGTAGAACCGGAACGGCGGATGGTCCCGCGTCAGCATCATGTTGGCGTCGTAGAACGAGTCCACCGTTCCGACATCCGCCCAGTACCCGTCGTAGAGGAAGGCATTCACCCGGTGCGTGCTGAGGGCGGAGGGGATAATCTCGCGGCCGAAGTCCGTCGCGGCGGACTTGGCGAGGACGTCGAGCAGGATGTCGCGGGAGAAGACGTAGATGCCCATCGAGGCCACGAAGGGCTTCTCGTCCGAGTGCCCGGCAAACGCGGAGTCTTCCGGGATGCTGCGGCCGATCTGCGCGAGGCGTTCCGCGTTGGGCTTCTCCTCGAACCCGGCGATCTGGCCCTTCTTGTCGAACAGGAAGATGCCCATGTCCGACGCCGAGTTGGTCGGCACCGGCTGCGCCGCGATGGTGATATCGGCGTTGCGATCGATGTGCGCGTCGACGAGTTCCGCGAAATCCATCCGGTACAGGTGATCGCCCGCGAGCACGAGATAGTAGTCGGCGCGGTAGCCGGAGAAGTGGCGCGCCGCCTGCCGCACGGCGTCGGCCGTGCCCTGGAACCAGTTCGGGTTGTCGGGTGTCTGCTCGGCGGCCAGGATGTCCACGAAGCCGCCCGAGAACAGGTCCATCCGGTACGTCTGCGAGATGTGCCGGTTGAGCGAGGCCGAGTTGAACTGCGTGAGGATGAACATCCGGCGCAGCCCGGCGTGCAGGCAGTTGCTGATGGGGATGTCGATCAGCCGGTACTTGCCGCCGATGGGCACCGCGGGTTTCGAGCGCATGAGCGTGAGCGGGAAGAGCCGGTTCCCGCGCCCGCCCCCGAGGATGATGGCAAGGACGTCCTGCATGGCCAATAGCGTAGGCGAAGCCGCGGGCGCCGGCAAGCCGAAAGGTCCCGCCCAAAGGTCCCACCGCCGGGGGGGCCGGGCGGCCGCCGTCGGCGCTACGCAGCGGGAAGCGTCACGGTGAAGATCGCGCCGCCGGCCGGCCGGTTCGCCGCCTTGACGTCCCCACCGAGGATCTCGACGAGGTGCTTCACGATGGACAGGCCGAGACCCGTGCCGCCGGATTCCCGTGAGCGCGCCTTGTCGACACGGTAGAAGCGCTCGAAGACGCGCGTGAGATCGGCGTCCGGGATGCCGGGCCCTTCGTCGGCCACCGTGATGATGAACTCCCGCTCGACCCGGCGCGACGCCAGCGTGATGGTCGTCGACGGCGGCGCGTACGCCACCGCGTTCTCGACGAGATTGCGCAGTGCGTCGTGGAGCTTGGCGGTGTCGACGTGCAGGCTGGCCGCCGCCGGGCCGATGTCGGTGACAACGCGCTGGCGCTTGGCCTCCAGGGCCCCTTCGAGTTCCGTCACGACGTCGGCGAGCAGCGTCTCGAGATCGGTGGGCGACGGTTCGACCGGCTCCTGCCCGCCCTCGAGGCGCGCCAGGCGGAGGAGATCCCTCACCAGCCGCTCCATCCGGTTCGCCTGACGCGCGATGATCTCGAGGAAGCGGCCCGCCTCCTCGGGCTCCGGCGGCACGTCTTCCTGCAGCGCCTCGACGTAGCCCTGGATGGCCGTGAGCGGCGTGCGCAACTCGTGCGAGACGTTGGCCACGAAATCGCGGCGCATCCGGTCGGCGCGGCGCAGGTCGGTGATGTCGTGGAGCACGAGCACCGCGCCCGGCGCGCCCTCGGTCGCGATCGGCGCCGCCCGCGCCAGGAAGGTGCGGTTCGCATCGTGCGGCGGCGACGCCTCCAGCCCCTCCGGAGTCTGCCCGGCCAGTGCGCGCGCCAGCATCGCGCCGATGTCCGGCTGGTGGAGCACCTCGCCGTAATGTTCCCCGGCCGCCAGCCCTTCCGGACGCACCATGCGGCGGGCGGCGTCGTTGGCGAGCATGATCCGGCCCCGGGCGTTGACGACGATGACGCCCTCGAGCATGCCCGCCAGGATGGCTTCCATGCGCGCGCGGTCCTGGGCGAGTTCCCTCATCCGCCGGCCCAGCTCGTGGGCCGTGTCGTCGAGGACGTGCGCGACCGTGCCGAGTTCGTCCCCTCCCGCGTCCCCGGCCGGCACCGAGAAGTCGCCCGCGGCGTACCGCCGAGCGACAGCCGCGATGGCGTCGACGCGCCGGGCGACGAGCGACGACGAGAGCCATGCCAGGGCGAGGGCGAAGGCGAGCGCCACGGCGAGCGCCACGGCGAGGCTGCGCCCGACGGCCAGGAACTGCTCGTCGATGTCGGTGAGCGGCAGCGCGAGCCGTACAAACGCAATGTGCGGATGGGCCACCGGCAGCGCGACGTAGAGCAGGTGCGTGCCGATCGTCGTGCTGAAGCGGCGCGAAACGCCGATGCCCTCGCGCCGGGCGGCTAATACCTCCGGCCGGGAGCCGTGGTTGTCGAGCGCGGCGACGGCGTCGAGGTCCTCCGCCGAGTCGCCGAGCACCAGGCCGTTGTCGGCGATGAGCGTGACGCGCGCGGCGGACAGCGCCCCGAGCCGGTCAGCCTCCCGATCGAGGGCGGCCATCGACCCTGCGGTCTCGCGCTCCTGCAGGAGGGCAGCCGTGAGCTGCGCTTCGGCCACGAGGCTGCGCTGGATGGATGCGGTCAGCTGAGACCGGATCGGCACGGCGATCAGCACCGCGGCCAGCAGCAGCGTGATCGCCGAGACGCCGAACACGGCGAGCAGCGTGCGGCCGCGCAGCGTGCCGGCCCTCATCGCCGTTCGTATCGAATCTGGCGGCCGTCGCCGTCGGCGTCTGCGGCGGAGGCCGCCAGGCGGTAGCCGAACTGCTTGACGGTTTCGATGGCCTCGCCAAGCGCCGGGATCTTTTCGCGCAGGCGCCGCACGTGCACGTCGACGGTCCGGGTGCCGCCGGTGTAGCGGTAGCCCCAGACGTCGGTGAGCAGCAGGTCCCGGGACAGCACGCGGCCGCGGTGCTGGAGGAGGTACTCCAACAACAGGAACTCCTTGGCCGTGAGCCTGACCGGGCGGCCGCCGTCGGTGACCAGGTGCCGCTCGCGGTCGAGTTCGATGGCCCCGCAGGAGAGCGCCGCGTTCCCGGACTCGGCCCAGCGCTGCGCGCGCCGCAGCAGGGCCCCGACCCTGGCCACGAGTTCGCTCGGGCTGAACGGCTTCGTGACGTAGTCGTCGGCGCCGAGTTCGAGCCCGGCGATGCGGTCGGATTCCTCCGACCGCGCCGTGAGCATGATGATCGGCAGGGCGCGCGTCTCGGTGCCGTGGCGCAGGCTGCGGCAGACCTCCAGCCCGTCCAGGCCCGGCAGCATCAGGTCGAGGATCACCAGATCCGGCAGCCGGCGGTCCACGGCCGCGAGGGCCTGATCACCGCCGCCGACAATCTCGGTCGAGTGTCCCGCCCGGCCGAGGTAGCGCTGCACGAGTTCGGCGATGTCCGAATCGTCTTCGACGATGAGAATGTGGCTCATGGGTGGTGACGCCCGCGCCGGGGCCGGGCTGCGACAATCGTAGTCCACCCGGGGGCCGCCCGGAAGGCCGCGCGAGTCCCGCGGGCGTCGAACGGTGTTACCGCAGCGTAAATTCTGCACGAGTCTGGTACAATTTCGTCGCTTCCGGCATCTTCTCGCACAGGATCGGCGAGAATGGGTCCGCAGGCAAAGGATTCCTGGTATTGAGCGCATCCCCTTCGCCCCATTTCGAAGCCGCGCTGCAGCGTGACAGCGACCAGATCCGCACCAAGGTGCTGGACATGGCGCTGCTCGACGAGCAGGCCCTCACGCGCGCCTTCCAGGCGCTCGTGAAACGGGATCGCCAGATGGCGTATTCGGTGATTCTGTGCGACCAGGACGTCGACGCGCTCGAGACGGAGCTCGACCGCCTGTGCCTCGAGTTCATCGTCCGGCACCAGCCGGCGGCTGGGCATCTGCGATTTGTTTACTCGGCGAGCAAGATCGTCAACGAGCTGGAGCGCATCGGCGACTACGCCGAGAGCATCGCCCGTCAGGTCCTCGTCCTCAGCTCGCTGGACTTCGACATTCCGCTCGACGACTTCAGCGAGATGGCCAATCTCTCGATTCCGATGCTGCGCAATTCGGTGCGGGCCTTCGTGGACAAGAACCCCGACCTGGCGCGCACGACGATGACCATCGAGCCGCGCGTCAACCAGGCGAGGGACGCGCTGAACGCCAAACTCGTGGAGTGGCGCGAGGAGGGGCGGCTGCCGCTCGAGGCCCTTCCGCCGCTCATCAACGTCGCCCGCCGCCTCGAGCGCGTCTCCGATCAGGCCACGAACATCTGCGAGGAAGCGCTGTATTTCGCGACGGGCGAGTACCTGCGCCACCTGCCGCGCGAAGGGTTCCGCGTGCTGTTCGTCGACGAAACCAATGGATGTCTGAGCCGGCTGGCGGAAGCCATCGGCGAAAGCCTCGGCGCGAAGCGGTTCACGTTTGCCAGCGCCGGCCTGGCGCCTGAGCCCGTGGACGCGCAGACCGTAGGGTTTCTCGCCGGCAAGGGCGTGGATGTGTCCCGTCAGCCCTCCCAGGCCGTCGCCGACGTCCCGCAGCTCGACCAGGTGCAGGTCATCGTCAGTCTCTGCAAGGCTGCCCAGCGCGCGCTCCCGGAGCGGCCGGCCAAGAAGACGGTTGGATTGGACTGGTTCGTGGCGAATCCCTCGGAGGCCCGCGGAACGCCGGCCGAGGTGCTCGCCGCCTACGAACGGGCGTATCACACGCTGACCAACCATGTGAGGGATCTAGTCGAGGCCATCCTCGGAAAGGACGAACGTGAATCTCATGGGAATCCAGGTGCGTCACTCTAGCCTCCCGACCTTCACCTGCGTCGCTGGTGCGCTGGCGCTCGCCGTGCTGGCGGCGCTGCCGATCGGATGCTCGGGGTCCAGGGAGGGGGCGCCCGAGAAGACGGTCATTCAGAACACCGGCTCGGACACGATGGTCAATCTTGCGCAGGCCTGGGCGGAGGAGTACGCCAGGGTGGCCCCCGGCGTGTCCGTCGAGGTATCCGGCGGCGGCTCCGGCACTGGCATCGCGGCGCTCGAGAACGGCACGGTCGACATCGCGAACGCCAGCCGCACGGTGGATCCCCAGGAGGCGGAGATCGCCAGGAAGAACACCGGCAAGGAGCCGAAGGAGTACATGGTCGGGTACGACGCCCTGGCGGTGTACGTCAACAAGGCCAATCCGATCGACGAGATCACGCTCGCTCAGCTCGCGGACATCTACGCTGAAGACGGGAAAGCGACGAAGTGGTCCGAGATGGGTGTGACGATGCCTGCCGGCGCCGACGAAATTATCCGGATCAGCCGCCAGTCCAACTCGGGCACCTACGCCTACTTCAGGGAAGCCGTGCTCGGGCCGGGCCACGATTTCAAGCTCGGCTCGCGAGACATGCACGGCTCGAAGGACGTCGTCGAGCTCGTGTCCAAGACCCCCGGCGCGATCGGGTACAGCGGCATGGGCTACGCGACGCCTGAGGTGAAGATGCTGCGGGTGGCCCGGAAGGCGGGCGACACCGCGTGGGCGCCGACCGTGGAGAACACGCTGAGTAAGACCTACCCGATCGCGCGGCCGCTCCTGATGTACACGCTCGGGGAACCGGCGGGTGAGGTCAAGGCCTACCTCGACTGGGTCCACTCCCCGGCCGGCCAGGCGATTGTCCGGGCGACCGGCTACGTGCCGCTGCCCCCGGGCGGAGCTGAGAAGTAGGCGCGCAACGAGCGGAAGCCGCGATTCATGCAGACCCGGCCTCGGTGGGAGATTCTGAGCGAAGCCGCGATCGAGGCGGTGATCCGCCTGTGCGGGATCAGCGCGATTCTGTTCGTCTTCGGCATCTTCTTCTTCGTGTTTCGCGAGGGGGCCGGCTTCCTTTTCGCCGGGTTCGATCCGAAGGAGTTCTTCTTCAGTCCCGAGTGGTACCCGACCGGGCAGAGCCGGGTGCGCTACGGCGTGCTCGCGCTGATCGCCGGCACCGTCAGCGTGACGGCGCTGGCGATGGCGCTGGCGGTGCCGTTCGGCATCGGCGCGGCTGTGTTCGTCTCCGAGTTCTGCGGCCCGCGGTGGAAGGAGGGCCTGAAGATCACCATCGAGCTGCTGGCGGCGATTCCGTCGGTGGTCTGGGGGTTCATCGGGCTCACCGTGATGAACCCGCTCATCATGCAGATCTTCGGCGTGCCGATCGGCCTGAACGTGCTGAACGGCGGCATCATCCTCGCCCTGATGAGCGTGCCGATCATTGTCTCGATCGGCGAGGACGCGCTCAAGGCCGTGCCGGATTCCTATCGCGAGGCCGCGCTGGCGCTCGGCGTGACGCGCTGGCAGATGGTGTACCGCGTCCTCGTCCCGGCCGCGAAGAACGGGCTGCTGGCGGCCGTGCTGCTCGGTGTCGGCCGCGCCGTCGGCGAGACGATGGCAGTGCTCATGGCCACGGGCCACACTGTGTGGATTCCCTCCAGCGTCATGGATTCGGTCCGCACGCTGACGGCGACAGTGGCCGCCGAGCTCGGGGAGGCCCCGGTCAACTCCGAGCACTACCAGGTGCTCTTCATCATCGGCATCCTGCTGTTCACCATCACGTTCATCGTCAACCTGACCGCCGACCTCGTCGTGCGGGGCGTGCGGCGGCGCTGAGTCGCCGCGGGGAGAGGGGCTCGAGCAGGTGTTCCAGGCCACGCCGTTCACGCGCCGGAAGGGCTACACCGAGTCCGTCGCCCGAGCCGTCTTTCTGTTCATGACGGTGATGATGGTGCTCCCGCTCGTGCTGGTCGTGTCGTACCTGTTCTACCAGGCGTGGCCGATTCTCTCGCTGGACTTTCTCCTCGAGGTGCCGCGGCAGGGGATGCGGGCCGGCGGGATCTGGTCGCCGCTGCTGGGGACGATCTACCTGGTGATCATCTCGCTCGTGATCGCGACGCCCATCGGGGTGCTCGCCGCGGTGTTCCTGAACGAGTACGCCCGCGACAGCTGGTTCACCCGGACCGTCAACCTGGCCGTGGCCAACCTCGCCGGCGTGCCGAGCATCGTGCACGCCCTGTTCGGGCTGGGCGCCTTCGTGCTCTTCGCCGGGCTGGGCAAGTCGATTCTCGCGGCGTCGCTGACGCTCGCGATCATGACGCTGCCGGTCATCATCGCCAGCACGAAGGAGGCCCTGGCCTCGGTGCCGCTGGCCTTCCGGGAGGCCTGCTGGAACGTGGGCGCCACGCGCTGGCAGACGATTCGCCACGTGGTGCTGCCCAACTCGATCAGCGGGATCCTGACCGGCGTCATCCTCCAGGTGTCGCGCGCCGCCGGCGAGACGGCGCCGATCATGTTCACGGGCGCGGTGTTCTACAAGGCCATCCCCGAGGGGCAGCTGCTCGCGTACGGGTTGTTCGACCAGTGCATGGCCCTCTCGATGCACCTGTTCACGATTTCGACGCAGGTGCCCGACGTGCCTCACGCGCTCCCCTACGGGACGGCGGTGGTCCTGCTCGGCGCGGTGCTCGCGGTCAACACGCTGGCCATTGTCCTGCGCGTCTACCTGCGCTCACGGAAGAAATGGTGATGTCCGACGCCAAGGTCGAGTTCGCGGACCTCAGGGTCCGGTACGGCCGCCGGGAGGCGCTGAAGGGCGTCAGCTTCTCGGTCGAGCCGCACGAGATCCTGGGCATCATCGGGCCGGCGCAATCGGGGAAGACGACGCTGCTCCGCACCATCAACCGCACGATCGACGATATCGCCGGCGCCGTCGTCACGGGGACCGTGCGCGTGGACGGCGAGGACGTCCGTCAGGTGCGGGACCTGTACGGGCTCCGCCGGAAGATCGGCATGGTGGCGCCGCTGCCTGTCGGGCTGCCGCTCTCCATCTTCGACAACGTCGCCTTCGCCCCCCGCATGGCCGGCATGCGGAGCCGCGCGGATCTCGATGGGCGCGTCGAACGCTGCCTGCGGCAGGCCGCGCTGTGGGACGAGGTCAAGGACCGCCTGCACAGCCTGGGCACGAAGCTCTCCGGCGGCCAGCAGCAGCGCCTGACGATCGCGCGGGCCCTGTCGCACGACCCCGAGGTGCTCTGCCTCGACGAGTTCTCGATCGCCATCGACCCGGTCACCACCATGCGGATCGAGGACGTCCTGAAGGAGCTGCGGGCGACGATGACGATCATCCTGGTGACCAACCTCGTGCAGCAGGCGCGGCGGCTGGCGAACCGGACCGCCTTCCTCTTCAACGGCGATCTCGTCGAGGTGGATCGGACCGAGGTGATCTTCTCCGACACGCCCGCGAACAGGAGGACGTTCGAGTACGTGAACGGGATATTCGGATGAGCCAGACGCCGTCCGCCGCCAACTCCATCCAGACCCGGGGTTTGAGCCTCTGGTACGGGGACTTCCAGGCTCTCAACAACGTCGATCTCGGCATCCGGCACGGCCAGATCGTCGCGCTGATCGGCCCGTCGGGGTGCGGCAAGACCACGCTGCTGCGGTGCTTCAACCGCATCAACGAGCGGTACGGCTACGTGCGCACCACCGGGGAGATTACGGTCCTCGGCCAGAACATCTATGCGCCGGACGTGTCGCTCGTGGAGCTGCGGAAGGCGGTCGGCATGGTCTTCCAGCGGCCCAATCCGCTGCCCATCTCGGTCTACGAGAACGTCGTCTTCGGCCTGCGCGTCCACAGCGGGATCGGGCGGCTCAGGAAAGCCGACCTCGATGAGGCGGTCGAAAAGGCCCTGACCGAGGTGTCGCTCTGGAACGACCTGAAGGACCGGCTCCACACGCGGGCGACCGCCCTTCAACTGGAGCAGCAGCAGAAGCTCTGCATCGCCCGGTTGCTGCCACTGAAGCCGGAAGTGATTCTCATGGACGAGCCGTGCTCGGCGCTCGACACCGAGGCCACACTCGGCATCGAGGAGCTGATGCTCGCGCTGGCGGGGCGCTACACCCTCCTGATCGTCACACACAACATGGCCCAGGCGCGCCGCGTGAGCGAAGAGTGCGCGTTCATGCTGCTCGGCGAGATGGTCGAGCACTCCCGCACCGAGGATCTCTTCCTGACGCCGAAGGACCCGCGGACGGCCGACTACATCGAAGGCCGGTACGGTTAGGCCCCCTCGGCGTCCCGGATCCGCGCGGCCCTGGCCGCCTGACGGAACGCTGCCAGAAGCTCCGTGTCGCTGGCCAGCATGATCGCGACAAGATCCGCCACGCTGGTCGCGGGGCGCCCTTCCCACGCGACCGGGCCAGCCAGCCGGGAGGCCGTGCAGGTGCCGAGCAGCGCCAGGTTCGCCCGCCTCCACGCCAGAAACTCCTGCCTCGCCTCCGCCGGCTCTCCCGGTGCCGACGGCAGCCACTGCGCTCCGCCCATCGTGCCGAGCGCCCGCGCATAGCTCCGCTCGGCTCCGGCCAGCCGCTGCCACGTGGATACGGTGACAGGTCCCATTTCCGCCGGTGATACGGTGACAGGTCCCATTTCCGCAGGCCGATCCACGGAAATGGGACCTGTCACCATAGCAAGCGTTTCGCGCAGCGCCTTGATCTGAATCAGGCACTCCAGCAGGTCGGCCACGGCGGCTACTTTCTGATGTCCGGCACTGCCGCCGCCCGCTCGGCCACGAAGCCGACCGGCTCTCCCTTCGTGATCGGCGGGGTGGCGACGACGTAGAGGATCTCGCCGGAAAACGGCGCGCGGATCTCCTCGAGTACCTTGCCGTGGAAATCCGTGACCCGGGCGACAGGCGTGCCCTCTGCAACAGTCTGGCCCGGCTCCACCAGGGGGTAGAGCAGACCAGTGAATCCGGATCGCAGCACTTCGTTGCGGCCGAGCCAGACCGGGTGCGCAACGGGCGGCGGGCCGCCGGCGCGCATGCCCAGCTGCGTCAGCACGCCCGCGACGCCCCGTTCGACGCGCGCGATCGATTCCTCGTCGGTGCGCGACCAGCCGCCCGACTCCGCGGTCAGGGCCGGCTTGCCGCGGGTCATGGCCGTGTTGGCGAGGTACACGGACGCCGCGGGTTCGCTCGGCCGCTCGGTGTCGATGACGATGTGATCGAGACCGAAGGCGAGCGCCAGGTCCTTGCTCGCGGCCACGACGGCCGGCGCGCCGGTCACCACCCAGTAGCTGTAGGGCCTGAGCCACTCGTTGCCGTCGCCGCAGTGAATGTCGATCACGTGCGTCGCGCGGTCGATCACCTCCGACGTCAGGACGAAGGCAATCCGCTCGGACAGCGTGCCGTCACGCTTGCCGGGAAAGACGCGGTTCAGGTTCTGCCCGTCTTTCGGACCGTAGTAGATCGTCCTCGCCAGGAACGACGGCATGTTGGCCATGTGGATCAGCACGACCGTGCCGGACAGGCTGCGCGGGTCGATCGACGCCCTCAGGCGCTGCAGCGCCAGCACGGGCGGATATTCGACGCCGTGGGTGCCTGCGACCAGCGTCAGCACCGGCCCCGGCCGCGAGCCGTGTATGAGGGTGAAGGGAATGGTGGTGCCCTCGTCGCCAGGCCCGGCGGGCACCGGCAGGCTGCCGGACGCCACCGTCCCGGGAGCCGCGGTGACGCCGCCCATGACGAACGGCGCGGCTGGCTGCGCCGCGGCCGGCGCTGCGCCGGCGAGGCAGAAGAGCGAGAGGGCGCACACAGTAGCGAACCAGCGGCGGGTGACCATAGGGACCTCCAGGACGGGCGCACGAACGCGCCGGGGCATCTGACCGGACGCGGCGAATTATGGCATGCCTGCCCGGTATAATCGCAGCCGGGTGATCTCGCCGATGCCGACCCCTGTGATGGACCCCGGTCTGCCGGACGCCTGGAGCAGCCGCCGGACGCGGTTCCTGGCTGCGCTCGCCGTCGTGGTCGCCGTCGTGGCGCGCAGCGCGGTGTTTCTCTGGTGGGAGCAGGCGTCGTTCGATTCGGATCAGGCCGTGACCGGCCTGATGGCCAAGCACCTGAGTGAAGGGCGGGCCTTCCCGCTGTTTTTCTACGGCCAGAACTTCCTCCTGGCGGTGCAGGCGTGGCTGGCCGCCCCCGTGTTCCTGGCGCTCGGGCCGACGGTGCTGGCGCTCAAGCTGCCGCTCCTGCTCCTCAACGCCGCGGCAGCCCTTCTGCTGGTGCGCGTCCTTTGCGACGACGTGGGCCTGCAGCCCGCGGCGGCGATCGCCGCCGCGGCGTTCTTCGTGCTCGCGCCCCCCGGGACGGCGGCGCAGCTCATGAGCGCCCTCGGCGTGTCGGTGGAGCCGTTCCTCTACGTCCTGCTGATCTGGATGCTGCGCGAACGGCCGCTCGTGCAGGGGCTCGTGCTGGGCGTCGGCTTCCTCCATCGGGAATTCACGGCGTACGGGTTTCTGGCGATCCTCGCGGTCGCCGCCCTCGACCGTTCGCTCTTCACGCGCGCGCGCCTCGTGCGCGTCGCGGCGACCCTCGTGACGGCGGCGGCCGTCTGGGCCATTGTGTGGGCGCTCCGCCCGTACTCCAGCGGGGCCGGCCCTGGCACGACGCCGCTGGACGTAGCCGGGGCTTCCAACAACATCCAGAGCCTTGCCGCCCGCTTCTGCGGTGAACCGCGGCTCATCGCCCGCGGGTTCGGTGCGTTGCTGGGCTCTTATCTAGGGCTGCCCCTGGGGTTGACTCCGTCGCCGCTCTCCGATTTTTTTGTGAACTCCAGACTCTCGCAAGGCGCGCCGTGGGCGTGGCCGGTCGCCGGTCTCGCAGGACTCGCCGCGCTGGTCAGGGTCGTCTGGCTCATCGCGCGCCGCGGTGTCGGCGCGTCCATGGCGATCGTGGGCGCAGCGGTCTACCTGTTTCTCGTCGGCGCCATCGCGGCGGCCGCCTACAACGTGGGGAGGTGCGGCGACCTTCATGTCCTCACGGTCCGCTACATGCTGCTGTTCATCCTGGCGCCTGTGGGGCTGGCGGCGGCCTGGCTGCGCCTTGAGCCGAAACGCGCCTTGCGCGGCGCCTTCCTCGTCGCCATCGGCGTCTGGACCGCCGCCAGCTTGACCGGGCACGCGCGCCTGGCGGATGAATACCTGCGCCACACCCCGCCGGCCCACGCCCGCGCGCTCGCCGACTATCTGGTCGAGCACCGAATCCGGCTCGTCCGCACGGACTACTGGACCGGCTACCGCGTGGCGTTCCTTTCCCAGGAACGCGTCGTGACCGACACGGACGGTGTGTGGCGGGTGCTGCAGTATCACCAGTGGGCAACGGAACGCCCGCGGTCGACCTCTGTCGTCGGCCGGTCACCCTGCCAGGGCCGCGGCGATGAGGCCGTACCCGGCGTGTACTGGGTGTGCCCTCCGCCCGACTGACGCCGCCGGGTCAGAACTGGCTCACCGTCTTCGCCCTGGCCAGGAAGGCTGCAGCCACGAGAGAGAGCAGCAGACCGGTGGCCATCATCGTGGCCGGCGCCGTAGTCAGGTTGGCCGCGTACCCGGCGGCGAGGCTCCCGAGCGGCATGCCGCCCCGGAACGCCATCATGTAGATGCTGACCACGCGCCCGCGCATCGCGTTCGGCGCCGCCAGCTGCACCAGCGACGTCAGCATCGAGAAGCTCATCATCAGGCCGATGCTGCCGAGGAAGATCAGCGCGTAGCTGAGTGGCAGGACGCGCGATGCCCCGAAGGCCGCCAGCACCAGTCCGAGGGCGAGCTGCACGAGGAGCACAATCCGGCCCATGCCGGAAAAGCGCCCGAGCCACGCCACCGTGAGCGCGCCCAGCACCGCCCCGGCACCCGAAAATGCCATCAGCCGGCTGTAG
Source organism: Vicinamibacterales bacterium (assembly GCA_046496425.1). Classification (GTDB taxonomy): domain Bacteria; phylum Acidobacteriota; class Vicinamibacteria; order Vicinamibacterales; family JAKQTR01; genus JAKQTR01. The sequence continues at coordinate 41,719 of JAWOGY010000108.1, forward strand.
CCGTCGGGGCCGAGCGCGAACACGTCGCGCGCCATCACGGGCAGGAGCGTCAGCACGGGCGCCGCCAGCAGCGTCGTGCACAGGGCGAGAAACGTCATGGTCAGGATGACCGGGTCGTGGCGCACGAAGGCCAGGCCGCTGCGCATCTCTCCCGCCATGCTCTGCGTCGGCGGGACGGCGACGTGCCGGATGTGCAGCATGAGGAGCGACGCGATGACGAAGAGGAACGAGAGGCCGTTCAAGGCGAAGCAGGCTGCCGAACCGAGCGTGGCCAGCGCCACGCCGGCGAGCAGCGGGCCGATGACGCGCGCCAGGTTGAACTGTGTCGAGTTCAGGGCGATGGCGTTCGGCATATCGTCCCGGCTGACGAGGGTGGGCAGGAGCGATTGGTACGCGGGGCCGCCGAAGGCCTGTGCCGTTCCGGTGACGCACGACAGCGTCAGGATGTGCCACACGCGGACGGCGTCCCAGTAGACGAGTGCGGCCAGCGCGAAGGCCGTGCTCAACTGCACGCACTGCGAGACGAGCAGCACCGACCGGCGGTCCCGGCGATCGGCGACCACGCCGCCGACCAGCGTGAAGAGCAGGATGGGAAGCTCGCCGAGAAACGCGTCGAGGCCCAGGTAGAAGGCCGAATCCGTCAACGTCAGGACGAGCCAACTCTGAGCGACCTTCTGCATCCAGGTGCCGATGCTCGAGGTGAAAGCGCCGATCCACAGGACGCGGAAGTCGCGGTAGGTGAGGGCGCTCGCCATGCGCCGGAGGACGGGGTGAAGGGGCACGATACTCCATATTAATCCGGGACTCGCCCGCGTGGCGCGACCGGGCGATGGGCCTGCTGAGGCGTCAGAGCCTCAGCGCGTAGCGACGCACGTCCTGCGCGACGCCCGGGGCGAGATTCGGGAACTCAACCTGACGCGTCCACTGCGGATCGCGTTCGAATCCGCACTTCTCGAGCACGTGCCACGACGCCCTGTGGGCGGGATGGCAGAGCGCGTAGAGCCCGGCCACTCCGATGCCCCGGGCGACGTCGATCATCCCGCGCAGCGCCTCGGTGGCGTAGCCCAGGCCCCAGGCGTCCTTCGCGAGGACGTAGCCGGTCATCGCCAAGTCCGAACTGTCCATCTGGAGCCCGGTGCCTCCGAGCAGCTGCCCGTCGTGACGCGCCCGGATGAGATAGGGCCCGGCGCCCGTCTGCGCCCACTGGCCGGCGCTGAACGCGAGGAAGGACTCCGTGTCGGCCAGGTTCCGGTGCCTCGGCCAGCCCACGTAGCGCGTGACGTCCGCGTCGCTGGCGTATCGCTCGAAGATGGCGGCGGCATCATCGGGCGCCGGCGGAGCCAGCACGAGGCGTTCGGTTTCGACGCGCGGCGGCGCGGACTTGGCCGGCCCGACCGGAAGGGTTAGCATCATGGATGATGCTACCGCTGCTGAGCGTCCTCGTCCCCATCTATAACGAGCGCGCGACCATCGAACCGCTCCTGCGCGCCGTGGCCGCCGTGGAGGCCGGTGTGCGACTCGAGATCCTGGCGTGGGACG
>JAWOGY010000179.1:0-30354 GCA_046496425.1 Vicinamibacterales bacterium
CGCCCCCGGACGAGGACCGTGCAGTTGCCGCGGTTAGAACTCGAGCTTCACGCCGATGCGCATGCTGCGCGGCATCTGGAAGCGATCCACCATCAGGAACCGCGGGTCGCCGGCGCCGCTGGCCGCGACGACGGCCTTGTAGTCGTAGCCGCCGAAGTAGGTGGCCCTCGGGACCTGGACCGACGTGGAGCCGCCCATCAGCATGTTCTGATAGGTGCGGGTGTCCTCGGCCTGGTCGAAGAGGTTGATGACGTTGAACGTCGCCGACAGGCGCATGTTCCCGCCGAGCCTGAAGCCGTACATCAACGACAGGTCCGTCTGGGTGATCATGGCGTTGCGGCCGTCTCCGCCCCGCCCGGTCGGGTGCGTCACGGTCGCGCTGTTGACGCCGAGGTTGGCGGTGATCGGTGTGCCGCTGACGGCCTGGAAGAACGCGCCTGCGCTCAGGCCCCACGGGAAAGCGTACGACCCGTTGACCTTGAACTGATGGGGCCGGTCGGCGCTCAGGCGGCCGTAGTCGACGGTGCCCTTGGACGTGTAGCAGCCTTCCAGGTAGTCGCAGTAGATGCCGACATTGGGGTTGAGGTCGGCGTAGATCTGCTGATCGGGGTCTGCGAGGCCGTCGTAGTTCCCCTTGAGGCGGCTGAAGGTATAGCTGACGCCGGCCGCCCAGTTGTCGGCGTAGCGCTTCTTCAGCTGGAAATCGACGCCGTCATAGATCCGCTCGAACTTCGGGTTCGGCGGGTACGCGGCCCCGTAGGTGGCCGCCAGCAGCCCTTCGCCCGGATTGCCGAGGATCTTCTGGAACGTCGTGCCGTTCGGCTGGAGGACCGCCGCGTCTTCGTTGGCGTTCGCGACGTCGCGGTGAACGTACCCGACGCCGAACGTCATCTTGCGGCCGATCTCGATCTCCGTGCCGACGTCGTACACGTTGGTGCGGGCCGGCTTGAGGCCCGGGTCCAGGAGCGCCCCCGTACCGCGGAGGTCCAGGGTGAAGATCCTCCTCCCGAGCGGGTTGGCCTTGTTCAGCAGCGTGTAGTCGTAGGTGTCGAGCGTGTAGTAGTCGATCTTGAAGACGCCGCCGCCGAACGCGTCGCGCGGGGCCGAGTGCTTCATCATGTCGTAGAACATGCCGCCGTTCGCGTACACCTTCCACGACGAGTCGCCGCGCACGTCCCAGGCGACGCCGAGGCGGGGCGCCAGCTTGTCGCCGAACCCGAAGTAGATCTCCTTCGTCGGGTTGTTGGTCGACGTGAAGGGAATCAGCTTCTCCCGCTCGGTGCGAAGGCCGACGTTGAAGGTCAGGCGGTCGATGGACCAGGTGTCCTGGACGTAGATCGCCTGGTTGTCGCTCGTGACCCGGCCGTCCTGCGCGATGTCGAACGCGCGCCAGTAGCCGTAGGCGCCGCGCTGGCCCGCGAAGCTCAGGTTCCAGTGCAGGTCGGCGCGCTCCTGCGTCGGCCGGTAGTTGAGGTACGTCTCGGGCGCCGAGTACTGGAAGCCCACCTTGAGCAGGTGGCGGCCGGCCAGATTGAACGTCGTGCTGGCAGTCGCGCCGAAGCTGAGCCGGGCGTCGTCGTTGTTGTAGATGTTCGTGGTCTCCGGTGCCGTCTCCCAGCTCGTCGGGTGCTGGAAGTCCGCCGGCACGCCCGCAAACCCGATGTTGGAGTTGACGTAGCGGTACCGGTCAACGTCGGGAACGCCCACGTCGCTGGTCTTCTTGTCGTGGTAGCCGACGAAGGCGTTCACGAAGAACCTCGTCGAGGGCACCCAGTCGAGGGAGAAACCGTACGCCGTCTTGCCGCTGTCCCGCCCGCGCGCGGCGTAGTCGACGTTGGACGGGCTCGTGCCGTCCTGGGCCGGCAGCTGTCCCAGCCAGTTGTCGGGCGACATGCTGATCGAGGCGTTCCACGTGGCGGCCTCCCTCAGGCGGCCGGTCAGCTTGGCGGTGAAGTAGTTCCGGCGCACTTCGTTCGTGAACGAGTCCGCCACGCCGTTGGTGAACGTCACGTCGCGGTCGGTGTCGATGTACTGCGGCATGAAGCCCACGAAGAACCAGAGCTTGTCGCGCACGATGCGCCCGCCCAGCGTGCCGCCGAAGTCGAGCTGCACCTGGGGATCCTCCGGATCCTGCACGTACTCCGCCAGCTTGCTGTTCGTCGGGTTCACGCGCAATCGCTGGCGCGGCGACTCGGTCAGGGCCGACCCCGAGTACTGGAAGTTCAGCAGCCCCCTGAACTCGTTCGATCCCGACTTCGTGACGACGTTGACGATGCCGCCGAGGGCCCCGCCGTAGTCCGCGCCGACGAAGCCGGATTTCACCTGCACCTCGTTCACGAACTCGATCACGACGTCCTGGCCGGCGCTGCCGACCACGACCGAGGTCGTGTCGACCCCGTCCACGATGTACGAGTTTTCCGAGATGGAGGCGCCGCGGAAAGAGATCCCCTTCTCGCCCTGCAATTGCTCCTGGTTGACTGCCGGCGCGAGCTGCACCACGGTCTCCCACGAGCGGCCCTTGGGCAGGTCGTTGATGATCTCGGCACTCAGGTTGTTGCTCGCCGCGCTCGACATGACGTCGAGCACCGGGCTCGCGATGACCGTCACCTGTTCGCTCAGGCCGGGCGACATCTTGATGTTCGGCTTGATCACCACGCCGGGCTTGATGACGATGTTCTCCACCGCGACGGAGATGAAGCCGTCCAGCATCGCCTCGAGCTTGTAGGAGCCGATCGGCAGGCCGGGCACGACGTACTCGCCCTCGCCTCCGGTGACGACGATCTTGCTGCCCGTCAGCGACGGGCTCGTGATCGTAATCGTGACGCCGGGGAGGACCGCGCCGGTCGCGTCGACAACGACGCCTTCAATCTGGCCCGTGGTCTGGCCGATGTTCTGCGCCCAGACGTTACCCCCGGTCAGGACGAGGGCGGCGACCCCCGCCAGCGACGCTGCGCGCGCGAACCCGCGCACGATCCGATGTACCCGAGACTGAAACGGCATACGGTCCCCCCTAGCGTGACGCGGCCGGCACGGCGTGCCGGCAAGATGCCTGGTCCGAGCAATCCGACGATGAGAACGACGCGGGGGCGCGGTGCACCATCGGTCAATTGGTGCTAATGTTAGGACATTCCGTCAATATGATATACTCGCTTCCGGGCGCGGATGCAACTGTTTCCGCAAAAACTCGCACCCGGCGCCCGGACCGCCCCCGGCCCCGCGACGCCTCGCCCGCCGTCCAAGGAGTTGAAGATGCGCAGAACCGCCCTGCTGCTGGCCGGCTTCGTCCTCGCCGCCACCGCCCGTGTCGCCATCCCATCGGCCGCGCCGCCGCCGGCCGCCGCCGACGCGAGAGCCGTGGCGGACCGGGCGTTCGACGGGCTCACCCGCGGCCTCGCCACGGGCCAGTGGGAGGCCTTCTTCGATCTGCTCGCCGACGACTTCACCTTCTGGTTCCCCACCGGCAAGTACCTCGGCGAGCACAAGGGGAAGGCCCAGGCGATGGAGTTCTTCCGCTACGTGTCGAGCGCCTTCCCCGGAGGCATCAGGGTCGTGGAGGTCATGCGCCGCTCCGGCGGAGGCAGTACCTTCGTCTACGAGTTCCGCGACGAGGGCACCCTCCGCGGAGAGCCGTACAAGAACCGCGTCGCCATTTCCCTCGATGTCTGCGGCGACAGGATCTGCGGCTACCGCGAGTACTTCGGCAGCGACGGGAAGATCAACTAGCCCCTACAACTCCGCCCCGCACCGGAAGCCGGCGTCCACGGCCTGGCGCACGCGCTGCGGCTCGCCGCCGTCGCCGATCACCCGCAGCTCGGGCACCCGCCCCTCCAGGGCCTCCTGCAGCGGGTTGCAGGGCCGTGCGCCAACCGCGTACACGACCGTGTCGGCCGGGACGAGTTCCACGGCGCCGCCCACGCTGATCCGCACGCCCGCCGGCGTGATGGCTTCCGGTTTCGCGTTGACGATCATCCGGATGCCGGCCGCCTCGAGCCGGTCGAGCAGCACCCACCGGTTCCAGAAGTCGATGTCGAGCGCCATCTCGGCCCGCAGCTCCACCACGGTCACCGCCCGGCCGGTCTCGTGCAGGAACTCCGCCGTCTCGCTCCCGTTGCAGCCGCCGCCGACGACGACCACCCGTTGCCCCGCCTCCGCCCGCCCGGTCAGCACGTCGAGGAACGACACCACGTGCGGCAAGTCCGCCCCGGGGAGCACCAGGCGGGCCGGCACGGCCCCGGTCGCGAGGACGACGGCATCGGGCCGCGCGGCGATGACCTCGTCAGCGGTCGCGGCCGCGCCGAGCCTGACTTCCACCCCGAGATTCTCCAGCTGCGTCGTGAGGTACGTCGTGAGGACCCGCCACTCCTGCTTGTGCGGCGGGATTTCCGCGTAGAGCAGCTGTCCGCCAAGCTCCGTGTGCCGCTCGACGAGCGTGACCGCATGCCCGCGCCCGGCCGCCACGCGGGCGGCTTCCATCCCGGCCGGGCCGCCGCCGATGATCCAGACCCGCTTGCGGCGCGCCGCCGGCGTCACGGTGTAGACCGTTTCCATGCCGGCCCTGGCGTTCACCGAGCATCCAATGGGCCGCCGGCTTCCGGCAAGGTCGCTCCAGCAGTTGCAGCACCCGGTGCACAGGCGGATGTCCTCCAGCCGCCCCTCCCGGGCCTTCATCGGCCACTCGGGATCCGCCATGAGCGGCGTGCAGATGGCGATGACATCCGCGTGCCCCCGGGCGAGAATGCGCTCCGCGAGCAGCGGATCGGTGATGCGGATGTTCGCGGAGACCGGCACGCGGGCGACGGTCTTGAGGGCTGCCGACGCGTAGACGAAGGCGCCTCTCGGCACCGACATCTGGTTCACGGGCCGGCGCGTCTCGTACCAGCCCGGCATGACGTCGATCGCCTGGACGCCCGCGTCCTCGAGCATCGGGACCAGCGGGAGGTAGTCGCCGGGCCGCATCCCGCCGTCCAGCAGGTCGTCGCCGATCGCGGCCTTGATCGCCCGGAGGGTCTCGACGAGCATGCGGGCGCGGTTCTCGAGCGGGCCGCCGTACTCGTCGGTCCGCGTGTTGGTCAGGGGCGACAGGAACCGGCTGATGAAGTTGCCGCCGAGCGCCTGGAGCTGCACGGCGTCGAAGCCGGCCTCCACCCCGCGGACGGCGGCGGCGGCCACGTCGCGCTGAATCTCGTGCAGCTCGCCCGCGGTCGCGGGCCGGCCCTCCCTGATGAACGACAGCCGCTCGAGCCCCGGCCGGTACTGCGGCCCTTCCAGCCTGACGCCCGACGGTGACAGCTCCTCGGCCGGCGCTCCGTAGCCGCCTTTCGCCCAGAATCCGTACACCGCCAGCTGCACGCAGGCCCTGCAGCCGTGCGCGTGCAACGCCTGCGTGAGCCGCTGCAGGCGGGGCACGTAGAGGTCGTGGTTGATGGTGAGCGCCCCGCGCTCGAGCACCGACTCGTCGGGAACCCAGCCGCTCCTGCCCGCGCGCCCCGGGTACAGCGCCTGCAGGTTGATCGTGATCATGCCCGCCCCGCCGCGGGCGCGCTCTTCGAAGAACGCGTCGAAGCGCGGGCCACCCTCGTAGTCGTACAGCGTCGTGATGGGCGGCATCACGATGCGGTTCTTCAGCGTCATGGGCCCGATCGTGATCGGCTCGAACAGCTTCGTCAGCATCGGCATCGGGCACTCCACGCTATCTGCTGAACAGCTCGATCAGCACGCCGTTCGGGCCCCGGACCGTCGCGGCGGTGATTGGCCCGTGCAGCTGGCACGCGGTCTCGACGGGGCCGCCCAGCACCTCGAAGCCCGCCTGCCTCACCGCGGCCAGCAGCGCCTGCAGGCCTGCGGTCTCGAACGACATCGCGAACAGCCCGTAGCTCGCCGGCCCGATCACGGGAGCCAGGCTCCTGCCCGGCGACGAGCAGTGGATCAGCTCGACGGCGGGCGTCTTCGTCTCCGGCTGGTACATCAGGTTCAGCCTGGAGCGGCTGCCCGGCGGCAGGCCGACGACCTCGTCGATGAGCCCGGCGGGCAGTTCCCTGTCGAAGACGCTCGTGTAGCCGAGGATATCCACGTAGAACGGGTTGCACGCGTCCATGTCCTGGACGTACTGCGCGACATCGACCATTGTGCCGAACCGGTTCCGGATGAACGGCTTCGGCTCGGAGAGGCGCTCGATGAGGGCCACGGGCATGAGATCCGGCCCGACCATGATCACCTCGCTCACCGTCACGCTGGCCCAGTCGGCGGTGTACACGACCGGGGGCGATTGGAACCTGACGCCGCGCGAGACGAGGTCCGCGTAGGTGCGGTCGAGACCTTTCGCCCTGAAGGCCACGTCAAGCAGGCCGTAGTCGTACATCCGCGCCCCGTCGCGGATGTATCTCCCGGAGTGCGGGCGCACTTCCAGCAGCTCGATTGCGGTGCTCTGCTCCTCGTTGCGGAGGTAGACGGCCCTGGCAGAGGTCCCGTCCGGAAGGCCCCAGAGGACTTGGAACGCGGCGGCGGGGAGAACCTCCGCTCCCACGACCGTCATTTCGAGCGTGTCGCGGAAGAACCCGACGGACGCGACCATGTCGCTCACGCTGATCTTGATGCGGTCAATGCCGTTCTTCACCATGGTGCGCTCCGATCGGCGCCTGCGGCCGTGCGGCCGAAGGGTAGAATGAGGTATGTCGTACGTGGTCCTTCGGGGCGGCGGCGATCTCGCCACCGGCGTCGCCCTCCGGCTCGTCCGGTCGGGCATGGCGATCATCGTCACCGAACTCGCCAGGCCCGTCTCCGTCAGGCGGACGGTCTGTTTCTCGGAGGCGGTTTACGAGGGCTCCTGGACGGTTGAAGGACTCACCGCCGTCCGCTGCGGGTCGCTGGCCGAGGCTGAGACCGTCTCGGCTCAGGGAGACATCCCGGTGCTCGTCGCACCGTCGCTCGTCACGCTCTTCGGCCGGCCGATCGATGTCGTCGTCGACGCCCGCCTGGCGAAGCAGGCGCCGGAGATCGGCAAGTCCGCGGCGTCGCTGGTGGTTGGCCTCGGGCCGGGCTTCGTGGCGGGCGGCAACTGCCATGCCGTCGTTGAAACCAAGCGGGGGCACACGCTCGGCCGGGTCTACTGGTCGGGCGCGGCGCTGGCGGACACCGCCACGCCCGAGGGTGACGCGCGGCGCGTCCTGCGCGCACCGGCCGAGGGGACGCTCATCGCCAGAGCGGCGATCGGCGACAGCGTGCGGACCGGCCAGGCGGTGGCGGAGATCTCGGGGTTGCCGATCCCGAGTCCGTTCGACGGCGTGCTGCGCGGCCTCATCCGCAGCGGCACCATCGTGTCGCGCGGGTTGAAGGTGGGCGACGTCGATCCTCGGGGAATTCGCGAGCACTGTTTCCTCGTTTCCGACAAGGCCCTTGCGGTCGGGGGCGGCGTCCTCGAGGCGATCCTCACGCGCGCCGACCTGCGCGGCCGGCTATGGAACTGAGCTCGGCGCTGGCCGGTGCGCTTCGGCTCCCGGCTCATCCCGCCATCGCGTTTGTCGGCGCCGGCGGGAAGACCACGGCGATGTTCAACGTGGCCCGCGCGATGGCGCCAGCGATCGCGACAACGACGACACACCTCGGCGACGCCCAGTCCGTCCTCGCCGACTGCCACATCGTCTGGGAGGCCGGCACGCCTGTCGCCGATCTCCGCCTGCTCGAGCGCGGCGGCGTGGTGCTGTTGACCGGCGGACTCGATCCCGACACCGGGCACCTGTCTGGCCTCTCCGCACCGCAGTGGACGGCGCTCCGGCGATGGTGCGCCCTCCACCGGCGCGCGCTCCTCGTCGAGGCTGACGGCTCGCGGCAGCGCCCGCTCAAGGCGCCTGCCCCTCACGAGCCTGCCATCCCGGACAGTGTCGACGCCGTCGTGGTCGTCGCCGGCATGCTCGGCTGCGGCCTGCCGCTCGACGCCGATCACGTGCACCGCCCGGATCGGTTCGCGGCAATCTCTGGATGCCGCCCCGGCGATCCCGTCACGCCCGAGGCGCTGGCCGCCGCGCTCACCCACGCCGACGGCGGCCTGCGGAACATCCCGCCCGGAGCGGGGCGCGCCGTCCTGCTCAACCAGGCCGACACGCCCGCGCTCCAGGCTCTGGCCGGGCTCGTCGGCCGCCGCCTCCGGACCGCGTACGACGCGGTGCTCGTCGCCTCGCTCCGCGGCGGCCGGGTCGAACTGCTCTAGATCGTCAGTGCCAGCTCCGCCGCGCTGTGGGTGGCGCCGTACACGTAGCCCAGCTTGTCGCTCATCGCGTCGCCGATGACGTGAATCTCCTTCACCTTGCCTTCGAGTTCCCTGGCGAGCCTGTCGTTCTTCCGGTGCTTGTTCACCACGAGAACGCTGTCGGCCGGAATGGTCTCCGTCTTCCCGTCCGGTGTCGTGATGGTGACGCCCTCCTTCGAGATCTCGTTGAACGTCACGCCGGGAATCACGCGGACGCCCTTGCGCTCGAGCCAGCCGCCGGGCACGGCGAGCTTCAGGAGCCACTGGATGTCGACGCCGTCGAACGGCGCCGGCACGTCGTCGACGACCGTCACCTGCTTGCCGCGCTTCGTCAGGAATTCAGCGGCCTCGATGCCGGGCAGGTCCGACCCGACGACGACGATGTTCTTGCCGCCGGGCAGGAAGATCTTCGTCGCCGCGGAGGTCATCTTCGAGCCGAACCAGCTCAGCGCCATCGCCGCCTGCTTGCGCTGTTCCTCGGTGGTCTGGACCTTTGCGCCCCTGGCGATCGGCAGCTCCGGCTCGACGGCCTCCGCCCCCGGCGCGAGGATGACGACGTCGGGCTTCTCCTTCTCGACGACCTCGGCCGTCACTTCCTTGCCCAGATGGCGGGTGACGCCCTGCTTCTTCAGCATGCGGTCGAACCAGGAGACGTACTCCGTCAGGTGGTCGTTCTCCTCGCCCTTGATGAACATGGCCATGCGCGTGGCGCCGCCGAGCTCCTTGTCCTTGTCCCAGATCGAGACCTGGTGGCCGCGCAGGGAGGCCACGCGCGCCGCCTCGAGGCCCGCCGGGCCAGCGCCGACCACCATGACCTTCTTCTTCACCTTCGCCGGCGTGATCTGCATTGTCATCTCGTTGCCGGCGAAGGGGTTGCAGCGGCACTGCACGGGCTGGTAGGTCCACATGATGTGCAGGCAGTGCAGGCAGCGCGTGCAGAGGCGAATCTCGTCCTCGCGGCCGTCGCGGAGCTTCTGCGGGAATTCCGGGTCGCACATGAACTGACGGCCGAATACCGCCAGGTCCATCTTGCCGTCCTTGATGGCCTTGTCCGCCTCCGCGAAGGAGAGGCGCCCCACGCCCGACACCGGGACCCCGACCGCCTGCTTGATCTTCCCGGTCTCCGGGATGAGCGCCCCGCCGTGATCGATGCGGGCGGCGAATTCCTTCGCCTCGGGAAGGGGCTCAGGGTAGATGACCAGGTCGGGGAACGCGCAGAACGTGAAGGCGTTGTAGCCATAGCCCGACGACTGGATGTAGTCGATCCCGGCCGCCTGGAACCGCTGCGCGATCTCGCAGGCTTCTTCGCTGGTCGTGCCCAGCGGGTCGCCCCATTCCTTGTTGCTCAGGCGGACGCCGACCACGAAGTCGCGGCCGCACAGCTCGCGGACGCGCGTGATGATGCTCGTCCCGAAGCGGGTGCGATTCTCCATGTTCTGGCAGCCGAACTCGTCGGTGCGCTTGTTCTGGCGTTTCGAGAGGAACGCGTTGCCGAGCGCGTAGTGGGCCAGGTGAATCTCGACGCCGTCGAAACCCGCCTTCTGGCAGCGCAGCGCCGACTGGGCCCACATCTCGATGAGGTCCAGCACCTCCCGGTGCGTCATCTCGCGCGCGATCTCGAACAGCCCCGGCTCCGCCGCCGGGTCGATGCTCGACGGCGCCTTCGGCTGGCCGCCCGAGATCTTCGAGGAGTGCGCCGGACCGGCGTGGGTGATCTGCACCACGACCGGCACGTCGTGCTTGTGAACGGCCGCCGCGAGATTGGTCAGGCCCGGGATGAACCTGTCGTCGTCGACCCGCACGTGCGGCATCTGGCTCGCGCCCCACGGGAACTCGCAGATGCTCTCCTCGATGGTGATCAGCCCGGGACCGTACTGGGCCAGCCCCTCGTACCACGCGATGATGCGATCGCCGCACGATCCGTCCGGCTCGGCGTAGAGGAACCACTGCCCCGACTTGACGATGCGGTTCTTCAGGGTCAACGTGCCCAGCTTCATGGGCTGGAAGAGTGATGGATACTTACTGGCCATGATGAGTCCTCCCTACATCGCCGCTTCGATGAGCTGCGCGATGCTGATTCGCTGCGCCTCGTTCGTGCCCTCGTAGATCGGCGTCACGCGCTGATCACGGAAGCACTTCTCCGTGATCGATCCCTTGCAGTAGCCCATGCCGCCCAGCACCTGGAGCGCCTCGCTCGTGACGCGGTTGGCCGCTTCCGACGCGAACACCTTGACCGCGCGCGACAGGCGCACGTCCATCTGGGCGTGGGTGTCGGAGTAGGCCGCGGTGCGGTACATGAAGGACCTGGCGGCCTCCAGGCCGATGTACATGTCGGCGAGCTTGGCCTGGATGAGCTGGTGCCTGATGAGGGGCTTCCCCAGCACCTCGCGGCTTTTCGCCCAGGCGAGGGCCTCCTCGTACGCCGCGCGCGCGCACCCGACCGAGATGGCGGCGATCGCTGTGTCGTGGTCGTACGGCGTCCGGCGCTTTCCGCCGGACATCGCCCGCCCGCCCGACCCGATGGCGTTCATCTTCGGGACCCGGACGTTGTCGAGCAGGAGCGCCCGCGTGCTCGACAGGCGGTGCCCCATCTTGTCTTCCTCTGCGCCGATGGTCAGGCCCGGGGCGTCTGGCGGGATCACGAAAGGCATGGTCGACGGCCAGCCGGTCTTGTCGTTGACGCGGCAGAACGCGAGGATCCAGCGGCTGAACGGAAGGCCGGCGTTGCTGCAGAACGACTTCGAGCCGTTGATCACCCAGTGGTCGCCGTCGAGCGTGGCCCGGGTCCTGAAGACGAAGTTGGCCGGATCGATGAGGAGCGCGCTCGTCACGCCGCCGTCGGGCTCCGTCGTTGAGAGGGATGCGACGCCGCCGCCCCCGTCCATGATCTCGCCGACGAACTGGCGCGTCTCGTCCTCAGAGCCCATGTTCAGCAGCATGGTCAGCGACACGTTGTTGACGTGCCAGGTGACCGCGTACCCCGCGTCCGCCGCGGCCATCTCCTCGAGGATGACAATCGTGCTGACCGCGTCGAGCCCCATACCGCCGAGTTCCGTGGGCACGACCATCTGGTGGTAGCCCTGCGCCAGGCCCTTCCTGTAGGCCTCGAGCGGGACACAGTCCTCCGGGTTGGGCTTCTGGTCGAATTCCAGCGCGACCGGCTTCACCTCGTTCGCCACGAACTCGCGCACCATGTCGCGGAACATCAGTTGCGTCTCGTTCAGTTCGAAGTCCATTGGTCCTTGTCTCGCGGCCGTCCCGTGTCGCCTCCGGCTCCTTGCCCCTTGTCCCTTGCCCCTGCCCCTACCTCCCCTGCGGGCTCTCCGGGTGCACGTGGCACGAAATGCAGTCGTCCGGCACCTTGAACGCCTTCAGGTGGCCGGTCGTCGCGTGACAGCTCGCGCACGGGTTGATCGCCACGGCGTGCGCCTCGTGCGGCGCGCCGTTGTAGCCGTGGCAGCGGCCGCAGTCCGGCGCGCGGAGCGCCGCGCCGCCGGCATGTGTCTTCGCCATGCTCTCCGCGTCGTGGCAGGAGGCGCACTGCGTCTGCCGCCAGCCCGAGTGCTTCTTTGTCAGGTGCGCCGGCTTGCCAGGCCCGGCTGACCCTGCGCCGCCGGCCAGCATCACCGCCGCCGCGAGGATCCCCGCCAGCGCGCCGTGCTTGGACATCGTCACCGCTCCCTCAGGCTTTCCCGCCGCGAATGGTCTCCACGGCGTCCTGCGCGGCCAGACGGCCGAACACCAGCGCCGCGCCGTTGCCCGCGCCGCTCATCAGGCCGTCGCCCATCCACTGGGCGGCGCCCTGGACCTCTCCGGCCGCGTAGAGGCCGGGGACGACCCTGTCGCCCTCCCCGAGCGCCTGCAGCCGCGCATTCGTCTTCACGCCGCCCATCGTCATGAAAATCACACCCGAGGCCACGATGGCGTAGAAGGGCGGCACCTGGATCCTGACAAGATCTTTCCTGCCGAAGTCCGGGTCGCGGCCCGCGTCGACGTAGCCGTTGTACGTGTCGACGGTCCCGATCAGCCGGCCCGGCGGTACGCCAATCTGCAGCGCGAGTTCGCCGATGGCGTTCGAGCGCTTGATGGTCCTGCCGGCCTTCAGGTGCTCTTCGAAGGCGAAGAGCGGCGGCTTGTTCGCCCGGAGTTGCGCGTCGTCGAAGATCGCGAAGATGGCCGCATCGGGAATGGTGCGCAGCGCGCGCTCCCGCTCGTCGGGGCTGGGCGAGTCCTCGTTCATGAAGCGCGTGCCGTGCCGGCTGACCCAGATGTCGCCCTTGAAGTTCGGCACGATGCCGCTGATGAGGCTGATCATCAGGGTGCGGCCGGATCCTGGCGGGTTCTCGACGCCTGCGAAGTACGGCGGCAGCAGGTCCATGTTGACCAGCGCTGCGCCGGCCGCCTCGGCCATGCGGAGGCCGTCGCCCGTGGCGTACTTCGACGTGATGCGCAGCGTGCTGGCCAGCGACGGGTTGTACCGCCTGACCATCGCCGCGTTCGACCCGTACCCGCCGCACGCAAGGATGACGGCCCGGGCTGACAGCACGCGCTCGCGCCCGAGGTCGTCCGTCACGGCGACGCCCGCGATCCGCCCGCCCCGCGCCACCAGCCGCCGCGCCTCGGTCTCGGCCATCAGCGCGGCCTTTCCCGCCGCGATGCGCTGGTCCAGTTGCCGTCCGAGCGCCAGGATGTACCCCGGCCCGCCTCCTTTTGCGTCGCAGGTGCGCGGGGTCTTGTACAACTCGTGCTCGGGCGCCAGGCGCGGGCCCTTCGCGTCGAACTCGATGCCGAGCGACTCCAGCCACTCCTGGGTCGGCGCCGCCTGCTCCGTGTACAGCCGCAGGAGCGCGGGGTCGGCCCGCCCCTTCCCGATGCGGTTGGCGTCCTGGAAGTGCAGGTCTGGCGAGTCTGCGATCTGCTTCTCCCGCTGGAGCCTCGATCCCGCCGCGCTGAAGCTGCCGCCGGCGCCCATGGCCGACCCGCCGATCTTGTAGTGCTTGTCGACCACCAGCACGCTGGCGCCGGCGTCGGCCGCCGTGATGGCGGCGGCCAGGCCCGCCAGGCCGGCGCCGACGACGATGATGTCGGCCGGGCCGCGGCTCGCGCCCTGCGCCGCAGCGCGGGCCGCAGGGCCGGCGAGACCGGCGCCTGCGAGGGTGGCGGTTGTCTGCGTGAGGAAATCCCGTCTCGTGATCCTGGACATCGTCGTGGGCTCCGATCGGCTCTCAGCTGGGGGCCGGAGAAGAAGACGCCGTCGCGACAGGCGGGCCGCGGGGCCGGCCGCGGCGCTCAGCCGATGTAGAACACGCAGGGCTGAGTCTGTTTCTCGGGCAGCATCTGCCAGCCGCCGTGGGCTTTCACCAGCGCGTTCGCCTCGGACGCGGGGTCGGCGAGGTCGCCGAAGACGCGGGCCTTGGTGGGGCACACTTCCACGCACGCGGGGAGCCGGCCTGCTTCGACGCGGTGGTAGCAGAGGTCGCACTTCGTGGCCACCTTGTTCAGGATCTGCTGGGCCACCGGCTTCTCGAACGCCGTCGTGCCGTCCGGGTACAGCATGCGGTTGTCCTGCGCCAGGGTCCGGACGTGGTAGGGGCAGTGTTCGATGCAGGCGCAGCAGCCGATGCACTTGGCGTACTCGATGAACACGATGCCGTCCGCGCGCTTGTGCGTGGCCTTGGTGGGGCACACCTCGGCGCACACCGGCACGTCGCAGTGATTGCAGAGCACCGGCACGAACACCCGGTTGCAGTGCGGGAACGTGCCCATCTCTTTCTCGAGCACCGTCGTGAACAGGATGCCGTTCGGCGCGTTGTGCTCGGACTTGCAGGCGACGACGCACGCGTTGCACCCGACGCAGCGCTTCAGGTCGACGACCATTCCGTATCTGGCCATGGCGCTCAGTCCCCTACCTTGTAGACCTTGACGGCGACGCATTGATCGATCTGGCCGCTGAGCGTGTCGATGCGGTCCAGCGTCGGCTTCGGCAGCAGGGCGTTGTGCATGACGCCCTTGTCGCGCGAGACCGGCAGCCCGCGGGCCCAGTGCCCGAAGCTGCCCGAGCAGTTCACCGACTCCGGGTGCACCAGTTCGGTGACGCGCAGCCGGCCGGTGTACTTCCCGTACTTCGACTCGACGCACACCAGGTCGCCGGTCTCGAGGCCCCGCTTCGCCGCCGCCGAGGTGTGGATCATCACGTGGTACGTGTAGGGGTTCGCCCGCGCCACCTCGTCGATCCACATGTTCTCGGTGGTCGTGGAGAACTGGTGGGTCGGCACCTTGTTGTTGGTGGCGATGAGGTCGAACTCCCCGCCGTGCGCGTGCGCCTCGCACGGGATCCAGTGCGGCACCGGGCTGTAGGTCGACAGATCCCAGTCGAAACCCAGCTTGTCGAGCACCGCCTGGACGTCGGTGCGGTGATCGAGCAGGTACTCGAGGTAGATCGGCACCCGCGAGGGGAGGAACATGCGCGGGTAGGCCTCCTGGATGGTCTTCTTGCGCAGGATTGACGACGAGGTGGTCCTGATGCTCTCGAGTTCGAACCCGCGCCCGAATATGGTCCTGGCCTGGCGCTCGGCGATGTCCCGGAGGGTGTACTTCTTCGCCGGGTCGATCTTGTACTCCTCGCCCAGGTTCCACGCGTCGTTGCCGAGCCTGTAGACATCCTGCAGGATGCCCAGGCGCTCGGCGAGCTCCAGGTAGATCTCGGTCCACGGCTTCGCGTCGCCGGGCGGCTCGGCCACGGGCTGGCGGAACAGGAAGTACCACTCGCCCGGCCCCGGGGCGATGAAGGCGTACGGGTCGTTGGCCGGGAACATGTCCCACCGCTCGAGGTCGTGCGCGTCGGGCAGGATGATGTCCGCGAACTCGGCCGTCTCGTCGATGAACTGGACGATCGAGAGCTGGAACGTCAGCTTCTTCAGCGTCTCGGCCATGGCCGCCGGGTCATGGCTGTTCATCATGTGATTGGTCCGGCCGTGGATCATCGCCTCGGGCTTGTACGGAATCCCGTACTTCTCCGGATCGTCGATGCCCAGCGGGTACAGCCCGCGCGTGAAGAGCGCAACCGGAAACAGTTCCTGCAGGTCGAGCGTCTGAGGAATCGACGCCTTGCGGCCCGGGTACGGCTTGTTGTACTTCGCGATGAAATCCGACGGGATGATGAGGCCGTCGCTCGACATCCCGGCCGACCAGTACGGCCCGATCGGGTTGACGCCCCGCTGGCCGCCGGGCACGTCCACGGCGCCCACGAGCAGGTTCAGCATGTGGATGGCGAAGCAGCTGTTCATGCCGCCCTTGTGCGCGGCCATCCCCCGCTTGTAGTCGATGCCCACGGGCCGGAACGGCAGCGTGTGGCCGTCGATGGTGACCGTGCTGCCGATCGAGGCCGTCTCGCAGAACTCGCGCGTGACCCGCCGGATCTGCTCCAGCGGCACGGTGCAGATCCGCGACATCTCGGCGACGTCGATCGCCGCGAGATGATCCTTGACCACCTGGAACGCCGGCTTGACGTCCGTTCCCTGCGCGGTGAACGCGCCGTCGATGGCCGGGTCGGCGAGGTCCGGCGCGTCGAACGGCTTCGGCCGGCCGTCGGCGAGGTCCCAGACGAGCGGCTTCTTCGTCGCCTCGTCACGCAGGTAGTGGCCGTCGGCCTTCACGAGGTAGGGGCCGTTGGTCTGGCCCTTCAGGAACGGGACGTCGTAGATGCCGAGCTCGTGCACGCACACGTGCAGCATGGCCAGCGCGAGCGCGCCATCCGTCCCCGGCTTCACCGGCAGCCACTCGTCCGCCTTGGACGCCGCGTTCGAGCAGAACGGGTCGACCACGACCAGCTTGTGCCCGTGCCGCCGCCCGTCCGCGAGATCCGTGCTGGCGCTGAGGGCGATCGTGTTCACCATGTGGCCGAGCTGCGTGCCCCACAGGATCACGTAGCGGCAGTTGGGAAAGTCCACCTCGGAGTTCAGCGTGCCGTTGGTGATGAGCCAGGCCGGGTGCGACGCCGACCCGCAGTAGTCGGCCCGGTTCCAGTGCATGTTCACCGTGCCGAACGCGCGGCCGAACGCGCCGCTCAGCCGGTAGCCCGCGATGTCGAAGTGCGACAGGATGAGGCCGCGGGGATCCTTCGCGCGGACCTTCTTCAGAGCCTCCACGGAGATCTCCATGGCCTCGTCCCACGTGATCTCCTTCCAGCCCGGGTCGACGCCGAGGCCCTTCTCGGGGTTGGTGCGCTTGAGCGGCTTCTTCACCCGGTTCGGGTGATGCACGTCCAGCGCCCGCACGATGCCCTTGGCGCAGATGTACCCCTTCGAGTTCGCGGCCTCCGGGTCGCCCGTGACTTCGACGATCCTGCCGTCCACCCGGTGTGCCAGGACGCCGCAGCAGTTGTAGCAGCCGCCGCACACCGTGGGCACCCATACGTCGCGGCCCTGGAGGACCTTTTCACGATCTGCAAGCATCTTCGTGTCTCCGATGCGTTGACCGAGCTACCGGCCGGATCGGCGTCGAGCGGCCCGCCGCTCAGCGCGCTACCGGCCGGCTTCCGAGATCGCCCGCGCTCTTTGCGTCCACGTAGTCGAGCATCGGCTCGTAGGGCGCTTCCGCGCCGATCCGGTCCAGCCGGCGGATCTTCACCGGGCAGGTGTCGTGGCACGCCCCTCCGTGGCTGCAGCCGTCGAGCTCGATGGCCTGGCGCGTCGCCGCGACCGCCGGTGTCTGGTCGGCGCCGGCAACTTCGGCCACCATGAGGCTGACCGGCGTGCTCACCACGTGGAACATCTTGCCGAAGGCGAGGTACCCGAGCCCGGCGAAGCATGCCAGCACGTGCAGCCACCAGAGGCCTTTCACGGCGCCCGCACGGTCGAGGCCCGCCGCCACGGGCGCGAGCGCGCGCGACAGCGGGTAGGAGACGAGGGCCGACGCGGGGCGGTCGTGGCACGACTGGCACACCGCCTCGTGCACGACCCGCCCCTGCTCGACGACCGCCGCGTCGTGCGACGGCACCGGCCCGGCCGGCACGAGGCCGTAGTCAGACGCCCAGTACGCCTTGAGCGCGGTCACCTCGTCGGCGGAGAGCCCGTCGCCGGCGTACTGCCGCACCATCGCCGTGAATGCGCCGTCCGAGGTGATCTTGACGCTCTTGAGCAGGAACCCGCTCGCCGCGACGAGGACCAGGAGGGCGAGAACCGCCGCGTCCGCCCGGCCCGTCGGGATCTCCGCCCGCCGCACGACCCGCCGCACGATGGCCAGCGCGAGGCCCGTCGCGAGCATCAGGCCGAACAGGTCCGTCATGAACATGAAGGGGTTCAGTGTCGACACGTACCCCGTCGAGCTGATCCATCCGCCGAAGACGCTGCCGAGGGCGTGGAAGAGCAGCAGCGCCATGAAGCCGAAGAAGATCAGCAGGTGCATCGCATAGGCCAGCGGGTCCTTGCGGTCGCGCAGGATCCTCGCCTGGAACAGCACGTCCACGACCAGCACCTTCAGCACCTTGAGGATCCGCCCGCTGAAGACGGCCGCCAGCGCGCCCCTGAGGCCCGCCCCGAACCGCTCTCCGGCGGTCACGTTGCGATCCGCGAGGCCGACGCCCCGCAGGAACCAGGCGTCGATCCGGTGGATGACGCCGATGCCCAGCAGGATCAGGGCCGCCCAGAATGCAATGTCGTACACCATCGCCGTGGCTCCCTCACGCGACCCCGGGGCTGAAGCCCCGGGGCTCCATCTGACCTGGTCCAGCGCTCACAGGGTCGAACCGTCGGGTGCGCATCCCCGGCGGGCGCAGTACGTGGACTCGCTGCTGACGTGCAGGCGCCGTTCGGCCGGGGCTTCGATCGTGCCGAGGGCCCACAGCACCTTCTCGGGCTTCAGCGGGACCTCGGTGAACCGGATGCCGATCGCGTCGTACACCGCGTTCAGGATGGCCGGGATGACGGGCCCGACGGGTCCCTCCCCGACTTCCTTGTTCCCGTAGGCCGAGGTCGGGTCGTAGCTGTCGACGATCTCCGTCTGCAGGTCCGGCATGTCGAGCGCCGTCGGCATCTTGTAGTCGTGGAAGTTCGGGTTGAGCATCTTCCCCTTCGCGTCGACGACCATCTCTTCGAAGAACGCCGCGCCGAGCCCCATGGAGATGCCGCCCTCCACCTGCCCTTCGACCGACATCGGATTGATCGCCTTGCCGCAGTCTCCCGCCTCCCAGTAGCCCACGACCTTGATCTGGCCCGTTTCGATGTCCACCTCGACCTCGGCGGCCTGCACGGTGAAACCGAACGCCGGCGACGGCCCGATGAGCTTGCCCTCGTAGTCGCCCTTGGGTTGGGGCGGGGTGTACTCGCCGGTCCCGACGAGCGGCCCGACCGAACTCAGGTACTGGTAGACGGCCTTTCTGAAGGGCACCTTCCGCGACGGCTCGTAGATCGATCGGATCTCGCCGTTCACGCACTCGAGGTGCTCCTTGCCGGCGCCCGCCATGATGGCAGCCACCTCGAAGAGCTTCGACTTCACGTCGGCGGCGGCGTTCTTGATGGCATGCGCCGCTCCGTAGGTCAGACGGCTGTCGTAGGTCCCGTTGTCCATCGGCGCGAGCATCGTGTCCTGGGACACGAGGTGGACGTCGCGGTAGTCGACGCCAAGCTCTTCGGCCGCCATCTGGCACATCACGGTCATGGCGCCCTGGCCGATGGCGGTCGCGCCGATGAAGAGCGTCACGCCGGCCTCGGTGTCGACGCGGATGTGGGCCGTCGAGTGCGGCCGGAAGCTCGGGTACAGCAGGAAGGCGCCTCCCGTGCTGTAGTGCCCGCCGGCCATGCCGATGCCGCGGCCGTAGGGCAGCTTGCCGTACTTCTCCACGAAGCCCGACCGCCGCGCCACCGATTCGAGGCACTTCTTGAACTCGGCGTGCCGCACCTCGATCACCGTCGGCCCCTTGTAGCCGGTCTCGACCGCGTTGCGCATCCGGATCTCGTAGGGGTTGATGCCGGCTTCGGCCGCCCCCATGTCGAGCATGCTCTCGAACGCGATCCGCACCTGCACGCCGCCGAGGCAGCGCTGCGCGCCCGGCGTGGGCTTGTTCGTGTAGACGCGCCTCCCCCTGTACCGCACGACGGGCAGCTTGTAGGGCAGGTGCGTGAGCGCGGCGATGAACCACATCACGACGAAACCCCAGCTGCTGTGGCCTCCGCCGTCGAGCAGGCAGTCGAAGTCCAGCGCCGTGATGAGGCCCTCTTCGTCGAACCCCATCTTCATGGTCATGTGTGCCGGGTGGCGGCCCTTGTTCTGGTGGAAGACCTCCTCGCGCGTGTAAGTGATCTTCACCGGCCGACCGAGCTTCCGGCTCAACAGGCACGCCACCAGGCACGACGGCGTGGCCTCGGTCTTGCCGCCGAACGCGCCGCCCACCGTGGGAATGACGATGCGGATCTTCTCCATCTGGTGATCGATGGTGCGGGCGATGGTCTGCTGCAGGTAGTGCGGCAGCTGGTTGCAGGTGTAGACGGTCAGCAATCCGGTGCCGGTGTTGAAATCCGCGAGCGTGGACTGCGGCTCGAGGAAGCCGGGGTGCGTGTACGACGAGTAGAAGCTGTTCTCGACGACGTGCGGAGACGTCTCGAGCGTGTCGTCCACGTCGCCGAACTGCTGCACGCCCTCGTAGCCGATGTTGCGCTCGGCCCAGTCGTGGATGCGGGCGTCGTCGCGGTCGAGCGCCTCCCGCGGGTCGAGCAGGACGGGCAGTTCCTCGTACTCGACCTCGATGAGGCCGGCAGCCCGCTCGGCGGTGGCCTCGTCGAGGGCGGCGACGGCGGCGATGCCCTCGCCGTAGTACACGACCTTGCCGCGGGCGAGGGCCCATTCGCTCGGCTTGTAGTTGTTCACCGAGTACGGCTTCTGGCACTCGTCGCCCGTGATGATGGCCAGCACGCCGGGGACAAGCGCCGCCTTCGAGGTGTCCACCCGCACGATCCGGGCGTGGGCCACCGTGCTGTGCGCGATCTTTCCGTACACCATCCCCGGGAGCTTCATGTCGTCGGTGAAGATGGACTTCCCGCGCACCTTGTCCGCGCCTTCGACCCGGGGCAGGCTCTTGCCGATGACGTTGAACCGCTGGCCGTTGCCCGACATCGCTATGCCCCCTTCCCGGTGTCCGCGTCCGCCTGGAGATGCGCGGCGGCGTCCCGTACCGCGTCGACGATCTTCACGTAGCCTGTGCAGCGGCAGAGGTTCCCGGAGATCCCGAGCTTGATCTCGTGGTCCGTCGGCGCGGGGTTCTCGTCGAGCAGTGCCTTGGCCGACATCACCATGCCGGGCGTGCAGAAGCCGCACTGGACGGCGCCTTTGTCGATGAACGCCTGCTGGATCGGGTGCAGGACGCCCTCCCGCTCCATGCCCTCGATGGTCAGGATCCGGCGGCCCTCGCAGGCGATCGCGAGGGTGAGGCACGCCAGCGCGCGCTTGCCGTCGATGATGACCGTGCAGGTGCCGCAGTCGCCCTGGCCGCATCCCTTCTTCGTGCCGGTGAGATCCAGCTTCTGCCGCAGCACGTCGATCAGCAGGTCCTGCGGGCTGATCACGGCGTCGTAGGCGTTGCCGTTGATGCTGAGTTCGATGACGCGTTTCATGGCGATTCTCCGTCCCGCTCAGCCGGTGATGGCCGCGAGCGCGTCCCGCAGCACCCGCCGCGCGAGGACGCCGGCGATGTGGCGGCGGTACGACGCCGAGGCCCGCAGGTCGTCGATCGGGCGGCACTCGCGGCCGCACTGCGCCGCCGCCTCGTCGACGGCCGCGGCCGACGGCTCGCGGCCGACAAGCAGCGCCTCGGCCTGCGCGGCGCGCATGGCAAAGGGCGCGACGGCCCCCATGGCGATGCGAACCTGCGAGATCAGGCCCGTCGCCGGATCGACGGCGACGTTGACGGCCACGCTCGCGATGTCGATTTCCTGCGCCGCGCGCAGGCCGAAGGGCGCGTACCGGCAGGCCGAGTGCGGCCAGGGGTCTGGCACGAGAATGCGCTCGAGGAACTCGTCCGGCCGGATCGCGGTCTGGCGGTTGCCGGTGATGAACGACTCGAGGGGGAGCTCGCGCGATTCGCCGGCGCTTGTCAGCACCACGGTCGCGCCCAGCGCGACGAGCGGGGGCGGCATGTCCGCGCACGGCGACGCGTTGCAGCAGTTGCCGCCGATCGTGGCCATGGCGCGGATCTGCGGCGACCCGATCTGGCCCGCCGCCTGGGACAGCGCGGGAGAGAACTGCCGGACGACGGGCGACCGCTCGATCGCCTCGATGGTCGTGGCGGCCCCGATGGCCAGCCCGCGGCCCGGCTCGTACGCGATCCCGGCGAGCGGCAGCCTGCGGAGGTCGATGACGTAGTCCGGCCTGTAGATCTTCTCGGCCATCCAGTTGACCAGGTCCGTGCCGCCCGCGAGAATGCGGCACTTTTCACGGTGCATGGCGAGCAGGCCCGCCAGGTCGGCGGTGCTCGTCGGGGCCAGGTATTCGAACGGCGGCAGGCTCATGTCGGCCTCACTTCGTGCAATCGCGCCCGTAGATCCGCTGGAACTCTTCGCGCAGCCAGTCGCGGAACTGCGGCGCGGCGATCTCCACCAGCATCCGCGCCCGCTCCTTGACGGTCCGGCCGCGCAGGTGCGCGATCCCGTAGTCCGTAATCACGTAATCGATGTCGTTGCGGGACGTCGTGACGGCCTGCCCCTGCGCCATCGCGGGCACGATGCGCGAGATCGTGCCGTCCGACGAGGCGGCGGCGAGGGCGATGATGCTGCGCCCGCCCTTCGACGCGCGGCAGCCCCGGACGAACTCCACCTGCCCGCCCACGCCGGAGTACTGCCGCGCGCCCATCATGTCGGCCGCGGCCTGGCCCAGCAGGTCCACAGAGAGCGCGGAGTTGATCGACACCATGTTGTCGTTCAGGCCGATGACGGCGGGGTCGTTGATGTACTCGACCGGGTGCATCTCGACCATCGAGTTCAGGTGGATCCAGTCGTAGAACTCCCGCGTCCCGATCGCGAAGGTGATCACGATCTTCCGGTTCCTGAAGTTCTTGCGGGCGCCGGTGATGACGCCCTGCTCGACGAGGTGCATCACGCCGTCGGAGATCATCTCGGAATGGATGCCGAGGTCGCGCTTGTCCCCCATGAAGCCCAGCACGGCCTCCGGCAGCGCCCCGTACCCGAGCTGCAGGCAGTCGCCGTCCCTGATCAGGCTGGCGCAGAAGCCGCCGATCTTCCGCTCGGCGTCGTTCAGTTCCGGCCGCGGTGCCGTGACGATCGGCCGCTCGGTCCAGACGAAATGATCGATCTCCGACACGTGCAGGCTGGAGTAGCCCAGCGTGAAGGGCATGTTCGGGTTCACCTCGGCGATGACCTTCTTTGCCGCCCTGGCCGCCGAGAAGTCGTAGCTCACCGAGATGCCCAGGCTGCAGTTGCCGACCTTGTCGGGCGGCGTCACGGTGATCATCGCGACGTCGCACGGCAGGTCGCCCTCCGACAGCAGCCGGGGGAAGGTGCCGAAGTTGCTCGCCGAGAAGTCCGCGCGGTCCTCGTCGACCGCCTTCCGGGTGGTCGGCGCCACGAAAAAGCCGTTGTGGCGGAACGCCTTCGCGTACTGCGGCTGCGCGTAGACGCTCCGGCCGGTCGACACGAAGGCCACCAGTTCGACGTCGCGCAGGTCGCCGGCGCGCTTCAGGAGCGCGTCAATCAGGTCCTCCGGCGTGCCGCACGCCGAGCCGAGGATCACCCGGTCGCCGGACTTGACCTGGGCGGCGGCCTCGTCCAGAGAGCACCGCCGGCTCTCGTAGATCGATTTCCAGTCCATACGCGTTGTCTCCCGGGGCCGGGCCCCTCGCGGCGCCCGGCCCCACGTCCTACCGCTTGCGCCGGGCGGGCTTCGAGTCCGGGTACCGGTTGTAATCGGTGAACTCCGTCTCTCCGGGCACCATCAGCAGGTACTCCTTCATGGCGAGATCGAGTTCGTGGCCGGTCGTCCCGACGTACGCCTCCGGGTCCTCGAGGAACTCGAGGCAGGCCTGCGCGTATTCCTGCGGGCAGTCGAGCCACCCCATGATGCCCGCGCCGTAGATCACCTTGAACCGCTTCACCTTCGACTTCATGTACCCGGCCGCCTGCACGATCGTCTCGAAAATCGGCTTCTTGACGACGTCCCGGCTGCCGATGAGGTGCAGGCAGGGCCTGGTGCAGAACTTCAGCGCCCGCTTCAGGTCGAAGCCCAGCAGCACGGTGAGCCCGTCGGCGCCGCCCTTGTCGTAGTGCAGCAGGTTCGCGATCGTCGCGCGCTGGATGTACTCGAGCTTCGAGTCGGGGTTCTCCCGCACCTGCTCCATCCAGTACTCGATCATGTGCGAGCCGTCGGCCTTCCGCTGGAGCAGCGCCCCCTCGTGCCCGATGACGTCGCCCGGCTGCAGCACCTTGACGTAGGGCGCCTGGTTCTGGCCGATCATCCGGCGGAACGCGTACTTCTTCTTGCGCAGCGCCTCGTCGTAGATCGCAAGGCCCCCGTAGCACATCGCGTCGCACCGCTCGGTGTGCCGCGCGTCCAGGTCGGCCATCAGCAGCGCGCCCGTGTGCATGCCGCCGAAGTGCGCCTTCTTGATGCCGAGCGCGTCCATGGCCCGGACGACCGAGTCGGTGAAGTCCGAGAACTCCCACCACTCCGGCGCCGCGGGCGAGAAGCCGAACCCCAGCGTGTCGAACGCGTAGACGGTGTACTTCCTGGCGAGCAGCGGGATCACGTGCTCGAACTCGAAGCTGTTCCACCACGACTGGTGCAGCAGGATCAGCGGGTACCCCGACCCCATCGTTTCGTAGTACATCTGCTGGCCGCCGCCGATGTCCGCGTAGCCCCTGCGGACCCCCCTCAGATTCGTTGCCATGCGTCCTCCCTGTTTCCCGCGGGTCGCCGGCTACGCCCGGCCCGCTGCCGGGCCGTGAGCCGGAGACGGTGTCATGCGAAGCGCCATCGACGAGAAGAACGTCACCAGGATGAGCACGCTCACGACGAGGAACGGCACCTGGTAGCTGCCGGTCCGATCGAAGAGCCAGCCCGTCACCCACGGGCCGAGGCCTCCGCCGATCGCGTCCAGCACGGTCCGTGTGCCGAGCACCCGGCCCGCCGCTTTCAGGCCGAACGCATCCATCGTCAGCAGCTGGAGCAGCGTGTAGATGCCGCCCCAGCCGAGGCCGAAGGCGATCACGAAGGGCCAGAAGAGGTTCGTGTTCATCGAGGCGAGCGCCAGGCTGCCGGCGAACATGATGCCGAGGTTCACGAGCAGCACGCGCCTGTGATCGAACAGGTCCGCCAGGTAGCCGAAGAGGAACTTGCCCACCAGTCCCATGAGGAACATCCACGACAGGCCCCGGGCCGCCGTCGGCACGTCGAAGCCCTGGCCGCGCAGGTGGAGGAACAGGTGGGCCGAGATCCCGAGAATGGCGTAGAAGGTCATCGAGCCGGCGGCGGCAATCAGCCAGAACGTGCGGGTGCGGACGGCCTCGCGGTAGTCGAGGCCTTCCGGCGCGCCGCCGCCGCGCGACGCCTCGCCCGCTCCGAGCGGCTCGAGGCCCATGTCGGCGGGACGCTCCCGGACAAGCACCAGGATCACGACGAGCAGGACGGCCGGGAAGATGGCGTACATCGTCAGGCTCGACCGCCAGCCGTAGGGGCCGACAAGCAGGCCGCCGAGGGCCGGGAACAGCGCGCCGCCCATGCTGGTGCCAACCATCGCAATGCCGGTCGCGGTGCCCCGCTTCTTCACGAACCACCGCGACACGAGGATGACCGCCATCACGATCCCGCAGCTGGCCAGGACAACGGCGAACATCACGTGCACGAGATACATCTGCAGGGCCGAGCCGACCTGCCCGTAGGCGACCAGCGCGACGCCCAGCAGGGCGGCGCCGCCGGCCATCAGCCACTTCACGCCGTACTTGTCGGCGATGGCGCCGGCCAGCGGCGACAGGAGGCCGGCGAGCCCCATGGTCAGCAGGTCGCGGAACTTGAGCGTGCCGCGGCTCCAGCCGAACTCGCGCAGCATCGACTCGTCGAACACCGTGATGCCCGCGAAGGTGAGCCCGTTCGTCACCAGGAGCGTGAAGAACGCGCAGCCCGCGATGACCCAGCCGTAGAAATGGCGCTGCATCGGATTCGCGCCCCGCCTAGCTGCGCCTCAGGAACGCGCCCGAGGGCGCGCCGTGCGGCTCGCCGCCCGTGAAGACGACCCGCCCGCGCAGCAGCGTCATCACCGGCCAGCCGCTGAGCGTCGCGCCTTCGAACGGCGTGAAGTCCTGCGCCGAATGGAGCGACGCCGCCGTCACCGTGCGCGGCGTCTCGAGGTCGACGATGGCGACGTCGGCGTCGCTGCCGATCGCGATCGCGCCCTTCTTCGGGTAGAGGCCGAAGTAGCGCGCGGGGTTCGCGGCGACCAGATCCACCGCGCGCTCCAGCGGGAGCCCCCGCTTGAGGACGCCCTCCGAGAGGAGCACCGGGTAGAGCATGCCGGTGCCGCCGAACCCGGGCCAGGCGGCCCAGAAGTCGCCTTCCTTCCTGTCCTTCGTCAGGCACGCATGGTCGCTCACGACCGTCGCGATGTCGCCGTTCTTCACGGCGGCCCACAGCACCTCCTGGTCCTGCCTCGTGCGGATCGGCGGGTTGACCTTCGCCGTGTACCCGCCGGCGTTCTCCCAGTTGAGCATCAGGTGGTGGAGCGTCGCCTCGAGCAGGATGTCGTCGCCCGGGTACCGGCGCTTGACCTCGATGCCCTTGGTGACGGCCGGGCCGCTCGACAGGTGCAGCAGGTTGACCGCGCAGCCGGCCGCGTGCGACAGGACGACGGCCTCTTCGATCGCCAGTTCCTCGCTGAGCGTCGGCCTGGCCCTGCTGTACGCCTCGAGGCCCGTCAGCCCCTGCGCCTTGATCCTGGCGATGAACGTGCGGATGAGTTCGGGGTTCTCGCAGTGGAGGCTGAGGGAGATGCGCTTCCCCCGGGCCTTCGAGAGCGCCGCGGCCCGCTCCATGATCTCGTAGAGGTAACCCAGGTCGTAGTCGTCCGACATCGTGTATTCCCTGCCCTTGGTCGAGTCCGAGGACAGGGTCAACGACTTGTAGAACATGTACAGCTTGAACGAGCCGACGCCCTGGTCGACGAGCCACTCCATCTCGTCGAGGTGGCCGTTGGTCATCGGCGCGACGTGGTACGAGTAGTCGCAGCGGAACCGCCCGTCGGAGAGCGTCAGCACCTCGGGGAAGATCTCCCGGTACGACCCGGTCTTGTTCAGGTAGTGCGACCCGGTCCGGAAGTAGCTGATCATCGTCGTCGTGCCGCCCGCGACGGCGGAGGTCGACTCGGAGAGGGCGTCCTCGCTGAACGGCCTGTAGATGCCGATGTGACTGTGCGAGTCGACCGCGCCTGGCAGCACGAGCCGGCCGCGCGCGTCAATCACGTCCGCGCCCTCGGCCGGCGGCAGGCTCCCGGCGATGGCCGCGATCCTGCCGTCCTTGACGCCGATATCCATGCGCTTCGGCCCGAGCCCGGGCAGCACGGCGGTTCCGTTCAGAATCACGAGGTCGTATCGACTCATCCGACGCCTCCTCTATCTGGATTTCGGCCTGCTCGCGAAGGCCCACTGGTGTTCCGGCTTGTCGCCCCGGCTCAGGTGGACCTTCATGGCGTAGATGTCGCTGCGGTAGTGGATGCGGACGCGCTCGACCACCCGCCGGTGGTCGGTCCGCACGACGCGCTCGACCGCCAGGAGCGGCGCGCCGATCTTGGTCTCCAGCAGCCGCGCCAGCGTCCCGTCGGCCAGCGACGCCCGGACGGTCTGTTCCGCGTCGCGAAGCGGGATTTTCAGCTTCTCCTCGATGGTCTTCAGGACCACGCCCTTCCAGTCGTTCCTGGAGAACCGGCGGCCGATCTCCGCCGGAAGATCGTTGACGATGTAGCTGTACGGCTGGTCGTGGTAGAGCCGGATGCGCGTCGCCCTGACGATCGCATCGCCCGGATTGATGCCCATCTTCTCGGCGTCATCCGGTCCCGCTTTGACCGTCTGCACGGACAGCACCTTGACCGGGTTCTGCCCGAGCGAGATGACGTCCTCGAGCGAGCCCTCCACCTTCAGGCCCCCGGTGAACGGCCGGTAGTCGGTGACGAACGTGCCCCGCCCCACTTCGCGGCGGATCAGGCCCTCTTCCTCGAGCAGCCTGAGCGCCTGCCGCACCGTGATCCGGCTGATGCCGTACTGCTCGACCAGTTCCACCTCGGTCGGCAGGCGGTCGCCGGTAAGCAGCTCGCGCGAGACAATCTTCTCGGTGAGCAGATTGGCGAGCTGGTAGTAGAGCGGAACGCTGCGATCCACGAACGCGGGTGTCGCGGTCCGCCCGTTGACTGCCGGCGTGTCGGCCTGTCGTTTCGCCACGTTGTCGCCTCCGATGTGAGCCGGCGGACATCGCCGGCCGGTTCATCTTAAGGCCGGTTCGCCGATCATCGCCGTTCTTCCGAGCACGCTCTTCAGCGGGCGTTCGGTCATGTTCACGATGGCCTCGGCCGTGGCGCGCGCCTCGGCCGCGCCCATCACCCGCGTCGCGTTCGCCATGAACTTGACCGTCAACTCCTGGACGCTCAGGGGATTCTGCGGCCCGCCGCGGTTGGCCATGACGCGCGCCTCGTGGGCCCGCCCGTCCGCCGTGCGGATGGTCAGCACGGCCGGGAACTGGTTCGGGAACACGGCGTCACAGTCGGGGTGCCCGACGACCCGTACCTTGGCAGCCAGATCCAGGTAGCGCGGGTCGCGCGCGCGCGCGTCGGTGAAATCGTCGAGCGCGAGGCCGAGGCCGCCGCCGCCGAGGAGCGCGGCCGCCACGGTGAACGGCCCGCTGAACTGGGCGTGGTAGCCAGATTGCGGCCGCGCCTTCAGCGCGGCCGGTTCGCCGATGGTCCGCACGGTCGGCGTCGGGACGCCGAGCTCGATGTCCGTGATCTCGTCGAGCGCCACCGTGGAGCGCAGCCGGATCGCCGCGTCGATGCCGGCGTGCGTGAAATGATTCGCCGGGTAGGGCTTGTAGAAGATGCCCGGGAGGCACCAGACCTCGCCGAGCCCGCCCGTCAGCTCCGCCGCGTCGAACACGCCGCCGCAGAAGGCCTGGTAGAACCCGAACCGCCCTTCCAGCGCGGACACCGGCCCGGTGAATCCGGCGGCGGCCATCTGGGCCGCGACGATGCCCGCGTGGGCCGCCCAGCCGCAGTGCATGCGCTTCACCGATCCGCCGGCGCGGTTGCCCTCGATGATGCCGGAGCCCATCGAGGTTGCGATGCCGAGGGCGTGGCCGATGCCGTCGGCCCCGAGGCCGTAGAGCTTCGCCGCCACCACGGCGCACGCGAGCGTTCCGCAGATCGAGGTGGCATGCCACCCGCGCTCGAAGAACACCGAGTTGCCGAGCGTGCGGTCGTAGCCGGCCATGCCGGTCCGGATGCAGATCTCGTAGCCCGCGGCGGCCGCGGCGACGACGTCGCGGCTCGACGCCCCGGTCGCCTCGCCGACGGCCAGCGCCGCCGGCACGATCGACGCGCTCGGATGAAGGACCGACGGCAGGTGCGTGTCGTCGTAGTCGAGCGAATGCGCCAGCACGCCGTTGACGAACGCGGCAGCGGCGGCGGGCAGCCGGTCGGGGTGCCCGAGAACGGTCGCCTCACCGGGCCCGCCCCACGCCGCGGCGACGCGCGTGGCCATGCCGCTCGTGTCGAGCGCCGTCGCGGCGAAGCAGATGCCCAGCGTGTCGAGCACGCGGTGCGTGAAGCTCTCGACCACCTCGGGCGGCAGGGCCTCGAACCGCACCCCGGCCGAGAACGCCGACAGGGCCTGCAGCGGCGTGGGCGCCGGCGACGCGCTCATCCCGCCACCGCCACGGGCCGGACGGGCACGCCGGTCGCACCGACGACTTTCAGCGGCGTCACGACGAACAGGAACTCGTGGATCCTCTCCTTCACCAGCTCCGTCAGGTTCAGCACCTCGACGATGTGGATGCCGTGCTCGACGAGCAGCATCCGGTGCACGGGCAGCAGCGCGTGGCCGCGCTCGGGGTAGATGCACTCGTAGGCGATCGTCTCCGCGCCGGTCAGGCGGACCCGGCGGTCCGCCAGCCACGCGGCGGCGCTCTCGTCCGGCCCGGGCACGCCGTGGTGATGCCCGACGAAGGTCTCGGGATCCTTCCAGTGCGCCGGCCATCCGCAGCGAATGAGCACCGCGTCGCCCGCCCTCACCTCGACGCCCTGCCGGTCGGCCGCCCGCTCGAGATCCCCCGCCGTGATCGGCGTGCCGGGCGCCAGCACGGGCACGCCGTGCAGGCCGGCGATGTCGAGCACGACGCCGCGGCAGAACATCAGCGGGATCGTCTCGACCCCGTGCACGTTGAACCGGCCGCCGACCTGCGCCGCCGCCGCGTCGTGGCCGCCGAAGAGCCTGCCCTGGTGGGACACGTGGCACAGCGCATCGATGTGCGTCCCGGTGTGCCCGCCGAGCAGCATCATCTCGTTCGACGCCGAGCCGCCGTCGGCGCGCACCATGTCGCCGTGGCGCCGCTGCAGCGCCATCTTGTAGCCCGGGTGGTTCGGCGACACGGGCATGCCGTGTTCGAGGGGCTGCGCGAGGTCGAAGATGCGGGCCCCGGCGAACCGGTCCCAGAGCGGGTCCAGCGGTGTCGACTCAGCCATCGACGGATCCTTTCTCGAGGGCATCGGCAAGGGCGACAACGGCGCGCGCGCGCCGGGCGACGGCCTCGTCGACGAACTGGCCGCCGGGCAGTGCGATGGCGCCGATGCCGCGGGCGCGCGCGTCGTTCCAGGCGTCGAGGACCGCGCGGGCCGCCTCGATCTCCTCGCGCCGGGGCGTGAACGCCTCGTTGACGACAGGGACCTGCGACGGGTGGATGCACGAGCGGCCGAAGAATCCCAGCGCGCGCGCCTCCGCGGTCGTCCGGCGGAGCCCCTCCGGGTCTTTCACGTGCGTGTACACCGGCGCGACGGGCGGGTCGATGCGCGCGGCCCGCGAGACGACCACGAGGTGCTGGCGGGCATAAAGCGTGGCCAGGTCGGCGGAGCCAGGGTCGGC